>JAAAOM010000064.1 GCA_009908855.1 Bacteroidota bacterium
TATTTCTATATCCTACTGTGTCGGTCAGTTTAAAGGTATTGGCGATATGTTTAAATGGATACTCGGCCTTGATTTTAATTATTCGGTTATGCTGGGTGGCGGGGTAGTATTGTTATATACCCTTATATCCGGTATGTTAGGTGTTACCAAAAATATGCAGATACAATATGTGATCATCATCATCTCTTTTATGATCCCGCTTTTTATACTCACTTTCAAATTTGACTATTTTTGGCTGCTGCCGCAAATCGGATATGGTTCGGTTGTGTCGGACATTGTATCCGGTGTTCCTTTAAACGATACCAGGGAACTCGTTAATTCACTCGGGCATAAATTTGCCATTGCCCCGGCTCCTGAATATGCCATGCCGTGGGACCCGTCAACTGGAAGCAGTTTCTTTCAATGGATAGCCATTGCTTTTTCGCTGATGATTGGTACCGCCGGCCTGCCACACGTAATACAACGTTTCTATGTGGTGCCTAAAGCCAGAGATGCGCGATGGTCAGTGGTATGGGGATTGTTTTTTATTAGTTTGCTTTACTGGAGTGCTCCGGTATATTCTGCTTTTGGTAAAATACTCTCGGCTAATCCCGAGGTCGGTAAATTATCAAAAGATGCCATTGTGGTTTATACCGCACAGTTGGGTAATATAAATCCGTTAATTACCGGGTTTCTTGCTGCAGGTGGTGTTTCAGCAGCCTTTTCTACTGTTTCAGGACTACTGGTAGCGGGTGCATCAGCATTTTCCCACGATTTATATGTAAAAACCCTTAATCCTGATGCATCGCCCAAAAAGCAATTGTTAATGGCACGTGTCGGTACTATTCTCATGGCCATTATTGTTACCGGAATAGCCCTACTGAAGCTTGGATTGATAGCACAGTTGGTTGCCGTAGCATTTTCACTGGCAGGTTGTACCATATTTCCGCTGTTCCTGTTGGGTATCTGGTGGAGCGGATCGAATCGTCCGGGTGCAATTGCAGGCTTAATAACAGGCGGGTTGGTATCAATAGTCGCAATTACCTATTTTGTTGCAAACGTGAAAGGTGTGGATTTACCAGCTATGGATTTCATAACCTATTGGCTGGGCGGATGGTATTTTGCATGGATAGGCGCTCCTTTGGCAATAATAGTTCATATCATTGTTTCAAAAGTAACCAAACCTACTCCTCTTGAAATACGTAAATTCCTTATCGAACAGGTACATTCATAGCAAGTTTATTAATGGAGAAAGGATGAACAAATATCTTTAAATTGTGAATTATCGGATCAGCACGACTTATAAAAAATAAGAATACAAGAATACTCATTGTAACAATGAGTATTCTTGTAATTGTTTGCATCATGCTGGCATCAGTCTATTACCGCAACATAAATAATTCCGTTGATCCACGTATCAGCGATGCACGTACATTATACGAGAAATATAATACCTATACCGGGAATAACCATTTAGATTCGGTATTTATATTAATGGACAGTATTGAATCCTTCTACGCCGGAATTGCGCATTATAAAAATTCTTATGAAACCGGGGTGCTTTATAACAACCGGGCTGCGGCTTATCTGGTTCAGGCACTGCATTTACCTATTGCTCAAGCGGACACAGCACTTAAAGACTCACTATTAACGCAAGCCGAATTGGCTGCAGAAAGAAGTATTAAAATGTATGAGCAATGGCTAAAAAAATATGGTAAATTAGATGAAAGTCAACTGCGTATTTCCACGCGATCAGAATTTATGATGGGGCTAAATGAATATGATAATGCCAAAAAAATGGAATTCTTTGATGCCCGAATAGAAGAGTTGCTTCAGGCACAAAAGGAAAACAAAAGACGCCTGTCGGTTGCTGTTACCAATTTAGGACTTGTACATCGTCATAAGGGAGACATTAAAGGTGCTGCACAATGTTATATTCGTGCTATGGAGTTGTGGGACAGAAACCTGGATGCGGAAAATAACCTGAATTTGTTGCTGGGCAAACCATTAAGAAAACGAACGCTTATTGAAAAACTCTTTCCTCCCAACAGGGACTAAATACACGCTTCAATATTGATGTTAATTCAAAATATATACCTTATCAAAAATGTAAAAATGTTGACATTTAGAATGTTATGATTCGAATTAATATATTTAATATTTTGATTTTCAGACATGCATGATTACAAATTGAGTTTATAATTGGAGGGTATGAAATTAGCACTGATTACGGACATACATGAAGATTACGAAAATTTAAAAGAGGCCATTCGCAAAATTGAAAAACTCAAACCCGATAGTATTATATGTTTAGGGGATATTTCAGGGTTTAGTGCCCCGTATTATGCCTATCGCTCAACCCGTGATGCACATCAATGCCTAAAACTGGTGAGGTCAGTATGTGAACAGGTTATTCTCGGTAACCACGATATTCATGCAGCACAAATACTTCCAAAAAACACAGATTTTTTCGATTATCCGGAAAATTGGTATCAGCTCGATTACCATGAACGGCATGAATTAGGTTCAAAGACCCTATGGATGCATGAAGAAAATGACCTCGATCCCTTATACCGTAAGTCGGATATTAATTTTTTGCGTACCTTACCTGAATATGTAACCAGGAAAACCAAAACAGAAAATATTCTTCTGATGCATTACGTGTATCCGAATATATCAGGACTTAAAACTGAATTTTATACTTATGCCGATGAATTTAAAAGGCATTTCAAATTCATGGAATCATTGAATTGTAAAATTAGTTTTTGTGGACATGCCCACACGCAAGGTTTTTTTGTTGCATCTCCAAAGTCCTTGAAAGCGTATATGTTTAAAGAAGTGGTTCTTCCTGACAAACCGGTTTGTGTAGGAATACCTCCGGTTACGAGTAGTTCAAAGCGAAATGGGTTTCTGATATTTAACACCGATCATAACAGTGTGAGGGCTCATCGGATATAAGTAGATATTATCTTTAATTTCGACAAATTGAGATTTGTTTTATTAACATTACAAATAATAATCGGTCAACAGGCATGCATTCCGATATAATTAAATTGTTCGATACACGGGATTATTATGAAACTTAAATCAAAACCTATATAAATGACATCAGGTAGTATGCATAAATTTTTTCCGGGTATAGTCATTCCCTCTATACTGGCTATATGTTTGTTCATACTGTCCATATTCGTGGTTATAATTCCGGCATTTGAACGCAGTGTTATGACCGGGAAAAAAGAAACCATCAGAGAATTAACAAACACAGTATGGAGTCTGTTGGAAGAATACCATGATGAAGCCGGGCATTCTGTATTATCTTCAAAAGAAGCAAAAGAAATGGCAGCATCCAGGATAGAACGAATTCGTTATGGGGAGGAAAATAAGGACTATTTCTGGATTATTAATCAGGAACCCGAAATGATCATGCATCCCTACAGGAGCGATTTAATAGGACAAAACCTCACCAATTATAAAGATGCCAATGGTAAAAAATTGTTTGTTGAGGCAACCAGGATGGTATCGCAACAAGGAGAGGGGTTTATTGATTACATGTGGCAATGGAAGGATGATTCCACACGCATTGTGCCTAAATTATCTTATGTTCGCGGTTTTGAACCCTGGGGCTGGATAGTTGGTACGGGTATATACCTGGAAGATGTGCGGGGTGAAATAAAAAAAATGAAATCGCGACTTACACGCATTTCCATCCTGATTACCCTGGTTATTGGCATCATCCTGTTATATGTTATCCGTCAAAGTCTGAATATTGAAAAAAGCAGAAAGAAAGCCGAAAGGCAGTTGCGGTTATCACAACAAAAGTACAAGTCATTGGTAGAAGCTTCTACCGAAGGAACATTAATGACCATAGACCAGAACATTATCTTTTCGAACCTGAAATTCAACAGCATATCGGGCTATGATTCAGTCAAATTGCAAAAGCTTTCCATTGAAGATATTTTTCAGATCGACTGGCCCGAGATACTTAAATCATTTAGTAAGCATCCCAAAAAATCCGTTACCCTCGAAACACAATTAAAATGCAGCGATAATGAAACAAAAGAAGTGATTGCTTCGATTTCAAAAATCACGCATTCCGGTGAGGATGGATATATATTGATTATAAAAGAAATAAGTGAGAGTAATCAAATAGAGCGGGAAACCCGTATGTTTGCCGAAGAACTTCATACTTCATTATTACTGATGAATCAGCCCATCAGACATTTTATACGGGAAATTTTTAAGTGTCCGATTGATACCAGTATAAGTGAGGTAGCCATGAAAATGAGCCAAAAAGACCAACGCATCGTTTTTCTTCACAAGGATAATGATATTATTGGCGTATTAAATGATAGTGATTTAAGAAAACGTGTTCTTGCCCAAAACAAAGATCCGCAAATGTCAGCCATGGAAATAATGACTGCCCCGGTAATATCGATTGCCGATAACGCCCTTTTATATGAAGCCATTCTAAAAACCAATAAGCATCAGGTATCCCACCTGGCCGTTAAAAATCCTGAAGGGGGGTATATTGGCGTAATCAGCAAAGAAGAAATAGCCGGATTACAGCAGAATGCTTCGGGGTATTTGATCAGGGAAATTGAAACTGCTGAAAACATTAAACAACTAATTAGGATTCACAAGCGATTGCCGGTGTTGGTAACTGCCTTGTTGGAAAGCGGCGATAAAACCCAAAATATAACGCGTATCATATCCACTGTTTCCGATGCCATTGCCAAACGAACCATTGACCTGGCGCTGGAAGAATTAGGTTCGCCACCCTGTTCGTTTGCATTTATGGTAATGGGAAGTGAAGGACGCAGGGAACAAACGCTTGCTACCGATCAGGATAATGCCCTGGTATTTGCCGATGGCGGTGCAAAAGATGTTCAAACAAACACCCGTTATTTTGTTGAGCTTGGGAACCGTGTTTCGGATAATTTACATGCCATAGGCTACCAGTATTGTAAAGGGGAAGTAATGGCCAAAAACCCGAAATGGGTCCAACCACTTTCGGTATGGAAAAAGTATTTTGAGGGATGGATAACCAACAGTGATCCGAAAAGCATTATGGAAGCCAGCATATTTTTCGATTTCAGGGCTGTATATGGTGATGAAAATCTGGTGTCCGCCTTGCGTTCCCATGTTCATTCCATTCTTCCGAATAAAGCAGTATTCTTTTATCATACGGCGCAAAATGTACAAAAATTCAAACCTCCGGTGAGTTTGTTTGGCAATATTATAAGTACCGAAGAACAGTCAGGCGATGAAGTGAAACTGGATATTAAAAAAATACTTATGCCATTAATTGGTTTTATAAGGCTGTATGCACTTCATACATTGGTTAACGAAACCAATTCCGTTTACAGATTAAAAGCCCTGATGCATAATAATATTATAAACAAATCATTACATGATGAGATGCTAATGTCCTATAATTACCTGATGCAGTTGCGTTTCAAAGCACAGGTAAAATATTTACAGAATAACGAGCAACCTGAGAACGCACTATCGGTTAATGAACTAAACTCAATTGAATTGGCAACACTCAAAAAAATTCTAAACGAAATATCCAACATTCAGTCCCGGGCAGGTTTTGACTTTAAGGGAGGGAATTAATTTTACTTTATCAGTTTAATAAACCAATAATGTTGAAATTTTTATGAGATATTTGATATACCTGATACGTTAGCAATAATTGTAACTTACCAAAAGGTGTATTATTTTAGCGGAAAATACCTTATAATACCATGAATAGAATTTTTTCATCAAGTATATTTTTTAGCGGTTTATTTGTATGTGTTCTATTTTGTACCTCCTGCTCAAAAGAATTATATGAGGAACGTCGGGAATCAGCCGAGAAAACGACTGCAGCAGCAGGGGAATTGTTAATGGCAACCAGTGAATTGCGTAATGAGATCAATAAGAAAGTAGAAGAAAATCCCAATTCCTCTTCCGAAGATTTTATTGATATGGTTGATAAAAAAGAACAGGAAATTCAATACGTACAGAAACGTGTGCTGGATTTAAAACCAAAAACAACACTCGATATCAACCAAAAACGAAAATTCGATAAAATACGACAATATCAGCAACGTCTCAGCTCACTTAGTCATGAGGTAAGTGCCATATATAAAAGTTTTGAGAAAGAGCTGGATAAAAAATTACAGTCTGATGTATATTTCCATACAGGCAGCGCCAATATCAGTAATACAGGAAGGCTTGAGTTAAAGGAATTTGTGTATAAGGAAATACAACAGATTATTAAGGAATGGGATCAGGAAGAAATGTATATTGATAAACCCAAAAAAGTAAAGATCAATGTGGTTGGATATGCTGATCTTCAGGGGTCTCAGAACAAGTCGGTCAGACAAAAAAATAATTTGCAACTATCTGAAAAGAGAGCCAAAGAAGTAAAAGATATTATAGAATCCTATTTAAACGAACTGAATAGTACTTATAAGCTGCAGATTATTATTGACCACCAGGGGAAAGGGGAGGAACTACCACCTGGTGTTACCGATTCACACGCTGTTAATAATCCTGACAGACGTATTTGCATAGTTTCCGGTTATGTTATTCCAGTATTTTAAAGTTATGTTATGATTATTCCTGCTAAATTACATACAATTCTCATTTTACTTTTCGCCACTGCCGGGCTGCAGGCACAACAACTTGCCGAAATGGACAGACAGCAGGTATGGTATGAATCGTTTACAAACAATGCCGACGAATGGGTTGGTATAGGTGTGGACGATGCCCAGGGTTCGGCCCGTATTACGGATGAAATGCTGGTTGAAATATCCGCCAACCCCGGTAATACAATGGTTATTGCCAACGAGATACAAATTGATACAGATAAGAATTTTTCCATATCCATTGACCTGGCCATAAAACAATTTGATGCTTCATCACAAAACAGCCTTATTTCCCTTTCCTGGGGATGTAACTTTGAGAATATGCATCAATTCAGTTTTGGTTTCACACCCTCCGGTTTTGGTATGGTAAGAAATATATCGGATAATTTACAGGAATTAATCGCACCAGGCCAAATGGATGTTATAACTACAAATGGGAAAAACCGGTTACGAATTGTAAAAACAAATGATCAATATCAATTTTTTATTAACGATCAATTGTTGGGTAGTACAGGTTTTTTGCCGTTTTATGGCAATGGATTGGTGATTACCGTAGGAGGCGGGTTGCATGTGCAGGTTGATAATTTAAGCATTGATTATTTAATTCCCGCTATGGATATTAAGCGTCTTCCGCGTATTGTGCTGGATCCGCCATTCAATAACAAGGATAAAATGGAAACCGAAGAATCGCAGTATACAATATCGGGCTATGCCATGGATGAAGATGGGATTGAAACCATACATATCAATGGTGCTAATGTAAAGCATAAAAACGGGCGGTTTTCATATCAAACACCACTGGCATTGGGAAGTAATTTGATCAAGCTGGAAATTGCGGATCGTAGCAATCAACAAAAAATTAAATATCTCGAGGTAATACGATACGAAGCACCCGAAAAGCTGATTGTAGGAGAGAAGCGCCTTGCACTGGTTATCGGGAATGCGGAATATCAGCACGCGTCAACCCTGCGAAATACGACCAATGATGCAAACGACATGGCTGTCTTGTTACGGGATTTAAATTTTGATGTTATGCAACATACAGACCTGGATTATCCGGGTTTCCTGAAAGTATTAAAGGAATTTGGCAGTAAGCTGCACCAATACGATGTAACCCTGGTTTTTTATGCAGGGCATGGTATCCAGGTTGATCAGCAAAACTATTTAATCCCGATCGATGCCCGTTTAAACAGTAAAAACGATGTAGCTTTTGAAACTGTTGAGGTAGATAAAATTATGGATATGATGGCCACGACCGATGATGACAATTTAAATTTGGTGATATTGGATGCTTGTCGCAACAATCCTTTTAGAAGCTGGACCCGGGGAGGTGCGGAAGGCCTTGCCTCCATTCAACCGCCGAGCGGTATATTAGTTGCCTATTCTACATCTCCCGGTTCTTATGCATCCGATGGGCTTGATGATAATGGGTTATATACCCAGGAATTGATGAGGCAGTTGAAAGTGAGTCAACGCATTGAAGATGTATTTATCAATACACGTATTGCCGTGGAGAACCGTTCCAATGGCACACAAAGTCCTTGGGAATTAGCAAGGTTAAGAGGAAAATACTATTTGAAGTAGAATCATACATGCTTTATTGATATGACACTATTTAACCTTTACGTTCACGGCTTTCAGCCCTTTTTCGCCTAATTCGGTTTCAAATTCCACTTTCAATCCGGTTTGTAAGGGTTCTTCACTGTCGTTCACATGTACAAAAACCGGCTTATCAATCTGGTTACATGTGATAAATCCAAAACCTTTTGATTCATCGAAATTATTGATTTTGCCGCTATAAGTTTCTATATCTTTTACGTTTCCTCCTTTTGGAACAGAAACTTCAATATTTTCAGCTTTAATCTCAGAGTCTTTTGTTGGTTCAGGTTGGGTGTCGGTAATTTGTCCATTCTCATCAACCCAGGCAATCATATCTTCAAAGCTGTTCTTACCCTGCTCTTTTCTTTCCGCCTTGCGCTTTTCCTTGTCCTTGCGTTTTTTAATTTGTTTATTTCTTACTTCTTTTTTGCCAAAAGTTTCTTTTGCTCTACCCATTCAATATTTTTTAGATTATGCATGATCGAGAAAACAAGAGTTTCCCGAAAGTATTTTTTTAATTTTTGTTAAACCGGCATTACGTATTTGTCTAACCCGCTCGCTTGACATATTAAGCCTGTCGCCGATTTCGTGCAGGCTGTATACCTCGTTTTTATTAATACCATACGACATGGAAATGATGTTGAATTCCCGGTCATTCAGTTTTTTCATTGCACGCAGCAGGTCTATTTTTAATGAGTCGTTCACCAGCTTTTCATCGGGGGCCGGCATACTGTCTGTTTCAACGATGTCGTACAACGAAAAATCGCTTTCCCCATCATGTGATAATGGTTTGTCGAAGGATACCTGTCGATGCTTAATTCTATTATGTTCATCAATGGTGTTTTCATCGACTTCCAGGTATTCAGCGAGCTCACTATCAGTGGGTTCTCTGTTAAATTGCTGCTCCAGATACATATTGGCTTTTGAAATTTTATTTATGGAAGCCAAACGGTTTAAGGGCAATCTAACAATACGGGTTTGCTCGGAAATGGCCTGCATGATTGATTGTCGAATCCACCAAACAGCATACGAAATAAATTTAAACCCTCTGGTCTCATCAAATTTTTGGGCTGCTTTTACCAGACCTACATTTCCTTCGTTAATGAGGTCGGCAAAAGACAAGCCCTTGTTTTGATATTGTTTGGCAACCGAAATTACAAACCGCAAGTTTGCCTGTACCAGCTTTTGCAATGCCATTTGATCGCCATTGCGAATGCGAACGGATAACTCTACTTCCTCCTCAACACTAACCATCGGATACTTATTGACTTCCTGGAAATAGAGGTTTACCGAGTTCTCATCGCGCTGGGTAATTTGTTGCGATATTTTGAGTTGCCTCATGTTTATACCTTTTAACGGCGCATCGAATTCATTTTACTGATAACCGATGTCCATCTGATTTAATATCTATTTCTGTTATTATTGTCTTTTTTCTCCCGCGCTTCATTCACTACCATCTGTCTGTTCTGGAAAGTTGAACCATTTAATGCAGCAATGGCTTTTTCTGCTTCACTATCATCTTCCATAATAATAAAACCAAATCCTTTGCTACGGCCACTGTGTTTATCGGTAATAATTTTTGTTTCCGATACACTGCCATATTCTTCAAATAAGCTTTTAAGATCTTCTTCTTCAACCTTATAGTCAAGGTTTCCTACATAAATATTCATGATTAAAAAAATTTTAGGGCTTTTAAAGCCAGATTAATAATTGTAGCAGTACGGTGAAATAAAATGTAACTGATTAGTTGTTTGTTTTATATTTTCCTTTCTGCCTAAATAATTACGATTATGAATAAGAAAATAAAACGTAGATATACATACCTGGAAGTATAATTACGTAGTTTTCAGATACAAAATCGGCACAAAAATACATATACTTATTATCAATACCTAATCTATAGCCAATTAATACAACATTGATTTATATTGTTTATTACATTTGCAATAATAAACCCCGAATCATGGTCTGCCTGAGCAAACTAATTCCGAAACAAATTTGGTCAACACAATGCTTAACCATGAAAAATTTACAATTTCTCATACTGCCCATATTCATTTTTATATTCCATTCAACTGTAAACGCGCAGGAATATGAAATGGTAAATAACAATAATGGTATTACTGTTTATAAGAAAAAATCCGATCATACCCGAAAATTCAAAACAGTGTTTGAAGTTGAATCATCGGCAAATCGGGTAAAACAATTGTTATTAACGCCTGCTGCCTATAAAAACTGGATTGATCAGATTATTGATATCAAAACTGTTGAACAGGTTAATGATACGCTAAAATATGTATGGGTGCGTATTGGGGTTAGTAATATACTAAATCGACAAGGTGTTATAAAAACCACCATAAACGGTATGGAAAATGTTACCGGTTTTGTAATTGACCAGGATTTGGATAAAAATCACCATTACAGCGAAGGGGATTATAAACAAATAAGAGGATTTGATACGCGCTGGTACTTAAAGGATAAAGGTTATAACGATGTACAGATAGAGTTGGTAGTGAATAGTGCGAAAGAAGACCGGTCAGGTTTTGTGAATAATATGTTGGATAAGGTCATGATTAATCAGCTACATGGCCTGGCACTTGAAATTCGTGAATATTTTGTCAACCGATAGATGCTTCTCGTGCCTGTTTCATCTAAGATAGATAATTGCCAGTCCATTATCGCCACCAAAGTAACCATCTGAATCTTTTAGTGGGCGGAGGGATTACTTTCGTAAATATGTAAATGTATCCACGGTCGTTATATGCGCAATTGATTCGGAGTTTATCACCGTCTATCTGTACAATACCATCATTTATTTGGTAGCGGAGAGGAATACCGGGCTCACAATGGCGGGTATAAAAAAAACATTTGCCCAATTTATTTTTCAATTTATAGTTGGTAGTGCAGATTATACTATCCTGAACCATTATTTCAATAAAATAATCATCACGCAACCGGATGGTAAAATTTCCATTGCTTTTCTGTTGAGGTTGGGAAGTTTTTTTATTTTTGGCGGGATGAAGTATTTCATTACATTCCCATTTCCCGGTTAATTGCTGGTGTAAGGTCAGACTGTCAATGTTTGGCCGGGCCTGAGAAGCCGTGCACACCATAAGTATAAACAGAATTAGGATAATTTTCATAGTTGTTAGCTGTCAATGCAATATTAGTTTTCGTGCATACGTGTTATGATGATTACTAATGCGTACAAGATATATACCTTTTGGCTGACCGGTCAGGTCGATTCTTGTTTTTTCCCTGAGTTGCAATTGACGAATCAGGTTTCCATCAATGGTATAAATCCGGGCTGACCAGGATTGATTTTTGTGCTGTGGTAGATTAATGTAAAAGGCATCCTGCGCAGGGTTTGGATATATTTCAGGGCTGTCATATTCATTGGTTACAGCGGAAGGCTGACTAAGACATTCAACATTGTTGATGCAAAAATAGTGTACCTGAGTTGTGTCATAATCCCCGGTTGAAAAGAATAATTCATTTCCAAACACATCATAACCGCCAAAGTAAGCACCGGCTAATAAGCCATCACCATAATCATCTGTCATTATAAAGGTATAGCAATCATCCTGCAGGTTTATTTTACTGGTAATTAAATCGAGATTATCATCACTGTAAGGCCCCCCACGGGCAACTATTTGTGAATTGCTATTCCTGATCAACCAGGATATTTCAGAAGCATAAATATCGGGCTGAATTTGAAGGAATAAGGAATAAATATCCATGTCAATTTCGTCATACGCATCATTATTCACCAAAAGTTGATCGTTTTGTGTGTTAACGGATAAAATGGAAGCCGCCAGATCGTGTAGTCCATAAGGAATTTCAATATCAATGATAATACTGTCTTTTTCATATTGGGCAAGGCTACCTGTCCAGTTCACAGTGTCGTTGAGTAATTCGGGAATAAATACCTGAAACGATAATTGGTTGATCTCCTGCGGGCTATGATTGGTAAATTCATATTTAATTCGCCCCATGTTTTCACACGGATCGGTGATGCTGAACTCTGAATTTGTTATCCCGGCATCCACTGAATCAGCATAACAGAGGGTATTGGATGATTCACTGCCAAACGTACCGTTGTTATATACTAAAGTATCACCCTGTGTACTGGTAATATAATAATATCCTTCACCAAAATTGCAGCAAATGCCGTCTCCTGCTTCATCATTTACAACCAGCTTATAGCAGCCATTGCCACCAAGTGGTATTACTTCAGAGCTGAAGTTATTGTTAATGTAACCATTGGATACATACAAAACATCTCCTTCTGTATTATTTACCACAATGGCTGTTTCATGGGCAAACGAATCGGTTTGAAGATGGAAAGTGATATTATTTACACTTTTTGTTGTTACTATACGTGATGTGTCGTTGTTTGGCTCATCATCCACATTTCCATCGGGCAAGCGGGTATAGGCAAAAAAAGTTACGGAGGCCTCCTGGAAGATGATTTCCGGCAAAATGATCTCAGTTGACCGGCCGCTTGGCAAAAAACCTGTCCATTGCAGTGAATCCGTTTTATTACTGCGGCCATAATACACCATCACCGAGTCGAGCTCATTTTTGCCATAGTTGGTTAGCCTGATATGTGGTTGCAAAGTATCCTTGATATAAAGTATATCGGGTTCACTAATATGCGAAATTCCTGCATCATGAACAGTGGGTGTGTCGCAAGCGGCAGATTCCAATATATCAAAACGAAATGCCTGGATGATATTACCCATTTGGGTGCATTGATCTTTAGTAAACATATGCATGCAGTCATCATTTACGTAATCCATGTAATTCATAAACATATCATTGGAACCACAACTGTTTTGCGGATAGTCCGGGCAACCATAATATTCGGTGGCTTGATTGGGTGTGTCATCAATTTCATCATCACCGGCACATTCGTCATCTGAATCGGTATCATCCCCCCATATATGAAACAATCCGAGCCAGTGGCCAATTTCATGAGTAGTGGTACGGCCTTTATCATAAAATTCCGATAAGTAAAAACTGCCATCATCATAGTCTGATGAGCCAAAAGCATCAGTGGTTACCACAATACCATCTGTGTTTGCAGGGCCTTCCGGGAATTGAGCATAACCAAGCAGCTCGGTCAATGGACAAACCCATATATTCAGATATTTATTGGTATTCCAGGCATCATGACCGCCTGAGTCTTCAAATTTCATTGCATTATCAAAGTTAAATGAGGCAAGAGTAGTTTGTGTCCGGGTAATTCCTGTAGTAGGATTTCCATCAGGGTCGGTTCGTGCCAGGCAAAACTGAATATTTGCATTGCCAATGAGGGGGGTAAAAGCTGCCGGTACATTTGCAGTATCTGCATTCAGCTTTTGAAAATCTTCATTGATCACGGTTATCTGTGATAATATTTGTTCTTGTGAAATGTTTTCCTGCTCATTGAAATATATTACATGTACCACTACCGGAATGGTGATGGTTTCACCCTGATCGGTGGATTTAAGCCGACTTTGATTGTGCGAAACACGTTTCATTTCCAATAGTCTTTGTTGATAGGCCGGATCGGCTTCAACCAGTCTGTCCAGCATTTCCATTGTCCCGCATCGGTGCTTTTCATTTTTGAGTTTTTGCGCAAATATGGCCGATTCCTGGAAGGTACATAAGCCAAATACCAGCATCAACAGGCATGAAAGAAACGGAATGGTTTTCATAAATTGGATAATTATTCTCCGGCCACAATTATTATTTTTGATACCGGCAGGTTATCAACAAAGATTGTCTAATAAAATATAAATAACAAGTGACTTTATTTATTTGGTTAGCGCTATGATGGTTATTCAGAAGGAACGGTGCATATCGGACATGCCAACACGTATACTAAAACTAAACTTAGTGTGATTGTATTTATACAAAATCCGACACCCATGTTACACAATATTTTAATTAATCTCCATTTCAGGCCCTCGGATGATGTTGTAATATGGTATCCTTTAAATATTGGCGATCTATATGCGTGTATATTTCAGTGGTAATAATCGATTCGTGGCCCAGCATTTCTTGTACGGCACGTAAATCAGCCCCGCCTTCAATAAGATGAGTGGCAAATGAATGTCTGAACGTATGGGGACTGACCTTCTTTTCTATTCCGGCTACCTGTTTCAGGCTTTTAATAACGGTAAAAATCATGACCCGTGTTAATTTTCTGCCACGACGATTTAAAAAAAGGATATTTTCATGACCGGGTTTTATTTCCTGGTGATTACGAACATTATCTAAATAAAGATTGATTTCCTGAATGGCCTTTTGGCCTACAGGAACCAATCGTTCTTTATTGCCCTTTCCAATGACCCTGATAAACCCTTCACTAAAAAATAGATTACTGATGCGCAGTTCCACCAGCTCAGAAACTCTTAGTCCGCAGCTATATAAGGTTTCAATAATGGCCTTGTTTCGGATGCCTTCCGGTTTACTCAGGTCAATTTGGGCAATAATTTCATTAATTTCTTCCACACTTAATACTTCCGGTAATTTTGTTCCCAGCTTTGGGGCTTCCAGTAACTCAGTCGGATTTTCATGCATCAGGTCTTCAATCATAAGAAATTGGTAAAATACTTTTATGCTGGAAACATGACGTGCCTGTGAACGGGTACTTAATCCCAGATCATTCAAAAATTTTATAAAACTTCTGATGTCTGATAACTGAATGGTTAGGGGTGATTGATGCTTCAATTGATCGATAGAAAATTCTTTAAACCGGTTTAAATCTCGTAAATAGGCTTCTATGGTGTTGTTGGCAAGTGCTTTTTCAATTTTAAGGAAATTTTTAAATCCTTTGGTCGATTGCTCCCAGTTCATGAAATAATAATTATTTATTAATGCGTTCCAATATAATTTATTGGTGTAACTTGTTTATTGAATGAATAATTATAGCTTTGCTCCGTTTTTTTTAATGGATATATTGAGTTATAATAATCAGTATTTCAAATAGTTATTATAATTTAATTATAGCTTAACAAAGCCTTAACGTCAGATAATTTGGTAATATTCATTATTGTATTGCCAAATTGATAAAAATAGCACAAATTAGATCATAGAAAATTTTTTAATTGTCAATTTTAATGAAGAAGAAAACAAAAATAGTGGCCACGGTATCCGATCTGCGTTGCGATGTAGATTTTGTGCAAAGCCTTTACGATGCAGGTATGAATGTGGTACGCCTTAACACTGCACATCAATCTATAGAAGGTACGTTACAGGTCATTGAAAATGTACGCAAAGTATCCCGTAAAATACCATTATTGCTGGATACGAAAGGGCCTGAAATACGAACCAAAGGATTGGAAAATCAGTTGGATGTTAAAAAAGGCGATGAAATATTAATTGGCGATAATACATCCGGAATTGCCGGTGATAACCGGTTTTATGTGGCCCACGCTAATTTTGTGAATGAAGTTGAAATTGGGGCACGTATATTGGTAGATGACGGAGATGTAGAGTTTGAAGTTCTCTCGAAAAAAGAAGGATATTTGATTACCCAAGCCAGAAATGCCGGTACTATTAAAAATAAAAAAAGTGTGAATGTGCCCAATGGTAAATTCTCGCTACCTGCATTAAGTGAAAAGGATAAAGAATACATCAATTTTGCCGTTGAGCAGGACCTTGATTTTATTGCACATTCTTTTGTACGCAACAAAGAAGATGTATTGGAAATTCAGAACATGTTGGATGCCAAAGGAAGTCAGATCAAGATCATTGCCAAAATTGAGAACCAGGAAGGGGTTGATAAAATTGATGAAATCCTGGATTATGTATATGGTGTTATGGTGGCTCGTGGCGATCTGGCCATTGAGGTTCCTTATGAAAAAATTCCGGGCGTACAACGCATGATCATTAGCAAATGCATTGAACGGCGTAAACCGGTAATTATAGCAACCCAAATGCTGCACACCATGATAAGAAATCCGCGGCCCACAAGGGCTGAGGTAAGTGATGTGGCCAATGCTATTTACAACGATACCGATGCCATCATGTTAAGTGGTGAAACGGCTTATGGCGATTATCCCCTGGAGGCTGTGCAAACCATGACTAAGATTGCCCTGGAAGTAGAAGCTAACAAAAAGCTTTTCCGTGAGGATACGCCTTACACAGTGCTCACTACAGAAACCAGTGCATACCTTGCCAAATCAGCTGTGCGTGCATCAACCCGATTGGATATAAAAGCCATTATTGCCGAAAGTCATGGTGGTAATACCATTCGTGGTGTTGCTGCATATCGTGGCAAAAATCCAATCCTGGCTATGGTGCATGATCGTAGGGTAGTGCGTGAACTGGCTCTGTCGTATGGTGTTTATGCCAATTACATGGAGCCACGTAAAACGGCTTCTGAATTTGTGGACCATGCACTTCGCAAGTTATTTGAATCAGGTCAGATCAATAAAGAATCGCTGGTGGTTGTTTTATCAGGTAATTTCGGTATAAAGCACGGGGCATCTTTTATTGAAATTACTACGGTAAGCAATTTATTGAACCGTAATTTATTTCAGGATTCAGAATAGCTGTATAAACATACACCTATTAATTAGCCCGTTCTATTGGCGGTGTTGGATGATTCCCTTATTTTTATCTCTTCGGAAACTGATATTTTAAATGATCCGAATCATAAAATATGGCACGATATTTTGGATATGTTGTATAGCAACATCAATGGCAAGGGCTCATCCCATTCATGTATCAGTAATGAATATCGTTATCGATACAGAAAACAAACAAGCCGCCATATCGATAAAAATTTACCGTGATGATTTATCCATCGCTTTAAGTCATGCCCACAATACACCTATTGCTATTGTCGATACACTGAATGATCAATATATTCAACTCATTGCAAACTATCTTAAAAAACATGTTAAAATTGAAAGTAACGGGGAAAATATTTTTAAGTTTGATACCATTCATAGTGAAATAGAGCACGATATTTGCTGGATAGAATTAACTATCAATTATCAACATGAATTACAACAACTGAGAATAACCAATAGCCTGCTCACCGATATCTATTATGATCAGTCAAATTTGGTTATCGTCTCAAAAGGTGATGCGGAAAAAGGATTAATGTTTAATTATTCTATTATTAAGCAATCAATATCCTTTCAATAAATTTTGGCAAATGAGATATTTTCTTTTAGCGGTGGTATTATTTATTTTTTCGGTTCGGTCGTTTGCTACGCACAACAGGGCTGGAGAAATCACCGTTGAATTGATTGAGGGGTATCGGTATCGCGTTACGGTAACAACCTACACCAGCACCCTGACAACCGTAGACAGAGACAGCCTGCTGGTGAGCTGGGGGGATGGAACTTTTACCACTGTTGGCAGAACAGGCCAGGTTTTATTACCTAATTTCTATAAAAAAAACACCTACATTGGTTTTCATGAATTTCCAGGGCCTGGTATTTACGAGATCGTTATGGAAGACCCGAACCGGAATCCGGGTGTATTAAATATACCGAACTCGGTATTCACGGTTTTTTCAATTAAAACAACGTTAAATATTAATATTTCAACGGGTAACATCAATTCACCTGTATTACTGAATCCGCCGTTCGACAGGGCAGGGGTGAACCATCCGTTTATACACAATCCGGCAGCGTTCGATCCCGACGGTGATAGTCTTTCATACGGATTAACCATTTGTCGCGGTGAAAGTGGTGAACCCATTCCCAATTATCAATTACCTGATGCATCTGATACCTTGTATGTAAACCCCGTAACCGGCGATCTGGTATGGAATGCGCCTATCGAAGTTGGTAAATTCAATATTGCCATGCAAATATATGAATGGCGTGATGGACAGGTAGTAAGCAGCATTGTACGCGATATGCAAATAGATGTTTTTGAAACAGATAATAATCCTCCCGTGAACGGAAACATACAAAACTATTGTGTGCTGGCCGGAGATACATTAACGTTCAATGTATCTGCAACGGATATTGATAATGATTATATAAAACATACATTTACAGGGGGGCCTTATGCAGTGGAAAATACACCAGTTAATGATACGGTTGCATTTGAATTGGGTTTTTTAGAAAGCTCGTTTACCTGGAAAACAAATTTCACCCATGTTCGGAAATATCCTTACCAACTGGTTGTAAAGGCCGAAGATCAGAATCCCGAACTGAACCTGGTGGATATTGACAACATTTTTATTTCAGTAACGGCGCCATCGCCGGACTCGCTAACCATTCAATCATTTTACAACCAACTTGAATTAAGCTGGAAACAGAGTGTTTACGGTAATGTCCAGGGATATCAAATATATCGCAAAAGGGATTCATCCGATTTTATTCCCGACACCTGTTACCAGGGAATACCTGAAAACAGTGGTTATGAATTGATTGGGATAATTGATAACCCGGAGGACACAATTTATCGGGATTCATCAGCCAATAAAGGGTTTTTGTATTGTTATCGAATAACGGCCATATATGAAGATGGCGCTGAAAGTCTGCCTTCAAACGAAGTATGCGGTGAGCTGAAAGCAGGGTCGCCGGCATTGCTGAATGTGAGTGTAACAAAGGTAGATGAAACAAATGGAGAAGTGTTTTTGAGCTGGGCCTTTCCGGTTGATGCTGACACTATTATAAGCGATGTGGCTGATCGTGAATATCGAATATTCCGTTCTTATAACAATACATCTGATTTTCAACAAATTGCTACCATTCCTTCCAACGATCTGCGTGATACAACCTATACGGATATTGACCTGAATACGGTCGATTTTCCTTATTATTACCGCGTTGAAATTTATTGGGATTCATTGGGTACAATGGTACCATACTATATCAATGGCGATCGGAATGCTGTTGAAACCGGACAAACGCTTTACAGTGATTTATTGGCCGGTGATAATCGACTTACCCATCAAATCCAAAAGGAATCTCCATGGATTGATACCTTGTATACCTTATGGCGGTCGGATGAATTTGATGGTATTTATGACTCAGTCGGTTTTACTAACAGTGTCGATTTTATTGATAGCGCATTGATCAATTCAAAAGACTATTACTACCAATACAAAAGTTATGGATACCGCCAAGTTTTTGGGAATACCTATAATGCACAAAACCAATCCCATATTGTTAGCGGACGCCCTATTGACACAATTCCGCCCTGTCAGCCTGAAATCCAATCCCTTACTTCCAATTGCGAATTTTTTGAAAATGAATTATCCTGGGCAATGCCTTATGATTCCTGTTATGAAGATGTAGTACACTATAATTTATATTATTCACCTACCTTTGATGGAACATTTCAACAATTGGAGAACGAACTGGAGAAAACGACCAGGACATACATTCATTATATAGATTCGTCCATTTATAACGTTTCCGGCTGTTACCAGGTAACAGCCGTTGATTCGTTTGGCAACGAAAGCAGTCCGTCAGGCAATGTATGCATTGATGAATGCACATTTTATGAATTACCCAATATTTTTGCCCCGGGAAACGATGGCATTATGGACTTATATGTGGCCAATAACAAATATGGTTTTGTTAAAGAAGTTGAAATGCAAATTTTTAATCGCTGGGGACAATTAATTTATGAAACCACTCATCCGGATATTCGTTGGAATGGTTTAAATCAGCAGTCTAATAGAATGGTTAGCACAGGCGTTTATTATTATGTTTGTGTTGTTTATGAACCCCGGATAACCGGAATTGAGTCCAGAACTTTAACCGGTTTTATACACGTATATCCGGATGGTGAAAATGTAGAATGATGAAAAAACAATTAATCACATATATTCTCATTATTATTGGCTTTATCCAGGTTAAGGCTCAGACTACTGATAATGAATGGTATTTGACCGCATTGGGTGCATTTCGACAGGAAAAAATAGAAAAAGCAAAAAATGCATTTACCAAAATACACGATATCGAGCCTGAAATGGCACATTTACAAGCCCGGATATATTTGGCTATCAATCAACCCGATTCAGCCATACAGGTAATCCAACATCATGATTTACCGGAAACATACTGGTTATTAGCTGTAAGCTATGCGCAAAAAAATCAAACGGAAGATGCTATAAAATATTTGAAACAATATCTGAAGTTCAACACAAAAAGGTCGGAGGCTGAAATAAAACTGCATCCCAAATTGGAAGCCATAGCCGGTACAAAATTATGGAATGATTTATGGCTCACCGATTGGTATTCTCATCATGAGAAATCCATAGCCGAAATCCGGTACCTCATTGAGCAGGAAGATTTTTTTTCCGCTATAGATACATTAAATGCCAAAGTTAAGGAGTATCCTGACTATGCACAATATTATTACTACCTGGCCATAACTTATAACCAAATAGGTAAACATGAGCAGGCCCTTGGATATATAGAAAAAGCCGTTGAATTGGAACGAACTGATGAACGCTATCGCCTTCAGATGGCCAATATTCAATATGCTTTAAATGATTATGAAGATGCTATTAACAATTATACTTATTATTTACGATTGAACCCGGATGATTTTGAGGTGTACCTGCAGCTAGCTGAAGGTTATGCCAAAAACAAGGAGTCCCGCCATGCCTTGCGGGAACTGGATGAATATTTATCCTACCTGCCAATGGATGACAAAGGGTTGATGCAAAAAGCCAACATTGCTTATGGTGCAGGCGATTACTTAACTGCTTTGAGTACCATTAATTTGTATTTTAAACACCATAAACCACGGTTTATGGCTTACAAGTTAAGAGGGCGGGCTTATTTTTATGTCAATATGCCGGAATATGCCATTAGAGACCTTTCCCAGGCACTGGATTTTAACCCCAATGATGCCGAAGTGTATTATTACAGGGGCATGGCCCGGTTAAATCAGGAGAATAAAAAAGGTGCCTGCGCTGATTTTAAAAAGTCTTATCAATTAGGTTATCGGGACGCCTATAATCAATTTCAAAAACATTGCGAATAAATTATTTATGTCATTGAACAAAAAACAAATACAAGAGATTACAAAGGTATTGGAAGGTAGTGATTCTTCCCGGCAGGTGGAGGTGATTAAAGGCATGCGTGCTTCAGGTGATCCACAATTGGTTTCACCCATGCTTGATTTGTTGGGCCGTACCGAGGATAACGAGCTGATTGCTACCATCGTGCAGTTATTGAATGACCTGCGTGATGAATATGCCATTGAACCATTGGTAAAAGCTGTTACAGAGCGAAAAGGTGGTATTCAGTTTAAATATGTGGTGGCTGCCTGCTGGCAGAACAGGCTTGATTTTAGTGATTACCTCGACGTATTTGTTGAAGTACTCATGAACGAAAATTATGAAACGGCCATTGAGGCATTTACAGTTATCGAAGAGTCGTTGGAAGACACCACCAAAGAACAACTTACAAATTACCACCACGCTGTAAAAGAAGCCTTTATAAATACTGAAGAACAAAAAAGACCCTTGGTGAAGGAGCTATTGAAGAGTATGGAAGGGTATATATAACTCCTTTATTGTGTTTGAGATGATATTCCGGCCAACCAAGAACTCAGGATAGCAAGACGGTCAAAATATAATCGCAAATTGGTACGATTCACAAGAATAGAAGTAATCAATTGCAACTGGACTAGTAAAAAAATCCCGTTGGATTCAAATCAACGGGATTATATTTTTAATATTTACTTATAACCTCCTTACGATGCTGCATCCCAATTTGTTGTTTCACCCTCGGAATTGGTAAAAGTACCACTGCCATCTGGGTTCCAGGTGTATGTCTGCGTATTTTCACCATCAGAGATAAATGTTAGTTCACCGGACTGATCAGGATTGGAGGTTAGATTATATTTGAATGTATACCCTTCTTCCTGTGATTCATATTCTTGTAACCAATCAAATGTAACGGTTCCGTCATCCAATGTATTCCACTTATAAATTTGATACACATTATCGCAATCAGCTTCATCTTCATCCGTATATGCGCAAGTCCAGTTAAAATTGTATTGAATTTCGCCTTCATTATTATCCTTGGCTTCCCATGCACTTAAATATTCAAAGCGCACACCATTAATTTCCATATCAATATCCCAGGTATAGCGGTCATTTTCTTCGTTTGATAACCAATACATGGTTATGGTCTGTTCACCATAAGTCCAGGAATAAGTGTATGAAAAATCCGATGCATCCTGAACTGCGGCAGCGGCATTTTTATTGTTCCATTCTTCCGCATTACTTGGTGGTTGAAAATGATATGAAAACGCGCTCAAATTGGTGGCTAATTGGATATAGGTTCTGCAAGTAGTGGCATGTGGATCACTTGAATTTTCGAGTCCTTCCGGAATTTCAATCAAATCCTCTTCGCTGCCAATACTTATTTTGGGAGGTTCACCTGAATTTCCTCCATTGTTTTCATTTTCTTTCTCACATGCCGAAAATATGAGGCCTGTAATAATTGCAAATACTAATAATTTTGTTTTCATAAATAATTTGGATTAATTAAGGAAATAAAAATCCAAAAATCATTTTAATTTCACAACTAATTCATGAAATATTTGATTATCTAAAATCATCCATAAACTATTTACGAGAGAAAAAGCAATTTTCGAAAATGCCTTATAAGATGGTCACCCTGGGCGTAGTGGAAGGGTTATTAGTACTCATTATCAGTACATTTCGACTCCGCTTCTATGTATCAGGAGCGTTTGATGGCATTTTCGAAAATTGCTTTTTTCAATGATGAGCGATTGCAAATATTCATTAAAAAAATTATGGCTATTCTTTTATATTTTCTTCTAATTTATTGAGAAAGTCATGTAATTGAATTGCATTATTGGTTTCAATCATAGTCATTAAATCACCTAATTTTTTATAAATGTTTTTTATGTGCTCCAGGGCAAATGGGCTGAACAAAATTTCGGACAACAGGTAATTATCTTCCGAAAGGAGCCCCTTGGCAATATCCATATGTTTATTAAAGGTAGTACCCGGGGCTTCTTGTTTTTTCATACATGCCGCAAATACAATGGTAGATGCGAACGGTATAGCCAGTGAATAGGCAATGGTTTCGTCATGTTCTTTAAATGTATATTCAAAAATATTGAGATTGAGTGATTCATAAAATTTCCGAAAAAAAGATTTGCCTTCTTCATCCGATTGGTTAATGATTATAGCACTTTGTGAACTCAGGTCTTTCACATTGGCAAACGTTGGCCCGAACATCGGATGGGTGGATACAAACCTGCGTCCTGAATTCAGATACCAATCCTGTACAGGTGTTTTTACAGATGTGATATCAGACAAGATACAATCGGCAGGCAGGTAGGGTAGTATCTCTTCAAAAACGGGCACGGTTCTCTCCAGGTTCACGGCATTGATTACCATCTCAGGTTGAAATTCAGCTACTTCATCGTAGTTAACCAGTTTTACTGAATTGAATAAATAACGTAACTTTCTGATGTTCTTATCAAAAACACCGACGTCATGATCCATACATAGCGATTCAACTAACCAGGCTCCCATGCGGCCTGCTCCAATAACCAGGATTTTCATATCAGTTTGTTGGTTTGTAAAATATAATGGAATGGCGTTTATTTTTTTTCGTATACCTTGGGTATCTGTTGCTCCTGCATCATAAGGTCGGCCAACACAATGGCTACGGCCGATTCCAACACAACCGGTACACGCAAAGCAATACAGGTATCGTGGCGGCCTTCAACGATAAATTCAGTCATTTCACCGGTTTTAACATTTAAAGTGCGTTGTTTTTGGCTTGTGCTCGATGTAGGTTTAACCACAACTTTTAAAACCAGGTCATTACCGCTGGTAATGCCACCATTAATGCCACCTGCATTATTGGTATCAGTTTTACCGTCGGCTGTAATGTAATTGTCATTGTTTTCACTTCCCCACATTTTAGCTGCTTCAAAACCAGCTCCAAACTCCAGTCCTTTAATGGCAGGAATGGCGAATATAATATGCGCCAGTAACGATTCAGTTTTGTCAAAAAAGGGTTCACCCAACCCGGCTGGCATATTGGTGGCTATGCATCTGATAATACCACCTACCGAATCTTTATTTCGGATGGCATTGTCAATGGCTTCCTGGATATTCGGATTGCCACCTATTTCAAGGATATCTGATTTTATTTCAACCGGATGTATTAGTTTCTTGGCGATGGCACCGGCTGTTACCAGAGCCAGGGTAATCCGTCCTGAAAAATGGCCTCCTCCCCGGTAATCCTGAAATCCTTTGAATTTTTGTTGGGCCGTAAAATCAGCGTGTCCCGGACGCGGAATATCCAGGAATTGTGAATAATCTTTAGAACGGGTATTGGCATTCTCAAAAAGCACTGTAATGGGTGCTCCGGTTGTATAATTATTAAATACACCGCTCACTATATTCGGCATATCACTTTCTTTCCGGGGTGTTGTACCTTTGGCACCGCTGCGGCGTCGGTCCAGTTCTTTTATTAAATCATCTTCTGTTAGTGGTATACCGGCAGGACAACCATCAATGGTTACACCCACCTGAATGCCATGCGATTCTCCAAATAAACTAATCCTGAATAGTCGTCCGAAATTGTTCATGAATGGTATTTATAAGTTCGATAATTGGTTTAACAAGTTCTCCAGTTTTGAAAATGTGAGTTGTCCTGGAGCGGTTGAACGGCCATCGTCCATAACCGCAAATGTGAATTCAGCACCCAGCAAGGGTGCCATTACCCGGGTAATTTTACCTTTATGTCCCATTCCAATGGCCACCAGGCGTCCTTCGTACTGGTATAAGGCTAATATTTTTGCTACGTCCTGCTGAGTATTGGCCATTACAGCTACTTTCGCCACATCGGCACCAAAAATAAAACTTTCGTCAATAATGTTTTGAAGCACCTTCTCTGAGGGGGTTTCCTCAAAGTTGTGATAGGAAATAATTACATTACAACCTTTTTTACGTGCGTAGTTTACCAATTCATTTCGGTATTCGGGATTGGCTTCATACTCAACATCAACATATTCAGCGCCGTAATGAATGGCTAGTTTGAGCAGTTCCATGCGTTCTTTATCAGGAAGACTTGTGGGACGATGAGTGGCCACAAGCTTTGCCGGCATGGTAAAAACTTCTTCAATTTCTTCGCTGTCGAAATTGCACATATCCAGCCTGATTTCAGCCATTTCAACATTTTTTAGCAGGGCTTTACAGGCATCTACACTGGGTTCGGAAATACTAATACAAATCATTTAAATGTTCCTCCAATTGTTTAAATGAAATGGGATGTATGATAGCATTGCCAAGGTGTTCAAGCAAAATCAAATGGATGGTTTCTCCTTCTTTCTTTTTATCCTGTCGCATCATTTTAAAAATATCCTGCATGGGTATATCTGTGGTAATCGGTAATTGGATGTTTACCAGTAATTCTTTCAGGCGATTTACTTCTTTTTCGGCTAAAAATCCGAGTTTATGAGACAGCTTGGAGGCCATAACCATGCCCAGGCTTACGGCTTCGCCATGCAGCATGCCTGTTAATTTCTCAATAGCATGTGCAAAAGTATGGCCAAAATTTAATTTTCGGCGTTCTCCTTTTTCTCGTTCATCGGCTTCTACAACTTCTGATTTGATAAGCACTGAATGATAAACCATTTTTTCCATTACTTCCGGTTTATATTGTAGTGCTTGTGGGATGTATTCTTCGATATATTCGAAAAAGTCGCTGTTTTTAATGGCGCCCGCCTTTACAATTTCTGCAAATCCTGCTCTGAATTCCTTATCGGTGAGTGTTTTAAGCATTTCAGGGTCGCAAATCACAAAATCGGGCTGATTAAACACCCCTACCATATTTTTGTATCCCTGGAAATTTACACCATTTTTACCGCCAACGCTTGCATCAACCTGTGAAAGCAGGGTTGTGGATACAAATCCAAACGGCAGACCGCGCATATAAATCGATGCGGCAAATCCTACAACATCGCAAACTATACCACCACCAATGGCTACAATGTACGTAGTGCGGTCCACTTCATGTTTAACGAATTCATTAAAAATATGCTCAATAGTTTGCAGGGATTTGTTTTTCTCACCCAATCCCATCAATATAACCGATCCTTGGGGAAATTGATCCTGGTAATGACGATACACATTTTCATCGGTAACAATAATAGTTTTTCGATTGGCAGGTATGTATGTATGCACCTGCCGGATCGATTCGCCTATCAGGATTTGGGATGATTTGGTATCGGTTTGAATATCAATGGTTCTCATGTATGGATAATTATCGTGCTTTTTCCTGTTCCTGAGCTTTTTGCTCTATTTCGTTCATAATATGTGTTTGATGATTAATGGACTCCTGGTGGATGGCTCTGAATATTTTTAAAATAAATTCATCACTTAATCCTTTTCCGCCGGAGAGTTCTAAACGTTTGTTCAATAGTTCATCCCAACGACTGGACTGTAGTATGGTAATGTTGTTCAATTTTTTGTATTCACCTATTTTCTCCGATGTTTTCATTCGATCGGCTAACAGATCAATCAGTTTGTCGTCAAGCCGATCAATGTCATGCCTCAGTTCTTCCAGTGTGTGTTGCAAAACAGCGTTTTCAACGTTTGGTTTACGCAATACCAGCTTGCTTAACAGGTCATTCAAAGCAGCCGGTGTAATTTGTTGTTTGGCATCGCTCAGGGCCTTATCCGGATTAATATGTGTTTCAATAATCAACCCGTCAAAATCCAGGTCCATTGATTTTTGTGATACTTCAAACAACAACTCCCTGTTACCACAAATATGCGATGGATCGGTGATAATTGGTAAATTCGGAACGCTGCGTTTTAATTCAATTGGCAATTGCCATTGCGGTAAATTGCGATACAAGGATTTTTGGTAAGTTGAAAATCCACGATGAATGGCAGCAATTTTTTTAATACCGGCATTGTGGATACGCTCAACAGCTCCTATCCAAAGTTCTACATCGGGGTTAACCGGATTCTTAATAAAAACCGGTATGTCCACACCATTTAATGAATCGGCTATTTCCTGAACAGCAAATGGATTGGCTGTTGTACGGGCGCCGATCCATATAATATCCACACCAAATTTCAGCGCTTCGTAAACATGTTTTACATTGGCCACTTCGGTGGCTGTGAGCATGCCGTATTCTTCTTTAACACGCTTAAGCCACGGTAGGCCTTTTGATCCAACACCTTCAAAGGTATTAGGTCGTGTGCGTGGTTTCCATATCCCGGCGCGGTAAACGGGGATGTCATATTTTTTTAGTTCAGCGGCAGTGTTCATCACCTGTTCCTCTGTTTCGGCACTACACGGGCCGGCCATGATTAAAGGTCGTTTTAAATCAACACCGTCAAATTCAATCTTTTCTAAATCGAGTTGTATAGCCATAGTTTTAATTATTATTCAATTATTGATTTCCCTTTTTGGTATTCACCCAAAATATTTAATACACCCGTAAATGGTTTAATGGCAGTAATCGACTGCTGGTACATATCGTAATCATCAAACATTACATCAACATAAAACTGGTACTCCCACTCTCGCCCGATAATTGGCATGGACTGGATTTTGGTTAAATTTATTTCATAGAATGACAAAGTTGACAATATTTTGGACAATCCCCCAATTTTGTGCGCAATTGTAAAATGCAACGATGATTTATTAACATTTTCCTGCTCACAATGATTATTGCCGTTTTTCTCACGCAAAATTAGGAATCGGGTGTAATTTTTTTTATTGGTTTCGATGCTTCTGGCCAGAATCTCCAGGCCATAATTCTCGGCAGCAAGCTCGCTGGCTATGGCACCTGCATTCTGAAGTTTTTTTTCTGCTATTTCATGGGCACTCAATGCCGTATCGTTGCTGTCAATGAGTTTAATTTTCGGATATTTTTTAAAGAATTGCTGACATTGTAACAAAGCCATGGGGTGGGAGTATACCTCTATCACGTCTTCAATTTGCCGGCCAGGTAAAGCAACTAAATTTTGTTTTATGCGCAAATAAATCTCACCAACAATTTTCATGTTGGACTCCAGCAGTAAGCTGTAATTGGGTAATATACTTCCCGCCAGGGTGTTTTCAATGGCCGTGATGCCGTAGTCGGCATAGTTTTTTTCAAGTGAATCAAATAATTCGTTAAACGTGTCGCGTGGTACGATTTCAATATCTTCATGTTCGAAATACTGTTTGGCTGCAATTTCATGAAATGCGCCGTAACCGCCCTGTATCGCAATTTTTTTCACATTTGTTGTTACCGACATAATTTCTTTTTGTACAAAAAAAAAGTCCCGAAAAATCGGGACTTCCATGTGTTATTTATTGAAATAATACAATTCAGCCCCGTTTCTGTCTAAAAAAATAGAAGAAAAAGAAAAAAAAATAGCTGAAAAATGTATTATTGTTTACTGTCATCTTTCGTTGAAATTATTGGGTACAAATATAATAAAAGATTTAGCACAATGACTAATTTGTGTAAAATATTTACTTTGAGATGCTAAAATCACTTATTTGCAATGCAATCTAAAGATAGTTACCGGTGCGTAATTTGATTGCCTATGCCAATAAATAGCGAATTATCAATTAATCATTGTTCCTTTTCACTCAATTCCATCCAACGCTCGGTTTTCTGTTCAATGGTCTCCATAAGTTTGGCAATTTGTTCGGATTTCTCAATAAGCTCATCATTGGGTAATGAACCACTGCTGACTTCATTTTCCAGCTGTGTTTTTTCAGCTTCCAAATGATCAATTTCCGTTTCTACCTCCTGAAGTTCTAATCGCTCTTTGTATGTAAGCTTGTTGGATTGTTTGGCAGCCGGTTCTTCAGTTTTATTTTTTGCAGGGGCTGAAGAGGTCGTTTTTTGTGTTTTTGTTTTATCCTGTTCGCTTTTCCAGGCCCGGTACTGTGAATAATTGCCCGGGAAATCTTTGATCGAACCCTGGCCTTCAAACACAAACAAATGGTCAACAATCTTATCCATAAAAAAACGGTCGTGCGAAACAACAATTACGCATCCCCGGAAGGAGGCCAGGTATTCCTCCAGCACATTTAAGGTATGGATGTCTAAATCATTGGTAGGTTCATCAAGTATCAGGAAATTGGGATTTTGCATAAGTATGGAGACAAGGTAAAGCCGGCGTTTTTCTCCGCCACTCAGTTTCCTTACATAATTATAATGTGTTTTAGGCGGAAAAAGAAAGTAATTCAGGAATTGAGTAACCGATAATGTCTGTCCGTTTCCAATATGCACGGTTTCGGCAATTTCCCTGACCACATCAATTACCTTTGTGTCCTCCTCAAAATGCAGTCCTTTTTGCCGGTAATAACCAAATTGTATGGTTTGGCCGGTAATGATCTCGCCCTGGTCGGGATTGAGCTGTTGGGTAATAAGGTTTAGAAGGGTGGATTTGCCCGATCCGTTCGGGCCTACGATACCCACTTTTTCATATCGGTCGAAAGTGTAACTGAAATTATCCAGTATTTTTAAATCGCCGAATTGCTTTTTAACCTGGTGTATCTCAATGATCTTGTTGCCCATTCTTTTACCGGCTGCAGTAATATTTACCTGTTGTTCAGCGATGTTTTCATGTGCCTTTTCTTTGATATTCCCGAAAGCATCTTTCCGGTATTTGGCCTTAGTACCGCGAGCCTTTGGCATGCGACGCATCCAGTCCAGTTCCTTTCGGAAAAGATTTTGTGCTTTCTCCACCGACGCCTGGTGCTGTTGAATCCTTTCCTGTCTCTTTTCCAGATAATAAGCGTAATTCCCCTGATATCGATAGAGTGTATGGTCATCTATTTCGTAAATCACATTGCATACGCGATCCAGAAAATACCGATCGTGCGTAACCATAAACAAGGTTGCTTTAGATTGCGTAAGATGATTCTCAAGCCATTCGATCATTTCGAGGTCCAGATGGTTGGTAGGTTCATCCAGTATCAATAAATCAGGCTCCTGTAACAGCACTTTGGCCAGAGCCAGGCGTTTTTGTTGTCCGCCCGAAAGTGTATTTACCTTTTGCTCATAACTGTTAATGTTGAGCACACCAAGTGTTGTCTTTATACGCGTGTCATAATCCCAGGCATTTAATTGGTCCATTTGATCGATTAACCCGGGTAATTGTTTTTGATCATTGGCTGCCAGGGCCTTTTCATAAGACTTAATAACTGAATTTAGCGGTGTATCAGCATGCAGAATTTCTTCAAATACATTGTTTATAGGATTTAATAAAGGTTCTTGGGGGAGATAACCGATCACAATATCATTCTTTCCTGATATAGTTCCGTTGGTTGGTGTATCGGTACCGGCCAGGATATTTAGCAAACTGGTCTTACCGGTTCCGTTTTTGGCGATGAGCGCAATTTTCTCCCCTTCGTCGATGTTTAATGATAAATCCTCGAAAAGCAGTAAATCACCTATTTGTTTTGATATATTTTCCGCCTGTAAAAATGATGCCATAACCCTGTTTTTTAAAGGAGGTCAAATTTAGATGAATCCATCGATAAAGTTATATTTGCAATTTAATTTTTGTGAAATGACCATTAAGGAGCGGTATCAACAGGTTATTGCCTATTTTCAGAAGAACATGCCGGTGGCTGAAACCGAGTTGCATTATACCACGTCTTATGAATTAATTGTTGCCGTTATTTTGAGTGCCCAGTGCACCGATAAGCGGGTGAATATGATAACTCCACATTTATTCAATCGTTTTCCTAAAGTCGAAGATTTGGCAGCAGGGGAAGCTGAAGATGTTTACAGTATCATTAAATCCTGCTCTTATCCCAATAACAAATCCAAACATTTAATTGGTATGGCCCGGAAAGTTGTGGATGAGTTTAATGGTAACATTCCCGATACGGTTGATGAATTGCAGAAACTTCCCGGAGTAGGAAGGAAAACAGCCAATGTGATTGCATCGGTGATTTATGATTTACCAACCATGCCTGTTGATACGCATGTGTTTCGTGTAGCCGCCCGATTAGGATTGTCAAAAAATGCCAAAACACCCTTGGAAACCGAAAAACAATTGGTGAAATATTTCCCGGAGGAATTATTACCCATTGCTCATCACTGGCTAATCCTGCATGGACGATATGTTTGTATCGCCCGAAAACCAAGATGTTTCGAATGCGGACTTATGGAAATTTGTTTGTATGAACCGAAAAATCTCGTAAAATCTTAGTTTTGTCAATAACTTATTCGTTGATGTTTACGTACATAGTATCACTTTATTAAATTTGCATTTTCTGTAAGTTAATATTCAAGTATTTAAATGAAGTATTTCAACAAAATAATTCTATTGCTTATAGGTTTGTTCTTTATATCAGGCTTTGGTTTTAAGCGGCTTGACTACGAAGATGGAAGGGTAAACAACGTATGCAAGGTGCTGAAAGGTGATGTGCTGGTGTATTTTGTTTTTGTCGATTCGAAAGAAACATATCCCTGGACGGAATTTGATATACAATCAACCATCGATTCGATGGAAGTAGCCATAAAATGGATAGAAAGGCAGGCAAAAAAAAATGAAATTTCACTCAATATTATATCCGATTATCATATTGGTGAGGAATATACTACTGTTAAGCGAAATTTACCCATGGGAACGGTATTAAGCACGATTGAAGGCAGTTTTAAAAAAGGCCTTGAACAATTGAATGAATGGGGTGATGATGTTGCCAAACGCGTAGGTATGTCGGTAGAGATT
>JAAAOM010000023.1 GCA_009908855.1 Bacteroidota bacterium
TAATAATGGGCTGCCCCAGCAGGGTTGGCGCAACAATAGAGGCCGGCAGAAAACCCTGGGAATAATTGATCATAAACCAACCTATCACCTGCACCCCCAATCCGAGTACGGCGAAAATAAGCCATGTATGCTGGGCATAACCCACCAGACGATGATCAAAAACCAATACAAGCATAAACAATACAACCGATGAAGAAGCCGTTGAAACAAACAGATAAGACAGGGTATCCATGACCTTACGTCCCGGTTGAGAGAACAAATAAAACGCACCGTAAAAAAACCCGGCCCCGAGGCCCAGTAAAGCACCCAAAATAACATTTCCTGAACCGTGTATATCCTGGCTAAACATGATGGGTAATCCGCTAACCGCCAGGATCAGTCCGAGCCAAAACCCCGGTTTATGCTTTTCCTTAAAAATAAGCATCGAACCAAAACCTACCCAAATGGGCGCCATATTGGCCATGAGCGTGGGAAGGGTTGCATTGCTGGCCACCACTCCTGTTGACCACAAAGCCATATCAAACCCAAAGCACGACCCGGCAGCAATGGCATACCATATTCCTTTTTGTGATAATTTAGTCTTGCTCTTTATACGGTGAATGACAAAGGGAAGGATAAGAATAACGGTACCAAAAAACATGCGGTAAAAAGTGGTTACAATGCCCGGAGCATCGGATAATTTAACCAATACCGCGGCATTGGCCATGAACAGCAATCCAATGATAAGAGTAATATACGGTAAAGCAGGATTATTGCGGATGTTTTTCAATTTATAATCTTATTGGCTGGCCGTAAAAGTAATGGTTCATTATGAATTTTTATTTTTGCTTTTCAGCGACGTACTGTACGAATCTTTTTAAGGTCCATATTTTATCATGATAAATTTTTGGAAAACTCGAAATATAAGGTTCCGGCACGACTAAAGTAACATTTGAGGTTATCATTTCCTGAATTTGATTTCCTGAAATTCCCTGTTGAAGTGTAAATAAATGCTTTTCAGGTATTTTATCAGCTTCACCTAGTATTTGACGCCATCGGTCTTTACAGGTAGTTTTTGCTCCCAGAAACACCAATTTTTCACTTCCTGCATTCTCTTTATAATAAGTATCAATATCAGGAAAAATAAAATCAGGTTTTTTCTTTTCTTCGGTATTAACCTGAGAACTATAAGATATTTTCCAGATTTCAAAAATCTCCGCCAAATGGTGTTCTAACGATCTGCCTGCACGAGATTTTCTTCTGTTCAAAATAGTATTTGCTGTTTTTATTAATTCATCAACAGACTTAAAAGGAGTTTGGATTATATCGGTGTATCTTTTATTCTCAATAAATTTAAATAATTCGTATTCGGTGGCAATCCAATTAATAACCTCTTTATCAGGTTTATTTAATACCGATGTATTGGTTAAATGATAAGTCTTAATAAATATGTCCCGTGCAGCTTTTGCAAGTACATTTGTTGGAGGAAAATATTCTTCCAGCCTGTTAAGAAATGACTCAAAAAGGAAAAATAACTTATCCTCAACTGCCAATTCATCACTTTTAGGAAGTATTTTGTTAGTTTCTGTAGACGAAACGCCAAAGGCATCAAAAAAATCCTCTATATCTTCATCACTGGTTAAAACATATCCTTCGTAATAATATTCATCCTTTTTTGAAATAACTAACAGATCGCCTATATTCCATTCATTTAAAAAAGGGAATCCTCTGCCAAAACGCGTTAAACGATATTCATTCCGTGTTCCAACGCCATAATAAATAAATCGACTGTCTGTTTCAAAATCATCCTGCCACTTAATTCTTACGAATTTATCCTTGTTATTTCCTTTTTCTCCTGGTTTATTAAAAAATAGCGACCATGCATTTTTATGGATATGAAATCCAGCCTGATGGGCACCGTTCGCTCCTGTATCATTGGCTGTAATAAATTTACTAAATGAAATAATTCCATTATTACATGATAGTATAGCCTTTTCTAATATGTTATCCATTTAAAACCTCGAAACGGATTTAATTATTTGCTTAGCTACAGCATACATTAAAGGCATAACAACTGAATTACCAAATTGTCTGTATGCCTGATTATCTGATACAGGAATTCGAAAATTATCAGGAAATCCCTGTAATCTTGCACACTCTCTGGGAGTTAATTTTCTCGGATTCATATTTGGCTGTGGAATTAAAATCTCCGAACCATCTTTATAATATCGTGCACTTAATGTCCGGCTAATTCCATTCATTTCAGTTAATCCAAATCCAAATCCATTCCCTTTTTTCTTATGTTTGATAGCATAACCTTGCAGATAATTCCAGAGCTTATCCGATAATGTATATTTTGAATCAGGATTTGATTCCAGTATGTCTTTTATAGTATTTGTTGTTGCAGTTGAATCAGGGAATTGAAAATTTTCTTTTCCGTTAAATTTATTAATATCAAAACCAACAATAAATATTCTTTCACGATGTTGCGGAACATAATATTTCCCATCAAGTATTCTGAAATGAACAGAATATCCTAATTCATCTAATGCATTATAAATTACTTCAAATGTCCGGCCCTTGTCATGAGTTAAAAGATTCTTGACATTTTCAAGCATAAAAACTCCAGGCCTTTTCTCTTTAAGAATACGTGCAATATCAAAAAATAATGTTCCCTGTGTTTCATCAAGGAAACCATGTTTCTTACCCAAACTATTCTTTTTAGAAACGCCTGCAATTGAAAATGGCTGACAAGGAAAACCTGCCAGTAGTACGTCATGATCTGGTATGTCTTTTTCATCAATTCTTGTAATATCGCCAAAAGGAACCTCACCAAAATTTGCTTCATAAGTGATTTTGGCGAATTTGTTATATTCTGAAGAAAAAACACATTTTCCGCCAGCATTTTGATAAGCCAGCCTGATTCCTCCTATACCTGCAAATAAATCGATAAACTTAAATTTAGGATTATTCGGAGACGGGAAAGGAATATCCCAATTATCAATTAATTTCCCTTGTTTAACTAATGGCAATTTATCCGGATATTTCTCCAAATATTTTATAGCTGGTTCTTCAAAGTAATCGGATATACCATTATGCATATTATGCAAATAATGAGTGACATAAGCCTGCATATTATCAGGATCTTTGATTGGCTCAATATCAATCTGTTCTCTGATTTCAGAATAGCTATACATATTTTCTTTCCTCAATTGCAGCTTCAATTTGACGTATGCAAAAATCGATATTTTTTTTTATATCATTACCCCAAAATCTGATAACTTTCCATTCATTTTTTAACAATGTTTCATTTACGTTTTTGTCCCGGGCAATATTACCTTCAATTTTCTTATACCAGAATTCGGTATTTGTTTTAATTCTATATTTCTGATATTCCCAATCTTTACCGTGGAAAAATTCACTGTCACAAAATATTGCTATCTTATATTTACGAAATGTAAAATCCGGATTCCCATAAACGGATTTATTATTTCGTCTATATCTATATCCTTTTTTCCATAAAGCTTTAGCAAGCAATTCTTCTATTTTTGTTTTCTTGTTTTTAATTGCCTGCATATTCTTTTTCCTTTGTTCCGGTGTATGCACGTCCATGTAAACAAAGATATTAATAGAATATAGGTATAAAAGCATTATAAAAGTTTTCGGACAATAAAGTAAAGAACAAATACGCAATATATGTCAGCATTGGCAAAATTAAGTTAGTATGACAATTTGATATAAAAAATGAAAATATAATTTTACCTGAACAAACCATTGCATATCTCACGTTAAAATAATTTTATCCTCAAAGTTTTACACATAATTTTTTATATGTTAGTTTTAACCACGCATAAAAAAACAACATCATGAAGGTTTTACTCATCGGATCAGGCGGACGTGAACATGCCATGGCCTGGAAACTGGCACAGAGCCCTCAGTTATCGCAGTTATACATTGCACCGGGAAACGCAGGTACATCTATATTGGGTACCAATGTGGATATTGCCGGCGATGATTTTAATGCCCTGGGCGCATTTGCTGTTACCCATTCCATTGACATGGTAGTAGTGGGCCCCGAGGATCCATTGGTGAAAGGTATCTACGATTATTTCAAAAACGATCCTTCGCTGCAATCCATTCCTGTTATTGGCCCGTCAAAGGAAGGAGCCAGGCTTGAGGGAAGCAAAGACTTTGCCAAAACATTCATGCAACAATACAACATCCCTACGGCCCGCTATCTAAGTGTGAGTAAAAGAAACCTGGACGAGGGTAAAAAATTCCTTACCAGTTTATCACCACCTTATGTGTTAAAAGCCGATGGCCTGGCTGCCGGGAAAGGTGTGCTTATCCTCCATAAACTGCTGGATGCGCAGGATGAATTGGAGAACATGCTGGGTGGCCGTTTTGGTGCAGCCAGTAATAAAGTAGTGATTGAGGAATTTTTATCAGGGATTGAGCTGAGTGTATTTGTGCTCACCGATGGAAAAACTTATAAAATACTACCCGAAGCCAAAGATTACAAACGCATTGGTGAGGGAGATACCGGTTTAAATACCGGTGGTATGGGAGCCATATCGCCAGTGCCTTTTGCCGATAAGAAATTTATCGAAAAGGTTGAAACACGCATTATCAAACCCACTATTGACGGATTGCAACAGGAAAATATCGATTTCAAAGGATTTATTTTTATCGGACTGATGAATTGCAATGGCGAACCGTATGTAATAGAATACAATGTACGCATGGGGGATCCGGAAACCGAGGCGGTTTTTCCCAGGATTAAAAACGACATGGTAGAAGTATTTGAAGCCGTAGCTACCGAAAAGCTATCTGCCATTGATCTGACCATTCAACCGGAATCCTGTACAACGGTGATGCTTGTCTCAGGCGGTTACCCGGGCAGCTATAAAAAAGGGAAAGAAATTACAGGCCTCGATGAGGTGAAGGATGTTTTATTATTCCATGCCGGAACCAAAGCCAAGCCAGGACAGGTTTTAACCAATGGCGGAAGGGTATTATCCATCAGCGCACTTGGCAGTAACATGTCCGATGCACTTGCCAGGTGCTATCTGGCGGCTGAAAAAATTGGTTTTGAAGGTAAATATTATCGAAAAGACATAGGTTTCGACTTATAAAGAGGCTTTAGGAAACTTTTTAAAAAAAACCGCCCTGGAAATCCAGAACGGCTTAACCTAAACATGTTTACCTGTTTATGAGAACCCCTAATTTTAAATGTCTTTAGTTCCAAGATGCAGGAAGTATAAAAAAGGTTGCGTGGTAGGTAATAAATTGTATGGTCAGGGTAAGGGATTATGCAAAAAGCCCGCGACATCACGTCGCAGGCTTTCAACTTCCAATTGCTTATTTCAGATGCTAATCGATTATTAACCACATTTAGAACTGCCACAATCAGTGCAAATCAAACAACCCTCCTGATAAATAAGGTTGGTACCCGAACACTCACCACATGCCTGTCCTTTTTTGGCTTTGGTACCATCGGGTATATATCGTTTTAATGCACGTTCAACACCATTTTTCCAGGTGTTGATGGTCTCGCTGTCCAGGCGCAACGACTGAACCAGATGTACCACATCCTGTATTGGCATACCATGTCGCAATACACCGGAAATTAGTTTGGCATAATTCCAGAATTCTTTATTGAATTGATGTGACAGGCCACCAATGGTATTTTTATAGCCGTATTTGTCGGTATATTGAAAATCGTAACGGGAATTTCCATCATCGTCATAATTTTTTATGATCTTGCCTTTTCTAATAGATCGTGGGATGGCTAATACTTCCTCATCCTGCATACCGGTGAAAATTTCATAAGGACGACCATCTTTAATACCAACAAAAGCGATCCAGTTTTCGTCTTCGTTGTTAAACCTGATAACTTCAGCCTTTAGCACTCTCGGCCGTTTCACGCTAAACTCATCGGTTTTTTCTGTTTTCTTTTCTTTACCCGACAATAGCACACCTGAACGTGATCCGTCGCGATATACCGTTACTCCTTTACATCCCCGCTCCCAAGCCGTAAAATACAGTTGATCAACCAGTTCTTCTTTTACATTTTCGGGCAAATTAATGGTTACACTAATGGAGTGATCCACCCATTTTTGCACATCGCCCTGCATTTTAACCTTGCTAACCCAATCCACATCATTCGAAGTAGCCTTGTAGTAAGGTGATTTTTTAATCACTTTGTCCAATTGTTTGTCATCATAACTACGTACCTCTTCCGGGTCATATCCTTTTATCTCAAGCCAGGTGATAAATTTATGATGAAAAACATTGTATTCTTCCCATGAGTCGCCCACCTCATCGACAAAGGATACGTTGGTGCTTGGATCATTCGGGTTCACCTTTCGACGGCGTTTATAAACCGGCAGGAAAACAGGTTCGATACCGGAGGTTGTTTGCGTCATTAAACTGGTTGTGCCGGTAGGTGCAATGGTTAACAGGGCAATGTTACGGCGGCCATATTTTTGCATGTCGTGATACATATCTTCATCCTCTTTTTTCAATCGCTGTATAAATGGATTATCCTTTTCAAGCAATTGATCATAAATAGGAAATGGCCCACGTTCCCTGGCCATGTTCACAGAAGACCGATACGCTTCAACGGCAATTAATTTATGTACCTCAACGGAAAAATCGATGGCATTATCAGAGCCATACTGCAAATCAAGAGCAGCCAGCATATCACCCTCGGCAGTGATACCAACACCAGTTCTGCGGCCTTCTTCCGCTTTGTTTTTGATGTTTTCCCATAATCTGCGTTCTACCCTCTTAATTTCAGGGTCTTCGGGGTCTTTATTGATTTTATCAAGTATGGCATCCACTTTTTCCAACTCCAGGTCAATTATATCATCCATCATACGCTGGGCATATCCAACATGTTTTTTAAACTTTTCGAAGTTGAATGATGCCTTTTCGGTAAATGGATTTTCCACATAACTATACAGGTTGATGGCCAATAAACGACAACTATCGTAAGGACAAAGAGGGATTTCGCCACACGGATTGGTTGAGACTGTTTTATATCCGAATTCCTGATAACAATCCGGTACGGCTTCAGTAGCTATTGTATCCCAGAATAATATGCCGGGCTCTGCCGATTTCCAGGCGTTGTGAACAATTTTATCCCATAGTTTTTTCGCATCAATTTCTTTAGTAAAAACGGGCTCTGTGCTGTCAACCGGAAATTGTTGTACGTACGGCTTGTTTTCTCTGACTGCCTGCATAAATTCGTTATTAATACGTACCGACACGTTTGCACCGGTTACCTTACCCTGTTCCAACTTGGCATCGATAAATTTCTCGGCATCCGGATGTTTGATGGAAATACTCAACATTAATGCCCCCCGACGACCATCCTGTGCAACCTCGCGGGTTGAATTTGAGTATCTTTCCATAAACGGAACCACACCCGTTGAAGTAAGAGCACTATTTAATACAGCACTGCCTTGCGGACGAATATGCGACAAATCATGACCAACACCCCCTCTGCGCTTCATTAATTGCACCTGTTCCTGATCGATTTTCATGATACCACCATACGAATCGGCCGGGTTTGGATGCCCAATCACAAAGCAATTGGATAAGGAAGCGATTTGATAATCATTTCCGATACCTGCCATAGGACTTCCCTGCGGAACGATATATTTAAAATCTTTAAGTAATTCATAAACCTCCTCCACTGACAGCGGATTGGGATATTTTTTTTCAATCCTGGCAATTTCTTTAGCAATTCGCCAATGCATTTCATCGGGGTTGGATTCATAAATATTACCGAATGAATCTTTCAGTGCATATTTATTAATCCACACCGTGGCAGCTAATTCATCACCTTTAAAGTATTCAATTGAATTCTTCAATGCTTCCTCGTAAGAATAAATCTTCCGTTTTTCCTCATCCGTGCTTTTTTCAGCCACTTTCGTTTTATTTTCAATTACAGTTTTTTTGGTCATGGTATCGTCTGTCTGCATGTTTTAAATTTTTTAATGTGTTGGAAACATGGTGTTTAAATTTTCATCGGGGGATTTCCCTACATACGTGCAATTTAAAAACAGAATCCAGCAGTTACCTATCGGAAGCCATCGTAATTTTCAACATTCTAAATTAGTTATTAACCCGGATATTTAAGGGTTTGAATAACAGCGACATAAATTTAACAAAGAATTAATATTAACAAAAATGGTTGAAAACTGATAAACTACCGATCATTCATAAAGTTCACATAAACCTTTTTAATTTATCAAGTCAATATTCAACAAATTGTTTGGTTTATTAACAATTCAATCATTTCATGTCAAACTATCAATGCCAAGACTTGCAGATTGTCAAAATATAAATTGAATATCCGCAAACGCACATAATTGAAAAAAGCAATTTTCTTAAATAACACCGTACACAATATTTACAAAGCACCACTCTTTTCCCCGGCCGGCGGGCTGAGGGAAAAGGAATGCTAATCAGTGGTATATTCCGATAATTATCCGGACACTATCTCAGTTTAACTTGTTAATGCAATATAGCTTCAAAAACATATTCGTTTATTGAACCTGATTCAATAGAAATAAATGAGTATCGAATTATTATCCTTACTGATTCATGTGTTTTTTGTATTCAACACCCATAGCAATGTGAAAAGGTAGTATAATGCTTTGTTAAGTTAAAACAAATGAATATCTTCGCATTCTTAAACAATCATGAAATAATTCATGCCGAAGTGGCGGAATTGGTAGACGCGCATGACTCAAAATCATGTACCTTCACGGGTGTGTGGGTTCGATTCCCACCTTCGGTACACAAAAAATTGTTTACCTCAGGATAGAAATCAGTTGCTTACAACATATATTTTTTATTAACCAGACTACTTGAATTGAGGAAATAAAATGAAATCTAGATTCAGACTTGGCCAGAAGATTTATATTCATGGTCGTAAACCCGGTAAAATCAAAAATAAAATGTTGGTGGGTGGTAAATTCCACTACGAGGTGGTGGATGAAGATGGAGGCGTTAATCAATACAAGGAAAAGGAAATTTCCTTTTTTAAGGAATAATGCGGGTTACAGGAATCCTGTAGCAAACAGAAATTAATATCTCCCTTCATCTACATTCGTGTTTCAACCCATTAATATTGTAATGCATCGAATACCCTCAAAATGTTATTCGATGCATTGAAAACATGCCATAAACTATTGTAAAGGATCAGGTATCGGGCTCCTTAAATTCCAATCATTATTGATATATTTGCCAACCATAAGAATAATGAACATGGAGCATGATGATACGTTGCATCCTTATGGCGAAAAACAAGATCAGTTTGATCGTCGATACCTGGAAATGGCTTATATATGGGCGCAAAACTCCTATTGTAATCGCCGCCAGGTAGGTGCGCTTATTGTAAAAGACAAAATGATCATTTCCGATGGATACAATGGTACACCATCGGGTTTTGAAAATATTTGTGAAGACGACACCGGCAAAACAAAACCCTATGTGCTGCATGCCGAGGCAAATGCCATAACCAAAGTTGCCAAATCAAACAATAGCAGTCAAAACGCTACTTTATATATAACCACTGCCCCCTGTATGGAATGCTCAAAATTAATTATACAAGCTGGTATACGACGGGTTGTATACTTCGACGCCTATCATACGGATGAAGGGATAGAACTTCTAAAACGGGCAGGAGTAGAAATTAAATTCATTGACGTTAAGAAATAAATACATGAGTTATAAGAATCCAAACAAAATTGTATACCTGCCCATTATTATTGCCCTGTCAATAATTGCAGGAATATTCATAGGTAAATTATATCAGCAAGGCGGCGAAAAGCAGAACGGCCAGTTTTTTATTTATCCGCGAACTGATAAATTAAGCAATGTGATCAATTATATCGAATCGGAATATGTAGATACCGTTGATAAAAAAGAGCTCATTGAAAAAACCATTCCCAAGCTCCTATCCGAACTCGACCCGCATTCGGTATATATTCCTGCCGAAGATTTTAAATCGGTCAACGAAAGTTTAGAAGGTAATTTTAGCGGTATTGGCGTGCAGTTTAATATGCAAAATGATACGGTTATTGTTGTAAACACCATTCCCAACGGCCCCTCCGAAAAAGTTGGGATAATGGCCGGAGACCGTATTGTTACCGTTGAAGATGATACCATTGCCGGTGTAGATATGCGCAGCGATGAAGTGGTAAGCCGGTTAAAAGGGCCCAAAGGAACAAAAGTTACCGTTGGCATACTGCGAAGAGATGTTGATGAATTATTACAATTTGAAATTACCCGTGATAATATTCCGCTTTATAGTATTGATATATCGTACATGTTAAATGATACAACCGGCTATATAAAAATTAACAAGTTTGCCGGAACCACTTTTGAAGAGTTTATGGAAGCTTACAAAAAACTGAACCAACTGGGCATGAAACGGTTGTTGATTGATTTGCGGGGCAATGGTGGAGGTTATCTGAATGCGGCCACCAAAATAGCTGATCAGTTTTTAAATAACAACGAATTAATTGTATACACCCGTGGCCGCAGCCGACCCCGTTCAGAGGTACGTGCCACACCCGATGGCATAGCCCCGGATATCCCGTTAGGAGTGATCCTTGATGAATCATCGGCCTCAGCCAGCGAAGTACTGGCTGGAGCCGTACAGGATAATGACAGGGCTGTAATTATTGGCCGGCGATCATTCGGTAAGGGCCTGGTACAGGAACAAACCAAACTATCCGACGGGTCGGCCATTAGATTAACTACCGCCAGGTATTATACACCCACCGGACGGTCCATTCAAAAACCGTATGAGAACGGGAAAAAAGATTACTATGACGACCTTACCCACCGCATTGAACATGGTGAACTGTTATCGGCCGACAGTATTGAATTTGCCGATTCACTCATTTACAGAACTCCGGAAGGCGATACCGTGTATGGAGGCGGAGGCATTATGCCCGACTATTTCATTCCCATTGATACGATGGGTGCCACCGATTATCTGTCGAGCGTGCGAAACAGAGGCCTGGTATACCGCTTTGCATTTGAATACACGGATAATAACCGCGATAAACTATCCTCGTTTAATGCCGTACAGGCGCTTGAAAAATACCTGGATACCCAATCACTGGTAAAACAATTTACCGATTATACAGCAAAAAAGGGTATTGTGGCAGATCAATCGCAGACAGATCAATCACACCGTATATTGCACCACCAACTAAAAGCTTACATTGCACGCAATATTTTTGATAACGAAGGCTTTTATCCGATAATACGTGATATTGACAACACCTTACAAAAAGCCATAGATATTATTGCCCATGAGCAAGCTCATTAGCGTGATCAGTTTGGGGTTTTTAGCACTTGCCTGCTGGCAATGTGTTGATTCTACTTTATGCACAAGCCGTACCATTGCGCCTGTGTATTTTGATTTCCGTATAGTGGATGATGGTGAACCGGCCGACACCATTATTGATTCATTAACCATTACCGGACAGTTAAATAACCAGTTACCGGACACCCATCTCATTCAGGATGTAAATATCAGCAGCGGCGAACTGGTGCTGGCGCCCTTAGAGCGAGAAGTGGATTATACTTATTGGTTTAATAATATTATTCGGGTTGATTTTCGTTTTTATTATCAGCAGCAGGCCGAATTTTTAAATGATGCCTGCGGATTTATTTACGAATATACCATCGATTCAATGATATACGATCAGATAAACCATTCGGCAACATTCTCCATACCCATTGATACACTGTATGATACAACATTTTATGACACAACCTACAACAACATGGATACCATGCTGATTGACACTGTATTCACCACCGTGCTAACACAGGATACAACCATTCATTATGGAAAAGTAATTGATTCAGTGGTTATACTAAATCCAAAGATTTTAATTGACAATGTCGAAACCAATCTTGAAATATATATCAATCCTGGTAATTAGTTTATTGGCAGGAGCAGGCTACAGTCAGGAAGCGCCAACAGATACGGCTACCTACCTGGTTTTTACACCTGGTATTGATATTGCCCAATTTGCACAACCCTATATAAATGATGGTTATAGCGGCGTTGCTGCTTCCCTGGATGTTGAATTTGTTCCGAACATCCTTTTTGTGGCCGAATACGGAATAAACAATTACAATATTGAAAAAGAACGCTATAAATACAGTTCAGGCGGATCGTTTTACAAAGCCGGATTTGATATCAATGTACTCCGTAATAATCAACAAAAGAACCAGGTTACCCTGGGATTCAGGTATGCCTATTCCCGGATGGAACATGAGCTGGAAGAATTAACAGTTATCAGCTACTGGGGTGAAAATTTCACCTATCTGGCCCCTGAAAAAGTACAGTCGCATTGGCTCGAATTTTCAGCCGGCATTCGCATGCAACTCATCAGCAATTTATACCTCGGTTGGAGTTTACGGGCCCGATTAAAAGAAAGCAACGTGAACGAAAGCTATCTTCCGCTATATATTCCGGGGTACAATAAGAATCGGGATAATGTGGTTTTTGGATTCACCTATAGTGTGTATTACAAATTCTTTCGCGAGCGCAACGATTGATTCCTGCTCATTTTCATGCGTTATTAACAATTTTTGTGTTAATATTTTATTTATTGGTTTACAAGGACTTAAGCCCCATTTAAGATTAACTTAATGCCCTGTGCATACATTTGTGATGAATACAAATAATGCAACTATGGAAATTATTATTAATCAACCTATTTGGGATGATTTACTGGACTTTGATGAACTGGTAAATGACTTTGAATTTCGTCAACGAATTACTGAAAAAAAGAACATTGAAAAGTACCAATTGGAAAATGAGGATTTAACCATCTGTTGGTAATTGATCTTGTTTTCTCCCGCAATTTTTACTTCCGTATCGCTGGTCTTAATGGCGATGCACAACGCTTACCCCGTTTTTAAATCGATTCGTTTAAAAAGTCATTAGTTGTTAGTTTTTTGGTAACAACGCACCCAGTCCAGTTCGAGGGAAGAAGGAGTGTTGGCCGGATCAATATCACGGTACACATGAGAGCTGAATACCAGGAACATAGGTTCTTGCGGTATGCCTTTGGTAGCCTTAAACACAGTTGCTCCGTTAATTTTCCATAAAAGCGCATCTTTTGACCATTCCAAACGGTAAATATTGTAACCTGTCAATCGGGATGCTTTCACGGCAGAGCGGTTTTTACGGATACTGTTTTTCTCCGGTAAGTCGCCCCAAAAATTGCCCAATGATACCTGACCGTTTGTTTTCATAATATCAATATGTGGCATGATATGATTAGATACCATCCAGAATGCGTGGGTGACCGATTGTGGAGCTGAAAATTTAATTTTGGCTTCAAATATTCCATACTGCTGACGGAAACTTTTACCCGTGCTCATTAATCCCGATGTATATTCAAAAAATTTTGGAGCAAACCCTAAAACCGGGTCCCAGCTTATACCCTCGGCATTTTCACGCCGGGTAATAATTTTTACCGACGAACCGGAAACCTGAAGGTTTTTATCCGTAAAACAATGCTTTTCATTTGCCAGTGAATAATTTGAATGCAGCAATTCTTCGCCCCAATAATATTTTGTAAGCCACACATCTTTATTGAGTTTGCTCTCATCAAAATTATCCTCAAAAGTGAGTTGCCATTGTTCAAACCATGTAAACCGCTTATGGCCCTTGTTTTTTAAATACCAGCTGATATCTTCGCTGTTTAATAGCTCTTTATAACGTAATTCCTGTTTATATTCCGGTGTTAATTCATATTTATCTTTGGGTTTAAGCAGCAAATATTCTTTCTCCTCTTTAAATTCCTTACTTTTTAAATATGTACTGAGTTCCTCGTATCTTTTGAGCTTATCCGAATCTTTGGTGTTAAGATAATTTTTGTACAAAGCTGATTTCTGAAACGAATGGAAAAATTTTATATCATTCGATTCTTTTAGTTGTTTCCATTCATTCCACTTTTGATAAGCTTCGGTATCCTGAAATTTTTGGGTAAGAATTTCTTTTTTCCGTTGAAGGAATTCATCGCTGTTAACGTATTTTTCCAGTTCCAGGAAATGAATCACTTTATCAGATGGTTCCTCTTCATCATTGATCTTGCCTTTTTTCTTTTTTTTGAGATATGCTTTAACCTCCGGGTCCTTTTTGAGTCGTAAGGTTTCCTGCAAGGCTTGATATTCATCCGTTTCCTTAAATCTTTTTGCGGATGATTTTTTCATATAAACCTTTGTTTGTATGTATTCATCCGATTGAAGGTAGTCTTCTAACTCATGGTATCTGGCCAGTTCATTTGATGCTGAAATCTTTTCAAAATCTTCTAAATAATTGGAGTTGATCAGTTTGAAATAGCGCTTGATATCCTTGTCATTTTCAAGAGAGCGGAATTCTTTTTCCTTGTTGCCGGCATCGGAATTTTTATACTTAAGCGCTACCAATTCTTTTTTCTTGTCCTTTATAGCTGATGAGTGGACAAAATCTGCCAGTTGTATATATTCCTGATATTGGTCAGACTGTTCAATATCCTGTAACCGGTTGTATTCATCCTGTAACTGGTTGCGTTGTTTTTCATAGTTCGTACTGTCAGGAATGCCACCGAAAAGCAATTTCAAATTCATATAGCCCGGTTTTTCAAATTTTTAAACCTCGTTAAAATACTAAAAATACATGAAATATCGTAAGTTCAACAAATAATAACTAAACGATGAATATTGGAGTTTTGTACGTTGTTTTTTAAATTTTGTTCAGTCAGCCCCTTCAAACAATTGTTTAATGCCATTAATTATACCTTTTATATCCTGATCGCGCATACATTTAAAATGTTTTTTAGGACATTTGTTATAACCAATTTTTGAACATGGCCGACATTTTAATCCTTTAACCTCAAACATTTTTGATTGTCCGCCCGGCATATACGGATACATGCCAAATCGCGGATCCGTATTGCCCCATACCGAAATAATATTCTTTTTAAAAGCTGCGGCAATATGCATCATTCCCGTATCAGGTGTAAGAATACAATGAGCCTGCTGCAGGATATACGCAGACTGGTTAATGGACATCCGGCCACATGTGTTTATGGTCGTTTGATTGGATGTCAATGCTGCAATTTCCTTTGCCTTTTCCGTATCATCAGGTCCGCCAAGCAACACAACCGGTTGGTTTACTTCATCAATAATGGTTCCGAGCAGATCAGATGGTATTTGTTTGGTATAATGATTGGCGCCAATTACAATGGCCAAATATGGTGTTTGGTTATTCAGGCCCTCCTTATTCAGGTCTATTCGGTCTTCCTCCGTAATAAAATAGTCCAGCCCTTTTTGATCGTTTTCCACGTCAAAAAAATAAGTGGTTTCCAGGTATCGGTCCACTATGTGTTTGGGTGGCATATTATCGATTTTAAAATTCGTGAGCAACCATTTTTCCCTGTTTAACTTGTTAAAGGCCAAAGCGGGTAATTTTAGTTTGCGTTTAAGGATACCCGTTCTTAAATTATGATGCAGGTCAATTATAAAATCTATGCGTTCATTCGCCAAATCGGAGCGTACGTCAGAAATTGATTCTTTGAAAAGAATATATCGGTCGATAAAAGGATTGTTTTTAACAATAGGCTCAAATGCCGATTTGGTAAGGTAAATAATCCTGCTTCCTTCAACTTGCTGTTTCAGGCAACGAATTACGGGTGTTGTAAGTACTATATCACCAATTGAACTGAAACGCACCACTAAAAATGTAATCATCCGGATATTAAATTTTCTTCAGGTCCTTAAAAAACACAAACAGTTCAAACCAATATTTCTGGCTGTTTTTATGATCATCCCATAGAACCTTGGCGCCCAAAACATTGTTTTTTTCAGGGAGGAAATAGGTGGTTAACCGGTTATTGTTATCCATGCTGTCAACCATTTCGTTGATATAGGGTTCCTCAACAGAGGATCCGGCAATAAACAATGGTATATCAAGCGAAATAATTTTTTCTTTAACAGCGAACCGTGGCTTAAAATATTCACCCGGACTGAACGCTACTACAGCCTGAACTTTATAATTATCAACGGCTGCTACCATAGCCAGCGAAGCGCTAAATACCGACCCAAAAAGTATGACAGGTTGTTGATACTGACGGAATACATAATCGATACTGGCATTTATATCTTTTAACGCGTCTGAGGGGGCAGTTGCGTAGTTTTTCTTCTCGGCATTCAGGGCGGTTTGATTAAGGGTATGGTTCATTTTTGCACCATGCCGTAAATCAACGGCCAGGCAGTTATAATTCAGGTTCAGTAGTTTGTTTGCAATGCCTTTATATTCACCCCTGGCGGATTCTGATTGATGAAACAGCAAGATGAAAGGGTATGAGCGGTCTTTTACATATAAATCCGCAATGATTTCCAACCCGTCTTCAGCGACAAAAGAAATTTGTTTTTGGGCATTTACCAAATGCAAATGGGATGAAATGTATAATACAGCAAAAAGGGTTATTATTCTGATCATGTTGGTGCTATTACGATACGATTGGATATAACCTATGTGTTTCAAAATTAAAATAAGCACAAAAAAACCAAAAGGAAAAATCACTTTTGGTTTATATATAGTTTAAACTAAGTTATGGTTGTTGCGTAAATTGTATTCTTACAATAAGTGTAATACAAAACACATTCCCGGAACCATTTGCCGGATTACATCATCATACTTTCGACCAGCACAATAATTTTATTCTTTTTAACCTCTATAATGCCTCCTTCAATCTCAAAAAATTCTTCCGGTTCGTGCTCGGGTACAAGACGAATTGTTCCTTTCTCCAATGTTGAAACAATAGGTGCATGGTTGTTCAATACTTCAAACGAGCCTTTTGAACCTGGCACCTGAACAAGGTTTATTTTACCTGAATAAATTTTTTTATCGGGTGATATAATTTCTATCTGCACAATTCCTCGGTATTAATTTGTTATGATACTTTGGTTTCAGCGAGCAATTTTTCTCCTTTTTCAATGGCCTGTTCAATTGTACCAACAAGGTGAAAAGCAGCTTCCGGGTATTTATCAACCTCACCCTTAAGAATCATGTTAAATCCTTTTATGGTTTCCTCAATGGGTACAAATTCACCTTTCAATCCGGTAAATGTCTCTGCAACGTGAAACGGTTGCGATAAGAATCGCTGTACACGTCGTGCACGATGCACAACCAATTTGTCTTCTTCTGATAGTTCATCCATTCCAAGAATGGCAATAATGTCCTGCAATTCGTTATAACGCTGTAAAATTTCCTTAACCCCCTGGGCTGTATTGTAATGCTCATCACCAACAATATCAGCCGATAATATTCTTGATGTCGAATCAAGCGGATCCACCGCAGGATAAATACCCAATGATGCGATTTTTCGACTTAAAACCGTGGTTGCATCCAGGTGGGCGAATGTTGTTGCCGGCGCAGGGTCGGTTAAGTCATCAGCAGGCACATAAATAGCCTGTACAGAGGTGATTGATCCGTTTTTGGTTGAAGTAATTCGTTCCTGCATCTGTCCCATATCTGTTGCCAGGGTTGGCTGATAGCCTACAGCAGAGGGCATACGACCCAACAATGCGGACACTTCTGATCCTGCCTGTGTAAAACGAAAAATATTGTCCATGAAGAAAAGAATGTCACGACCACCGCTTTTACCATCGCCATCACGGAATGACTCAGCAACAGATAACCCGGATAAAGCCACATTGGCTCGTGCTCCAGGGGGTTCATTCATCTGTCCGAATACCAGGGATATTTGTGAATCTTTCATGGCTTCTTTGTCCACTTTGGATAAATCCCATCCACCTTCTTCCATGCTCTTCCTAAATTCTTCGCCATAAGTCATAACGCCCGATTCCAACATTTCACGCAACAGGTCGTTACCTTCGCGTGTACGTTCTCCAACACCAGCGAAAACCGACATACCATCGTATGCCTTGGCAATATTATTGATTAATTCCTGGATCAAAACCGTTTTGCCCACACCGGCACCCCCAAATAATCCAATTTTACCACCTTTCAAATAAGGCTCAATCAAGTCAATCACTTTAATACCAGTAAACAACACCTCTTCTTCGGTTGATAGTTGTTCCAGCTTAGGTGGTTTGGCATGAATATTATAGCCGCCCTGTTTATCCAGCTCACCAATTCCGTCGATGGCATCGCCGGTAACATTTAACAATCGTCCGCGAATCTGTTCACCCGCCGGCATTAATATTGGCAAGCCTGTGGCTATCACTTCCATGCCTCTTTGCAGCCCGTCAGTTGATTCCATAGCAATGGTTCGCACCGTATGTTCACCAATATGTTGCTGACATTCAACTACAATTACTTTTCCATCGGTTCGTTGAATTTCTAATGCGTCAAATATTTGCGGTAATTCATTGCCTGATTTTTCAAAACTCACATCAACCACAGGACCAATCACCTGTATAATTTCACCTTTTACCTGAGACATATTCTAATTTTTATTAAATTCTTTAAGATCAATTTTGCTTATTGACTACTATAAATTTACTCGAAAAATAATTAAACACCAAAAGTGCACATATTTTTTGTACATCCTTATTTTAAAAAACATATTTTTTATTCCGTTTTAGGTAGGTTAAAAAAACATCATTCTGATTAATTACTATGCAAACACCCATTTGCAAATTGGGGGTTAAACCCTATAATTTTTCTCCTGAACCTAAAACCTAATAAATTAGTGGTATATGTCATGCGAAATTGATTCATATGCTTCTGTAAAAATGACATATAGCGCAAATTTTGACGAAAAGTCAATTAAATTAGACTTAACCTATTATTTGCTATAACATGATTTATGTATTAACCACATATACAGTTTTTTACGTATAACAGGTTATTTTGACAAGAATATATATAACAATTATTTAGATAAAGGTTATTCGAATCAGCCAAAGACACTGATTCCGAGAATCAACCTGTCCGTTTTGCCCGGAAATAAGGCATATTGGTATGCCTTTTCAGATTTTCAACTTTCATTTTTCTTTGTATCTTTAGCCGCTACAAAAATATTATTTCTAATGAGCGAAAAACTCATATTTTTTGTCGATGACGACAAAATGATGCTCAATTTAATGGAATATACATTCAGTAGCCGACAAGGTTTTGCGGTTAAATCTTTTCAAAGTGGTGAAGACTGCATTAAACACCTTGACGAGAAACCAACTGTAATTGTGCTTGATTTTATATTAAACAGCATGGTTCCTGAAAATATGAGCGGAATGGAGACGTTGAAACATATTAAAACGGCTGCAGGTGATATTCCGGTTATAATACTGAGTAAGCAAAAGGATGAGGAAACCATATCGGAGTTCATGAATCTCGGTGCCGAGAAATATGTAACCAAAGACGATTATTTTATAGATACCCTTATTGATACCATTGAATCGGGCTACATTTAAGCCTTGTTTTGTTGTCTTTTTCGTTCATGTTCCTTCAACAGAATTTTTCTCAACCTAATCGATTTAGGAGTAATTTCAACGTATTCATCTTCCTGGATATATTCCAGGGCTTGCTCGAGCGATAATTTGGTTGCCGGGGCTACTTTTGCTTTATCATCGCTACCGGCAGCCCGTACATTGGTAAGTTTTTTTGATTTGGTCAGGTTAACAACAATATCACCACTCCGATTATTTTCACCCACTACCTGTCCTTCATAGACCTGTTCTTGCGGTTCAACAAAAAACCTGCCTCTGTCCTGCAATTTATCAAGCGCGTAAGCAAATACCTGGCCGGTTTCCAGGGCAATAAGCGAACCATTCAGACGACGTTCAATTTCGCCTTTATCGGGCTGATAATCTTTGAAACGATGCGTCATTACTGCTTCACCGGTTGTAACTGTCAGAATATTATTCCGTAACCCCATGATACCACGTGAAGGAATTTCAAAAACCAGGAGGCTTCGGTCATGTTGAGTACTCATTTTTAAAAGCTCCCCTTTTCGCTTGGTAACCATTTCAATGGCTTTACCCGAAAACGATTCGGGTAAATCAATGTATAGTTCTTCAACCGGTTCACATTGTTGGCCTTCAATTTCCTTCCAAAGCACTTTGGGTTGCCCTACCTGCAATTCATAACCTTCGCGACGCATGGTTTCAATAAGAACCGACAGATGCATGATACCTCTTCCATGTACCCTGAATGCCTCGGGCGATGCTGTATCTTCAACCCTTAATGCCAGATTTTTTTCCAGTTCAAGGTCCAGTCGCTCCTTGATATGCCTGGAGGTGATATATTTCCCTTCTTTCCCAAAAAACGGTGAGTTATTAATGGTAAATAGCATGCTCATGGTTGGCTCATCCACCTTTATAGATTCCAGTGGTTGCGGATTTTCCGGATCAGCAATGGTATCACCGATATCGAAGCCCTCCACACCCACCAGCGCACAAATATCACCGGCTTGTATTTCCTGTACGGGACGCTTTCCCAGTCCCTCAAAAACATACAATTCCTTCAATCGGGTTCGGATTATGCTACCATCTTTTTTTATAAGGGCCACCGGTTTATCCTTACGAATTACCCCTCGGCGCAATTTTCCAATGGCAATTCGCCCAACATACGATGAATAATCCAATGCCGTAATTAATAATTGTGCAGCACCCTCTTCGATTTTTGGGGCCGGAATGTGCTGGATGATGGCCTCAAATACAGCCTGTACAGAATCCGCAGGTTCATTCCAATGATTCGACATCCAACCCAGCTTTGCTGAACCGTACAAGGCAGGATAATCCAATTGGTCTTCAGAAGCATTTAAAGAAAACATCAGCTCAAAAACTTCGTCATTAACCTCATCGGGACGACAATTGGGTTTATCAACTTTATTAATTACCACAATGGGTTTCAGGTTTAACTCAAGCGCTTTTTGCAGCACAAAGCGTGTTTGTGGCATGGTACCTTCAAAAGCATCAACCAGCAACAGTACACCATCGGCCATATTTAAAACACGTTCTACCTCACCGCCAAAGTCAGCGTGTCCGGGTGTATCAATAATATTTATTTTGGTATTATTATAAGTAACCGCAATATTTTTTGACAGTATGGTAATACCCCGCTCCCTCTCCAAATCATTATTGTCAAGGATAAGATCATTCCACTCTTTATGTTTTTCAACAGTTTCACTCTGGAGGATTAGTTTATCCACCAACGTCGTTTTTCCATGATCAACATGGGCAATTATGGCAACATTCCTGATATTCATATTAACAAGGTAATTAGAAGCGTGCAAAAGTAGAATATTAAATGCAATTTTCAGGTAATAAAGTTAAATTTTAACGGAACAAATAAAGCCTTCCAAATAGCTTGGTATAAAGGTGTGTGTTTTACCTGGTTAAATGAAAAAACTTTTTTATTCCGTGTTAAATTTATACTTTTGCACCGCAATAAATCAGAGTGATGAAAAGGAGCAAGAAAATAATTATTCCTCTGAAAGGGATTAGCGATGGGAGACATAACTTTGATTTTCAGATTTTCGATGAATTTTATAAAGAATACCCCGAATCAGAAGTGTTAGGAGGCCGTTTAAGTTTACAAATACAAATGGATAAAAAACCGCATCTGATAGAGGTCTTTTATGAATTCAACGGCTTTTTGCAGGTATTGTGTGATAAATGCCTGGATGCTTATGATCAGGAAATTGATGGCAACGGAATGCTATATGTTAAGTTTGGTGAAGCACAGGATACACATTCGGAGGAGTTGATATATCTGCCCGATTCGGAAAGTGAACTTGATTTAACCCACTTCATGTATGAATCAACCAATTTGAGTTTACCTTACCGGCGTGTACATCCTGATGATAGTGATGGCAATGCCACCTGTGACCCGGAGATGCTGGCTAAACTTAATGCATACAAAACCGGACATAAAAGTGATACCGATACCGGCTCAGATGAAATTGACCCGCGTTGGGAGAAATTACGACAATTAAGAGATAGTAATTAAATAAAAAATAATAAAAATGGCACATCCAAAGAGAAAAACATCAAAAACAAGAAGGGATAAAAGAAGAACACATTACAAAGCAACTGCACCTACACTTGCCACATGCCAAAACTGCAATGCCACTATTCAATACCACAGGGTATGTCCTGAATGTGGCCATTATAAAGGCAAACCAGCCATTGAACAGGATATAACAGTATAACCGTAAAATACTGTTATGCGTATCGGTATAGATATTATGGGAGGGGACTATGCTCCGACAGCCGTATTGGATGGTATAAACCTCGTCTATGATATGATAGGAAATTCAGCAGAATTGGTATTGGTTGGTGATCGGGACATTGCGCACACGTATTTCAAAAAAAAGCAGATAAACACCAATCGATTCGAACTGGTTCATGCACCTGAGGTAATTGGTATGGGTGAACATCCGACCAAAACCTTTAGTCAAAAACCAAATTCCAGTATAGCCGTCGGTTATCGATTGCTTGCCGAAAAAAAGATAGATGGATTTGCCAGTGCAGGTAATACCGGCGCTATGTTTGTGGCTGCCATGCATACCATAAAATCTATTCCGGGCATAATCAGGCCCTGTCTGGGTGCTTTTATTCCCAAAACAAACGGTCATACATTAATTCTGGACGTTGGCCTAAATCCCGATTGTAAACCGGATGTTTTATACCAATATGCCATTCTTGGAAGCTATTATACACAATACGTTTACAATGTTCCGAATCCACGCATTGGCCTGCTAAATCTTGGCGCAGAAGAAGAAAAAGGCAATATTCTTACACGCGCTACTTACCAGATTATGAAAGGCACCACAGATTTTAACTTTATTGGCAATGTGGAGGGGAACGATTTCTTCAAAGACGAAGTTGATGTGGTTGTTTGCGACGGATTTGTCGGTAATGTACTGTTAAAACAAGCCGAAGCCTTTTATACGCAAATCAAAAAAAGAAAAATTCAGGATGAATTTTTTGACCTTTTCAACTTCGAAAATTACGGTGGCACACCTATTTTAGGCGTTAATGCTCCGGCCATAATCGGTCATGGTATATCCAATCAGATTGCCATTAAAAATATGATTCTGCATACCATTGACGTAACAAATTCGAAACTAACTGAGAAAATCAAAGAAGTTTTTCAATAATGACTAAAATACGAGCTGCCATTACCGGGATATCCGGCTATGTACCCGAGTACCGACTCACCAATGAAGAGTTAAGCCAAATGGTTGAAACATCCGACGAATGGATCATGCAACGCATTGGTATAAAAGAACGCCGGATATTGAAAGGAGCCGACAAGGCCACATCCGATATGGCAATACCGGCTGTTCAGGAACTGCTTAAAAAGACCAATACCGATCCCAAAGAGATTGACTTTATTATTGTGGCCACCATCACGCCAGACATGATTTTCCCATCTACTGCCAACTTAATAGGCCATAAAGTGGGAGCTGTGAATGCATGGGGGTACGATATGGCAGCCGCCTGCTCAGGATTTATTTTTGCATTGGAAAGTGCCAATCGATTTATACTTTCCGGAGCTTACAAAAAAATAATTGTGGTAGGTGCCGATAAAATGTCGGCCATAACCAACTACGAAGACCGAACCACCTGTCCGCTTTTTGGAGATGGTGCCGCAGCCGTTTTGATTGAACCCACCGAAGAAGAGGTAGGTATCTATGATCAGATTTTAAACATGGACGGAAGCGGTGCACCCCATTTACACATGAAAGGAGGAGGCTCACTACATCCGGCATCTCATGAAACAGTTGAAAACAAAGAGCATTTTGTTTATCAGGAAGGACAAACTGTTTTTAAAGTGGCTGTATCAAATATGGCAGACATCTCAGTTGAAATGATGAACCGCAACAATATAACACCCGAAACATTGGGCTATCTGGTCCCTCATCAGGCCAATATGCGCATAATTGAAGCTACTGCCCGACGAATGGGAATAACCAGGGACAAAGTACTGATCAATATTCAACGATACGGTAATACAACAGCAGCAACCATACCATTGGCTATTTGGGATTATGAAGATAAACTACGAAAAGGTGATAACCTGATATTAACTGCCTTTGGAGGCGGATTTACCTGGGGTAGTATTTATTTGAAATGGGCTTATGACCCAAAATAGTTAAATTTATTTCCAATTCAATTTCCAAAATTTTAACTTTGATTACAATAATTTCTTATTATTAATAGTTTTTTTCAAATAAAAAATAACCCATGGCAAAATACACTGAAACCGAAGCTACCAATAATTCCATTAACCAGGTGGGAAATGGAACTGAAATTACCGGCGACATTAAAACCAATGGTGATATTCGAATTGACGGAGTACTGGAAGGTAATATTTTCACCAAAGGCAAAGTAGTTATTGGTGAAACCGGCAAAATTAAAGGTGAGGTGGAATGCAAGAATTCAGTAGTTTCCGGAAGCATTGAAGGAAAAATATCTGTATCTGAATTGCTTTCACTAAAAGCATCATCCAAAGTGAACGGTGATATTAATACACAAAAATTAGCCATTGAACCCGGTGCCAAATTTACCGGTACCTGTGCAATGAATCAAAATAACCCGTTTGCCAATGCACAACAACAAGGGGAATCAAAAGAAGAATCAAAAAAACTTAAATAGTTACCTAAGATATTCTTCCCTGGCTTTCGAAATGATAGCCATTCTCTTACTATTTGTCTTCGGGGGATTAAAACTGGATGAATGGCTTGAAACACCAAATAAGCCATTCACCATTATCCTGTCTATTGTGGGAGTGGCTATGACGCTTGTTTATGCATTAAAAGAACTGTTCCGGAAATAACAGATTGCCAATGGTTGTATTCAAAGAACATGACCATCCCCAAAAAATAAGAAATTCAAAAAAACAACTAGTACTGTCAAAATTTATGAAACCTTTTCAAAAAAAATTCACCATTAATCTTATTATCATTTACGCCTTAGCAAATCTTTTAATGTTTGGCATATACCAATACAGCACACTTACGCCCCTTAAGGCATCCCATTCCATTATTTTATTGTTTGCTGTTATCACAACGCTAAGTTTTTTCATGGTTTCAAATACCAATTCTCACAACACGCAAAAGTTTAACTCTCGCTTTATGCTATCTTTCGGCATACGCTTTTTGGGCTATCTGATATTTGCACTCGTTTATTTACTTATGTTTAGTCCAGATCCCATCCACTTTATCATTTTGTTTTTCATTTTATACCTTTTGTTCACGATCCTTGAGGTGATTTTCCTCATTAAATTGGTAAAACAACATTCAAGTGTTTAAATTGTCATTGGATATTTGATAAAAAATGGCTAAATCCCAGTTTGCAACCAGGAATAAAAAAAATTATATATTCTTTTAATATTAGGAAGTATAATCCCATTTATTTTTTAACTTTAATATTCATTTGTTTCATTTCGATGTTATATGAAATATAAAAACTGGAAAAAAATAATCTCATTCATTGGTCTTTTTATATTATTTTATTTCCTGAATGTTGGTTTTGGGGAAAATCAAAGTAACGCTAAAGAACAATCGAATAATCACAAAGAAAAAACAGAAGCACAGGATAAGCATAACGCTGCACACCAGCACCAGAACGCCCATAAAAACCATAACGGAGAAATTATTGAGACCATTGAAAAGAAAGAATTTAATCCGCGATCATTTTTGTTCGGCCACGTAAAAGATTCGTATGAATGGCACATGGCTGACTGGTTTACCGTTTTCCTGCCAGTGATCGTTAAAAGTAAAGAAAGGGGCTGGTTCGTATTCTCTTCTAAAAAATTGCACCACGGGCATGTTTACAAAAACTTCAAAGTGGCTGAACAAGGAGAACTTAAAGGGAGCATTGTGGAAATACAGGAAAACGGAAGCTATCAACAACCTTTTGACATATCAATAACCAAAAATGTAGCTTCATTGCTTTTTAGTGTAACTCTTATTTGCTGGCTTTTCATTTCAATGGCCAACAGATACAAGGCTAATCCTTACCGCTCACCCAAAGGCAAACAGTCACTATTTGAGCCGATTATTCTATTTATCCGCGACGAAATGGCCAAATCAGCGATCGGTGAGCACAAATACGAGAAATTCACTCCGTATCTTCTAACCGTGTTTTTCTTTATATGGATTAATAACATGTTGGGATTGGTTCCGATTATACCCGGAGGAGCAAATCTGACCGGGAACATTACGGTAACTTTGGCCCTGGCGATATTTACATTTATCATCACTACCATCAATGGCAATAGAAATTATTGGCAACACATATTTAATACACCGGGTGTACCCTGGATACTTAAATACCCAATACCCTTAATGCCTGTGATTGAGGTTTTTGGTATGTTCACCAAACCATTTGTATTAATGGTTCGTTTGTTTGCCAACATAACAGCCGGACATATAATAGCCTTAGGATTCATGAGTCTGATTTTTATATTCGGACAAATGAATGCGGCTATTGGATACAGCGTGAGCGTCGTATCCATATTGTTTAATCTGTTCGTGTTTTTCCTTGAGTTGCTTGTAGCTTTTATACAAGCCTATGTATTTACATTTTTGTCGGCTTTGTATTTTGGAATGGCCGTGGAAGAACACCATTAAAATGTTTTTTTTAACCAAATATAAATTAATATGGTCTTATTAACTGTTTTATTACAAGCTGCTATCGGAGCTGCCATTGCTAAGGTTGGTGCAGCTCTGGGCGCAAGTATTGCAGCAATCGCAGCCGCAATTGGTATTGGTCGCATTGGTGGAACTGCTATGGAAGCCATTGCACGTCAGCCTGAAGCAGCCGGTGACATTCGTTCGAATATGATTGTTGCTGCCGCCCTTATTGAAGGTGTGTCTCTTTTTGCTGTTATTGTTTGCTTGTTAGCAGCCGTATTAGAAATTGGCTAATACAAATCTGAAGCGCAACAGCGGTTGGCTGTTGCTGCTTCTTCCATTTAAAAAATGAATTGATATGGATTTAATTATACCTGATTCGGGATTATTTATATGGATGCTGCTTGTATTCCTGATTGCCATGTTTATTCTTCGGAAATTTGCATGGAAACCAATACTATCAGCCCTGAAAGCCCGTGAACGATCAATTGATGATGCATTAAAAGCCTCGGAAAAAGCCAAAAAGGAAATGTCCGAATTAAAAGCCAATAATGAAAAAATTATGGCCGAGGGCAAAGCCGAGCGTGATCAGATGCTGAATGAGGCCCGCGAAATGAAAGATGAAATCATTTCCGAAGCAAGGCAGAGTGCAACTAATGAAGGTAAAAAACTGATTGAAGCTGCCAGACAATCGATTGAAAATGAAAAAGCAGCTGCCATGAACGATATCAAAAAGCAAATTGCTGAACTATCGGTGGAGATAGCTGAAATTATTATTAAAGAAAAACTGAAGGACAGCGATTCGCAAAACGAATTAATCGAGAAACGCTTGAAGGACGTTACGCTAAATTAAATCATATAGCAGCATGAATGAAGGACCAGTTGCGGTGCGTTATGCCAAAGCTCTATTTGAATCAGCCTCGGAAAAGCAGGCATTAGATAAGGTTTATGCTGATTTAAACCTTCTGGAACAAACGCTTTCTGAAAATGATCAATTAATAGCATTTTTGGCGAGCCCGGTTATATCAGCTTCTAAAAAAAATGAGACACTTAAGGCTATTTTTAAGGAATATATGTCTCCGGTTACATTATCTTTATTTCAATTGGTCATTCATAATAAACGGGCCAATCTGCTGGATGCTATTGCACGATCATACATGCGTTTTTATCGCGAAAAGAAAAATATTCAGACTGTCCGGCTTATCACTGCAACCGATATTAGCAATCATTTAAAAACCAAAATAGTTGACCTGGTTAAACAGGTTTATCACTCAGAAATAGAATTATCAGAAAAAATTGATGATCGAATAATTGGCGGGTTCATAATGCGTGTAGGAGACATGCAATTTGATGCCAGTATATCAAATCAATTGAAAAAAATAAAACAGGAATTATCAGATAGCTCTGTTCAAAACATTAATTAATTCGCAAAAACATGTCGACCATTAAACCAGCGGAAGTATCAAAAATACTTAAACAACAGCTCGAAGGAGTTGACTCGAATATTGGCCTTGAAGAAGTAGGAACCGTTTTACAGGTGGGTGACGGTATTGCCCGCATACATGGCTTAACCCGGGTACAGGCAAACGAGTTGATTGAATTTGACAATGGCACCAAAGGTATTGTTCTCAATCTCGAGGAAGACAATGTTGGCGCTGTTCTTTTAGGTTCATCCAACGAAATACGTGAAGGTGACAGTGTAAAACGTACTAAACGTATCGCCTCTATTAATGTGGGTGAAGGTATGCTGGGACGTATCATTAACACCATTGGTGAACCATTGGATGGCAAAGGCCCGATACAGGGTAAAACCTATGAAATGCCCTTTGAACGAAAAGCACCCGGTGTGATTTACCGCCAACCGGTGAATGAACCGCTGCAAACAGGTATCAAGGCAATTGACAGTATGATACCTATTGGCCGCGGACAACGCGAGCTGATTATTGGCGACCGCCAGACGGGTAAAACGGCCATTGCGCTGGATACCATTATCAATCAGAAAGAATTTTATGACCGTGGCGAACCTGTTTATTGTGTGTATGTAGCCATTGGCCAAAAAGGATCAACGGTAGCCAAAATAGCCAAAACACTTGAGAAACATGGCGCCATGAATTATACCGTTATCATCTCAGCATCCGCTTCCGACCCCGCAGCATTACAATTTTACGCTCCATTTGCCGGTTGTACCATTGGTGAATTCTTTCGCGATACCGGTCGCCCGGCCATGATAGTATATGATGATTTGTCAAAACAAGCAGTTGCCTATCGCGAAGTATCGCTGTTGCTGCGCCGTCCACCGGGACGTGAAGCCTATCCGGGTGATGTGTTCTATTTACACTCGCGTTTGCTGGAAAGAGCGGCTAAAATCATCAATCATAATGACATTGCAGCACAAATGAACGATTTGCCCGAAACCATTCGCCCCTTGGTAAAAGGTGGTGGTTCACTAACAGCCTTACCCATAATTGAAACACAGGCCGGAGATGTGTCGGCATACATACCAACCAATGTCATTTCCATTACCGATGGCCAGATATTCCTGGAATCGAACCTGTTTAACTCAGGTGTTCGGCCGGCTATCAACGTAGGTATATCGGTATCGCGCGTGGGCGGTAGTGCGCAAATTAAATCAATGAAAAAAATTGCCGGTACACTGAAACTGGACCAGGCTCAATTCCGTGAACTGGAGGCATTCTCCAAATTTGGTTCCGACCTTGATGCCACCACCTTATCTATTTTAGATAAAGGACGCAAGAATGTTGAAATTCTCAAACAAGGGCAATACGACCCGATGCCGGTGGAAAAACAGGTGGCTATCATTTACTGTGGCACCAAAGGATTATTGTCCGATATACCCATTGAAAAAGTCAGTGAATTCCAACATGAATACCTTGACTTTTTAAGCCTGAAACATAAAGACCTGTTAGAGTCAATAAAAGCAGGTAAAATAACCGAAGACATTGAAAATACATTAAAGTCAGTGGCGCTGGAAGTGATTGAGAAATATAAGTAATTCCTTTTATTGAGACCAAAAGAAATATCCTGAATGGCAAGTTTAAAAGAAATACGAACCCGAATAGCATCGGTAAAATCGACCCGTCAAATAACCAGTGCCATGAAAATGGTTTCAGCAGCCAAACTGCGTAAAGCACAGGATCATATTATTCAGTTGAGACCTTATGCCAATAAACTTAACGAGATACTAAGTAATTTAAGCAGTAGCCTGTCGGTAGAGGAAAATCCTTATGGTGAAGAACGCGAAATTGAAAATGTATTGGTAGTTGTTTTTACGGGTAACAGAGGATTATGCGGGTCTTTTAATGCCAATATCGTTAAGTCGGTTACACAGCAAGTACACCGGAAATATCGCAAACAACTCCATAATAAACAGCTGGATATATTTTGTATCGGTAAAAAAGGTGCTGACCTGTTGAAGGGAAAAGGATATCTTATAAAACAAGTAAATACCGAAATATACGATGCCATCAGCTTTAAAAATATATTACCCATAGCAGAGGACATTATGTCGAAATTTATTAACAAAACCTATGACCGGGTCGATCTCTGTTTCAATGAATTTATTAATGCCTCTGCCTATACCGTGCATTACGACCAGTTTTTACCAATTGAGCAGCCTGAAAATATGGATGATGTACAGCATACCGATTATATTTTTGAACCCGATAAGGAATACATCGTGAAGGAACTTATCCCACGCTCACTGAAAATTCAGTTTTATCGGGCCTTGCTCGATTCCAATGCATCAGAACATGGTGCGCGAATGACAGCTATGCATCAGGCTACAGATAACGCCACCGAACTGGTTAAACAACTTACACTGGACTACAACAAAGCCCGACAGGCTGCTATTACCAAAGAAATTTCTGAAATTGTTGGTGGTGCAGAAGCACTTAAAGGCTAATTCATTGTCAGCATAACCACCAGAATGCCTTGAATGCAGACAAAATAACTTTTTAGTTGCCCTTTTTATAAAATTGACTTCCGTACCTTACTTTTTTTATGCGTTGATTTCTTTATTATAACCTTTTTCATTAAATTTAATGGAAACATTATTTATGAACCCAATTAATCAGCACACAATGAAATCATCTGACACTCTAAGAGAAGCGTGCAACGAGGCACTAGGAACATTTAAAAAGTTAAAAGACGAGCAGTACAATGACATTCAGTCGAAACTCGAGTATTGTATTGGTAGCTACGATTATGATAAAAATCCTTCCGGTTTAATTGAAGTTGGCCAAACCGCCCTGCAAAACCTGAAAGAGGTTAAAAAACAATTTCCCCGTAAAGTGAACAAAAAAGTAATTGATTCGCTCGAAAAAGCATTGAATTAATGTGCCTTGTTAATAGAAATTTTGCCGAATTATAAGTTTCAAACAAAATAGTTCGGTTTGTAGTTTGTAATATACATGGCTTATGCTAATCGGCCCATTACCTGTTATATAAAACTTATAATGGATATCGGGTTATTTTCCTAATAATAGAAAAACTGAAAAAGGAACACCTTAAATTCCCCTCTTGAGAGGGGGTTCAGGGCATTGCTGTAAACTTAAGCGCATAAGTGATTGATAATCATTAAAATATCTGCGTGGTGTAATAGAGAGCTTGCGCTCCCTAATTTTGGTTGGAAA
>JAAAOM010000002.1 GCA_009908855.1 Bacteroidota bacterium
ATAAATCTAAATTACGAAAAATTTGTTTTTCGATACCCTTGAAAATCTAGTATTTTCAAGGGTTTTATTAACAATTTTAACTTGTCAAAGTAGAATTATATCCCGGAATTTTTATTTACAACCTCATGTCATCAAATGGCGTGATTGATTCAAAACAAATGGTAATTACTGAATAAGAAATAAGAGAAGCATAAAAAGACCGGAGCCAGTGATGGTAGTCGGTTTTTTTTTTAACTTAAAGCATCCAAAACCTATAAAAATACGTACGTATGATTCATAAAATTTATAATTGGGTGATATTGATTATGTTAATGAGCCCAATGCTATTATATGCACAAAAAAATAACTGGCCACCAATTGGTACGGAATGGTATTATTCATTTAAACCGTGCAATATTACGTATTGTCCGGGTGTGGAAGAATTTATTCACCTGGAAACTACAAAAGATACAATAATACATGATACTTTATGTAAAAAAATAAGAGTTAATTATCATTTGGCAGATAATTCCATTCAATACCTGGGTAATGAATTTCTATTTACAGCAGGTGACAGTGTTTTTAATTTTCACAAAGGAAGTTTTAAATTACTATACGATTATTCCGTAAAAGTGGATGACACACTAAAGTTAAATCTTGGATCAAACACCACAGTTTATGACATATATACAGATGGCGTGGCGAACGAACCAGTGAAACACAAAGTTATTGCTGTAGATAGTATAGAAATTTCTGGTGAGAAATATAAATCTATCACTTTAGAGATCATTGATGGTTTAAATACTGTTGTTGCCTTACCGGGTCAAATTGTTGAAGGATTTGGATATTTAAACTATTTAACCGGTAAAATTGTCTCCCCGATTGAAGAGATTAACAATTATGGTCCAATAAGGTGTTTTCATAGTAAAACTCAGAACGTCCAATTTGAATCCTCCTTTCCCTGTGATACATTAATAACATCTGCAACAAAAACATATAAGGAATCGGGAAAACCGAAATTATTTCCAAATCCTTTTAATGATCAGTTAACCGTTAAGACTATTAACAATAATAAAATTATTTCTATATTTCTATTCGATTCAACAGGAAGATTAGTAAAGGGTAATAGAAATATATTTTTAAGCAGCTTTACATTAAATACCATTAACTTACAAGAGGGAATGTATTATATTAAAGTTAAATTCGGGAATGGTAATATAATAAACGAAATAATTATTAAGCAATGAAACTAAAAATACACATTATAATCGCAATGTTGGCTTGTATTAATATTTATTGCCAGGATGATGCTTGGGATATTGTTGAAAATATAAGTAGTAACGTCAAGATTAGTGTTGCCATTAATGATGACGGCTTTGATACTGATCATGAAGATTTAATTGATAATATTGTTTATGTTGAACCATATTCGGATAATGACGCTCGACATGGCACATCTGTGGCTGGCCTTGTGGGAATGGTAAATAATAATAATACAGGTTTTTGCTCAGTTGCTGGTAGCAACATTTCTATGTATTTGTATCGATTTGGTGATCCTGATGATATAAGAGAAGCAGCTGATTCCAATGTAAGAATAATAAATATGAGCTGGGGTTTTTGTTCTCATAGTTCAGTATATGAAAGTGCTTTTGACTATGCCACTTCACGCGGGGTCATATTGGTGAATTCAGGAGGTAATTGCAACTGTCCAAGATCATCGCCAAATTGTACAACTATCAAATATCCTAGTGGATACAGTGATGTAATTGGGGTAGCAGCGTTAACTTCAGACGATATAAAAAGAAGTAATTCAAGCTATGGTAATTGGATTGATTTATGTGCTCCTGGTGATGGTTTAACAACAACAATTGCTGATTTTAGTACTACCCATTCATAGGACCACTTTTAGTTAATCATTAATTGATTTTTTAATGTTTATAATGATGTAATCCGGATATTAACACCTTTTCTTTTTTGCTTACTTTTTTCTTTTGTTAACAACTTCATTTCCTGCTAATTTCTATGCTACCAATTGATATAATTCTGCTGGTACCCTTCTACCAATCCCTTGATGTGACAATGAATGGTTATAATAATGGATGTGTTCTTTCACTCCCTGATATAGTTCCAGGCCATCACTGGCAGGAAATATATACACATGATCATATTTTAAACTCCGCCAAAATCGCTCAATGAAAATATTATCAATGGCCCGACCTTTACCATCCATGCTTATTTGTATCTCTTGTTCTTTCAAGTATGCGACCCAGTCTTCGCATGTAAACTGGCTCCCCTGGTCTGAGTTTATGATCTCCGGCTTTCCATGTTCTTTTATGGCCTGTTTTAGAACCTCTATAGAGGCTTCTGATTCCAATGTGTTAGAAATACCCCAACCAACGATATACCGACTGTAAATATCTATAATTGCCGTCATGTACATAAAGCCATTTTTCATTGGAATGTAAGTGATATCAATAGCCCAAACCTGATTGGGTCGATTAATTTTCATCCCTTTTAGCAAATAGGGGTGAATGTACTTCCTTAATCCCAGTTTACTAAGATTTTTCTTCGGATAAATCGCCATTAAACCCATTAACCGAAGCAATCTGCGAACTCGTTTGTGATTCACTACAAACCCCATAGCAAAAAGAAAATCCTGCATCCTGAGAACACCCTCTGTGGGATGTTTTAAGTAATGCTCATCCATTAATCGCATGATTTCTAAATTCTCCTGTTTTTCACCCCTTGGCTTGTAATATATTCCGCTCCGGTGTACCGACAATAAATCACACTGCTTGCGAAGACTCAATTGGTGCTGGTTATCAACCATTTCACAACGCTCGTTCATAGTCCGATTTTCTTTAAGCTTTTTTTTAAAAAGTCATTCTCGATCTCAAGCTGACCGATCTTTGTATAAAGCTTCTCAGAATCAACTTCTGACCCTTCTTCAGATTGGTAATCAAAAACAGATGAAGATTTTTCTAAAAATTCCTTCTTCCATTTACTGATCATGTTAGCATGAACTTCGAAACGCTTTGATAATTCAGCTAATGACTCACGCTCTTTTAGAGCTTCAATGGCAACCTTGGCCTTGAATGCACTCGAAAATTTTCTTCTTGACTTTTTCATAATTCACTGGTTAAAATTAAGTTTAATTTTCAACTTAACCAGTGGTGCTAATTTTGGGGAGTATTATAGTAAACCGCTAGTTACTGCCACACTTAACCAGGCTGCACGTGACCGGGTGGCCGGGATTACCAAAAGCATGGATATCAAGCCGATTAAAGGTAGGTATTGATACACAAGATCTGTCAGAAAACGCTCTGTTTGGTGTATGACTTTTTTATGATCTAATGTTTGTATATCATTATAATGCCGTTTAAACCATTTGTTTTTAATTATCCTCTTCAGAAATGAAACCGCTTTTATACATGCACTTGTTAAAAATTCCAATCTTTTATTATTGGACAATTGGAAGCTCGGAAACTTATGCCTAAAAAGATAAACACCTAATACCAGCGGCCAAATAGCTGCTAAAAAACCGGCATACGGCCCCGGATTAAAAAAGCCTCCTGTGATCTTAAAAAGTCCGTGATGAGATGGGTATATCCCATAGAGCTGTAACAATCCATAAATGGCCTGTACAATACCGGTTACGACGAGTACGGCAATGATCAAAAATATATAAGATTTGGGAAATGACCGGAAAATCAAATATAGGAAGTACAACCCCATGAGTTCATAAAAATGCATGGAATAGCCAGTCGTTTGGGTTATAAATTGACGGTTTATATACACATAACTGAAATATGCTAACAACATGACATCAAGGACTGTAATTTTTAAGTCAATATTGGTTCCATTGAAAATTGGTTTAACTGCAAAAAGCCGGTAAAACGCATAAACACAAAGAACTTTTCGGTTTGATTGCCTTGCACCCAGCCTCCTGAATGCGACATGGGCAATTGCAATAGCAACAGAGTTGTTATTGCAAAAATTGCAAAGCTATGATAGGAATGTATATGTTTATTACGCTCCAGCATAGGGTTGTTTGTTCAAAAATCAGGTTTATAATCCGATACTCATTTTATTTAATTCTCAAATATTTCATTCATGCAACCTAAACAATCCGATAATCGCCCTGGTAAATTTTGTACCAATATTAACGTGATATAAAATTAGTGGCTCAACCATTCATCCGGAATCACCATCAGCTCGTTATTGTTTACAGCTACCATGATATTCAATGATTCACCACCTACTTTCTCAAAATATTCAACACGAAAAGCATGCCTGCCTTTTTTGAGGTAAACACTATCTTCTTTCGCAACGGATGCGTGTACCCCGTCATGATCAACTATTTCCTGGTTGTTGATGTATAATTTGGAGCCATCATCGGAAACGAGGTTAAAAGTGTATTTTGCGCTGGCCGGTGCATCAAAATAACCTGTATACACCATGGCATAGCCGTCTTTGCGATCACGTAATTGCAACATATCATAAAACACAATATTGTTCGCTGTTCCTGTTGTTGCAGGAGTGAGCGTATTAAAGTCAGGCATGTTATCCCATGTTCCGAGGTAATAGGCGTAGGCCAATCCGCTCCGGGCATCATCTGCTGATATACTTTCCAGAAACGTAATTCCCGGATCAAAAATGCTGGTATAACCCGGTAGAACCTGATCGGAGAAACTTCGGGCATGAACGGTCTGATTTTTATTGATCCTGAATGCTTCGTTATATAACCGTGAATTGGCTACCGGCTCGCTTCCATCCAGGGTATACCTGATTTCGCTCTCCTGGTTTGATGCTATGTTAACGACATATCCATCAGCGTCTTTAACGGTATTGATGGTTGGAGATGCCAGCCTTTCTCTGGGCGCTGGTTTCAGGGGCTGAGGGGTTGATGCGGTTTTTTTCATAACGATATGATTGATCATGGATGAATTTACAAACCACGCTTCCTGCAGGTCGTCATATAATTTTCCATCAATTTGCAGGTTTTCAACAATTAAACTGTCCAACGGATGGCCTTTTTGATAGCCTTTCACCGTTGATGGCTTCTTATAATCGAAACTACAATTTTCGAATTGCAATACATCGGCATTCACATGGGCGTTCACAAGGTATTCGCACAACCGCTCACAATATTCCAGGTTTGTATTGATAAAGCGTATGTTTTCGTACTTCTTAGGCCTTTCGTGTTTGAGATCCCTGTAGTCGTTATGATGGGGTGGATGGATAAGTAGTCCGGTTTTATTGGCGTAGGCCAGGTCCACATTTTCGAACAGAAGGTTTTTAATGTCTCCCCACATCCAAAAGCCTATTCGTACACCATTGGCCCTGGGGTTCCAGCCTATAAAATCTTTGATATAGACACCGTCCACCTCAAATTTTCGTGCCGCGGTAATGTTGTTAATCGCTATGGGATCGTCATTGCAATATGCAAAACAATTGTTGAGCTTTATGTTGCTGCAACCGCCAAGGATGCCAAATCCATCAGCCCATTCGTGATGTGGCACGGTAATCACCTTCACGTTGTTGAGTACGGCATTGCTGGTTTGTTCGGTTACGGTGGTCCAGTTTCCGGTATTTCTTAAGGTCACACCCTCTAATTCAACATTTTTGCTAAACATGCTATAAAAAACATGGAACATTTTCTTTTCATGTTTATCGAATATTACATCTCCCTGGGCGTCCACAATACCGCGGCCATATATTTTGCTGTTTTCGGCATTGATAAAGCTGATTTGCCCGATACAGGTGAAATCTTCTATTCCTTTTACAAATTCTGATGTGTCTTTACCAATGGGATCGGTATAATCTTCCAGAATACCGGTACCTTTCAATATAGCTCCGTCTTCCAGGTATACATCAATGTTGGCGGGAACCAGAATATTGGCCGATTTATATATGCCCCGCGGGAAATAGATGGTCTTTTTGGGTGCTGCACCGGCATTTTCATCGATAAGGGTTTGAAGCGGACGGGTGACATTCGTTTCACCTGTGTTATCAATATCATGGTCGGCTACGTTAATCACATCCTTATCCTTGGGATCGGGTGTGTTTTCTTCGGGGGCGTCACAAACCAGGATCAGGTCTTCGAAGTTGTTAATTTTTAAGATAAGCTGAGAAGGCGACTCAGGCATGGTGAACGTCATTTTGTTACCGTTTATGGTTGGCCGGATATTGAACCTGCCGGGGAAGATGCGGTGCTTATATACGGGTTGTGATGCTTCTATGGTAATTTCGGCCGCACTTCCCGATGCAAAATGCGCTACATGGACGCTTTTGTAATGCTCTGTGGACAAGGCCTTACCATTGGCTGTAATACTAAAAACATTACTTTCATGTGCCTCCGGTGTTAATCGGTAGGCTTCTGTCTGTTCCAACCGATCGCTTTGATTGCATGCGCTGGTTAGTAAAATCGATATCAACGAATAAAAGAAAATTTTTTGTGCCATGTTTTTATATTTTAGTAGGTTATTATTTTTTGATTTCAACTTTATCAATTCATCATTCAATATAGATTGTTATGGGTTTTACTCTGTTTTTGCTGTCCGAAACTTTGAATACTGTTTCATTTTGTTCCTGGTAATAAACCCAATCATCTTCTTCGGTTAACTTGCTATTGTTCACGGAAATTGTTTTGGGTTTTGAATGCCTGATTTTGAATATTATTTCTCGCTTCTCAGGTGTATTGGATATCAATCCGGCTCTTGGTGCGATTTCAATTGTCAATCCATTGTGTTGTTGCACAGAGATGTTGGTTTTGGAATATGCGCCGTTTTCATGGGCGAATGTCTCTCCATCGTCTTCGTAAATCGTAAAACTGCTGTTGCCACCCGGGTATATTTCCAGTATAAGGGTATCGTTTCTGTTCGGATCGATGTAATTATAAAAAGGATGCTGTGGTATAATGGCACCTGCTTTAATAAATAACGGGCCACCACGATTTTCAGGTACATGGGCTTTGATGGTTTGCCTGCCGTTTATTTTTTCACCGGTAAAATAATTAATCCATTTACCTTCAGGAAGATAAATGGTGTCCGAATAAGTCCCCACCAGCAGAAAATCACCCAACATGTATTGATGGGTAAGGGTGTCACAGGCCAGGTCATCTTCATATACAATGGGCATGGCTCTGGCAATAGGCATCCCGGTTTCATGGCCTTCGCGTGCTGTTGAATAGATATATGGCATGAGCCGGTAGCGGAGCTGTGAATAGTACCTGAAAATGTTAGTTTCTTCCTCGCCTAGCAACCACGGATAATTTATAAATGTCCAGGAATTGAGTTGAGACCAGGGCAGTAAAAACCCAAAATGGATTCCCTCTTTCAGGTCTTTCACCCTTTCAAGCATATCGCAAGAGACATTCATGTGCCCGTTAAACCCCTGGTTTAAAATAATTGGGACAACTTCTGCCGCCCCACCGTTGTCGCCGGTGGTTGAGGCGCCCCAATGCTGGGTACCCATGTAGCCACCACAATAATGATGAAAGGGCCTGTAACCCTGATTTTCACGCACATTTTGAAAATGAAGCTTGGTTAACAGAACCTGGTTAATTAGATGCATTTCCTTATCCGTGTACCCATTGTAATAATCCCTGTCCGGGTTTTCGTGTATGGTATAGGAAGGGTCCAGCTTATAGCCCCTGGCCCCGTCGTTTAAAAACCTGTTCAGGTGATCAAACCAGGATGTAAAACCCGGGATACCATTTTCACCCTGTTCAAGCAGCAGGCGATTCTCGGCTTCTTTACTCAGGTCTTCATCTACGCATAACCAAAGCAAAAGATTAAACCCCATGCTTTTTAAACGGTGGATGAACATGAGTTTTTTAATGTCTTCCGGGTATTTCCACCCTCTGAAATCGGGGCGGTCAGGGATATATAGTTCACTGTTCCATTGCTTATCGGTGCTGTAGTCGTAGTTCTTTTGCATCCATTGCGTTTCCAGGCTGTAGACATCAATGGGGATGTTGTTTTTCCTAAACAGATAGGCATGGTTCATGGTACTAAACTGATCTTCCTGTGTATGTCCGCAAAAGGTTAATCCATAAGCCCACTGAGGCATCAGGTAAGGTTTGCCGGTTAGTTCGGTATACTGGTTAATCAATGCCTGCAGGTTTTCGCCCTGTAGTAAAAAAATATCAGGTTCATCCCCTTCGCTGTAAATGAACATTTCGTTTTCTTTGGAATGTCCCACATCGAAATATGTTTTGGTGGTAGAGTTTATGAGAATGCCATAGCCATCCGTGCTTAAAATTAAGGGTGCCGGCATTTCAGAGACCTGGTACTGCGCCCATATACGGTATATTCCACTTCGCAATTGTAGCCTGCCTTCTGATGAACTGCCCAGGCCAAAAAACCTTTCGTCGTTCTGCATGGGAATTTTGATAATACTTCCCTGGGTATTTTTGGCAGCCTTATCGGGTGCATTATTTTCCCGGGTATTGATTATATCATCGGGTTCACCTATAACGCTTCCTTCAGAGGGTTCATCCGCATATTTTAATATCATTTGTCGAATCCTCTCGTGATCTGACCATGACAGGTTATCAAAATCGGAAAATGGATAAGCACTGAATTGATTGATCCTGCTTCCAGTACTTTCCGGCATGGTTATGGTTCCTGACGGTTCAATGGATGCATTTGGTATTATTTCTTCAGTTTGCAGTCGGATAATGTTATATCGCTCTGTTAAACTTTCCTGAAAAACATCCTTATAGCTTATCCTAAACCTCAAAATGTTTTCAGTATACTTCTCGGCTTTCAAAAATAACTGATTCGTCATGGCATTGCTAATTGATGCAGTTATAGCGTTTGTTAATAATGAGAGAAAGAATAAATGTTAATTGCATTTCATTTTTATATTCATTCGAAAATAATTACTCAATGACCAATATTTGATACACATCGATTTCCGGTATGGTACAGGTTATTTTGTTGTTATTGTATTCAAATGGTATGGCCTGATTGGCCGGTTGAAGTAATAGACGTCGGGGCTTGCGATCGGCATGAATTTTAAGATGAAGGGGTCCGGAACGCGGAAAGTCATCAAAGGTGAGGTAATTGTTCTCATTTGAATGTGGCCCTGCCGTGTTTACCAGATGAATGGCCTGTTGTCCGTTAGTGGTAAAGGAATTTACCACATCAATATCGTTGGTTCCTTCCATTTGAATGGAGGGTTCAGGCATGAGGTGATCGATCAGGGCATCCATAAAATCGCGTTGAACCGTGGTAGCCCGTTTGGCATAGTTTTTACCGGAATCAAAATATACACAGGCAATTTTTCCTTTGCCATGGTTGGTAATGGTAGCTGCCGATCGGGTTGGTGTTGTGGTATCCCAGTCATCATAATAAACACCGAAAGATTGTACCTTATCACCCGGCTTTACTGCTACCGACGCACTTTGGATATTGGCCAGCATATCCTTATACATTAATCCGTTAGTACGTACCAGTGGTTCATTCAGAAAGTCAATATCCAGTGATTCTTTGAAAATTTTGGCGTTATCAGGTCCTATGACAATCAGGTTGCCTCCTTTCTCAGCATAATTTAACAGCAGGGATTTGAGTTCCGGCGATATACTGCCCCATTCGGGATATATTAATGTGCCGAATTCGGAGATATCCTGTTCGTTTAATAGGTTATCTTCCAATACAACACCGGTGTTTTGTCCGGAAGCCAGTAAACATTGCAGGTGTCCGTTAAAAAAGTCCAGTTTACCGGGGCCTGGGGCGAAGTGATATTCAATTTGCTTATAATAGGCAGCGGTTGCGTATACCAGTCCCACATCATTCACAGGGGTAGATTGATAGCACCATGGTTCGCGATCACGGCAGAATTCGGCCACTTCACTGAGCACGGGAAGGGTCCATTCATATATTCCGCCGTTTTTATTTTGCCGGGTGTATACCTGGTAAGCCCCGCCGTGGGATAAAACAATGGAGGCCTCCTGCATTAACTGTTTGGCCGGTTTGTAAACCATACCTCCTTCATCGGTCCATGTATGGGTAAAACCCCATGACATCAAATCCCAATGAATACCTTGTCTGCACATAATGCGAGCATCGAGCCGTGCACCATTAATCGCATTGAGGGGCGACATATCCCCCGATAGAAAATCCATTGGTAATGTGACAGTTTCAGGCATTTGATGGGTATACGCGTAGTTGCTCACAATACAGGTATTGGGTTTGTAGGCATGGATGGCATCCAGGTAATGTTTTAGATAATCCCTGAAAGCCTGTCGCTGAACCTGCCTGTAGGCATGAAACCCCGGATGTTTGGATGACCAGGGAATATCTGTACTGCCGGTCTGTTTTATATAGGCTTCCTGCGCGGCCAGGGAATAGTCGAGTCCCGTCCCCCAACATTCACCATCGATCCAGAATCCATCCACCTGGTACCGGTCTATAATTTCTTTTAGCTGCGGTATCATCAGGCTGTCAACATAAGGGGAGTATAAAGAGGTAGTCCTGTCTGCACGGGTCTTATCGGCTTTTATCGTTGCCCATTCAGGATGTTTTTTTACGGCTTGGCCGTCCAATACGCCTGAATAGTGGACGTAAAACTGCACATTATTTTCCCTGGTAACATCGCTCCAAATTTTCAGGGGGTCGTTTACAAAACCTGGTGCAGGCGTGCCTATTTTTGTGGGGTAACTCGCGTAACCGGCATGCCCTTTACAATCGGTCTGCAAAAAATCGGGGTTGGTGGCATCAATTATTTTTTGCACCATTTCTTTTGACACGTTTTTACCCACTTCACCTGATTCAGGGCCTGCATGAAAATCGAAATGCAGGCCAAAGAATGTATCAGCACGTTTGCAATTGTTTGTAGATTGGCCAATCAGGCTTTGACCGGGTAAAATGAGGAAAATGTAAATGAAGGTGCGAAGGATTAATATTTTTTTCATTTTATGTTTAATTCATTTAAGCCGGGCCCGATCTAACCTGGGAATGAACAGATTGAACCGGGCCCTGGTGTCATGTCACATCTGCCTTGACATACAAAGCTCCCACACCTCTAACCTCCCGCTTTAAGTATGCGTAAGGTTAGGGATGAGCGAAGAGAACCGTCATTTTAGATATGACATTAAACTAGTATTCATGCTATGTATTTATTATTCACTATACCCCTCAATTTGTTCGAGATTCGGGTTCAGTTTCAACTCTCGCTGGGAGATGGGCATATATTCCAGGTGTTTTTTGGATTGGTCACCATCGAAATAGAAATCTACAAATCGCCCGGTTCTTTTCATATCGAACCATAAATGGCATTCAAAGAATAACTCGGTTCTTCTTTCTGTTTCAATGATCAGGGCCATTTCTTCCTGACTGGAAACATCTTCTGCTTTCAAACGATAGATATCAGGGGTCATTTCAGGATGGTCTTCTGAATTGACAATAAAAGCCCGGTCTCTTATCTGGTTAATCAAATCAACAATTTCCTGTTTGTGGGCACTATAATTGGCCTGGTTCAGTGCTTCGGCTTTAATTAGTATAATATCAGCCAGTCGAAGAATGTATATTTTTGGATTATCGGTATGGGTTGATTGAGCCCCTTCCGCATATTTTTCGTCATAAATGGCGCCATATTTGATGGTATCTTTAACATTCATGGTAGCTGATTTGCGCGTATCAACGAAAAAGGTGTCTATCGGAATTCGCTTTACGACTTCGCTTTCATCATTGGTAATATCATTATATATAATCGAATCCCTATATAGTTCGAGTATAAATTTTTGAGGTCGAAACCAGTTTTGACCCGGTCGGCCCCATGATGATATAGTAGCTCCACTATTTGGTGGTTCACTTGATACCGGTACCTGCCAAATCATTTCATCACTGGGTACCGTATTGGCGATTCCCCATAAATCGTCAAAATTAGGTTCAAGGCTATAGCCGCCTTTGTTTATCACAAGATCGGCATAATAGGCGGCGCTGTCGGGATTATAGAAGGGGTTATGCCCTCCCTCGGATGTAAGAAATACCTTGGATAGTAAAGCTGCAGCAGTACCTTTTGTCATTCTGGCATATTCAGGAGATCCACTTTCGTTGGTGGGTAAATGTGGTGTTGCCAATGCTTCGTCTCTGTATTTTAAATTATTAAAGGCATATCGCAAATCCGACATAATTTGGGCATAGGTTTCTTCCGGTTCAACCTGACTTGGGTAATCAGGATCAGAAGGACTTAAAACAAGGGGTACACGCTTGAACATTTGCACCAGGTGAAAATAATTGAAGGCGCGCATACACCTTGCTTCTGCCATGGCCTCGGGTAAACGGTCGGGATTTGTGAATGGCGTGTTTACCACATTGGCAAGAAAGTAATTCAGTTTACCAATCTCAAGATAACAATCCTTCCAATGTTGATGTGATAAGTCCCGTCCATTGGCAATAGGATATGGATAGCTGCCATTCTGCGTAATTACGGCACCCGGATCATCAAAGCCGATGAACATGCCGCTTTTGGTGTATTGAAAACCGTCCATCCAAAACAACCAGAAAAAATAACGGCCATCCTTGGCCATAATGTCGTAACATCCTACCAATGCTGTTTCTGCTCCCTGTTCACTTCCGAACTGGATGGCTGAACTGCTTCCTTTTACGGGTTTTAAATCCAGGTATTCTTCTGATGAGCATGAAAACAGCAGCATGGCTATCAGTACTACCGGGATTAATATTTTATTATTTATTTTCATAACTATTCAATTTATAAGTTTACATCTAATCCTAGTACAATTGTTTTAAATTGCGGAACCCTGCCTGGATCGGTGTCTCCCACTTCCGGGTCCAACCCGGAATAGTTGGTAAAGGTTAACATGTTTTGGGCGCTTAAGTATATTTTAACACCTCCCATGTTGATATCGCTAAACCATTGTGAAGGGAGGTTATAACCCAGTACAATGTCTTTTAAACGGACATACGAACCGTCTTCAATCCATCTGTCAGAGAATTGTCCGTTATTCTGGTCCTGGTAATTAGCCCGTGGTATACCTGATGTTTTATCGTAGGGCCACCTGTCCTTCATACGTACCGGCACATTAAAGGGGTTTGTCATGCTTTCCAGCCATGCACGGGTTCTGTTGTATATTTTTTTTCCGTGTATTCCCTGTATGAATATGGTTAATTCAAGTCCTTTGTAGCGGAATGAATTATTCATAGAGAAAATGGATGAAGGTATTCCTGACCCGAGGTAAGCGTAGTCGTCACTGTTTATTTCATCATCTGTTTCCCCTTCAGGTAACAGGGTATTGGTATTCTGATATTTCACGTCCCCTGGTTGCACGGAGGCGGGAGGAGTGGGGCCATTGTCAATTTCTTCCTGGGTCTCATACAATCCATCGGTTTTATATCCCCAGAAACCCCAAACCGGATAACCCACAATCACGGCTTTGTCACCGTCGAACTGAATTTCATTTTCTTCAACAAGTGATAGAACTTCATTTTTATTGAAGGAATAGGTAATAGAAGTTGTCCATTTAAGGTTATTACCAAGGTTATGACTTCGTAGTGAAAAATCAACACCACTATTTAACACACTGGCTATGTTAACCAGGCTTTCATTGAAACCTGTGCTCCTGGGCAATGGCATATCGTATAATAATTTATCCGATTTTCGACGGTAGTATTCAGCCGTGAAACTTATTCTGCCTTCAAAAAAGCCCAGGTCAATACCTGCATTCGTTTCTTTGGTTTCTTCCCAGCCCAATCCGGGGTTAAACCTGAATAATGGGCCTGCACCCGGATAAATATCATTATCAAGCAGCATGGCTGTGTTTAAATCCTGATCATTATAAAAAGTTCCTGAACCTGGCCCTCCGGCTCCGTATGTGTCCAGGTACCGGTAGTTATCAATACGGTCATTACCCGATACCCCATAACTTATACGGGGTTTTAACTGGCTTATCCATGGGAAGTTGAGCTGGATGAAATCCATATTTTCCATCTTCCAGGCTGCTGAACCCGAAGGGAACAATCCCCAGCGTGTCTGCGGGCCAAATTTGGATGACCCGTCATAACGCACATTTCCCTGAAGTACGTACGTATCATCAAAACTATATTGCAACCGACCAATAAATGACAGTTTCCTGGATTGTCCAAGATCGTTACTTGCGCTGTTATTATTGGTGCCTGTTTGTACGTAGTGAACATTATCTCCCGGATACCCGCCGGAATTACCGTTCCATGAATTATTATTGTTGTTGAAGTTAATAAAGCCACCCATTAGGTTGAAGTAGTTTCTGCCAATGGTATTTTGGTAATTTAATAGCTGCTCGAAGCGTAGGTCTACATTTAAACCTCCCCCAAAATTTGCACTACCTCCCTGCTGCCTGCCATTGTAGGTATGCAGCTTCGAGAGGTAACTCCTGCTATAGCCATTATTGATGTTGACCATAAAATTGGTTGTTGAAGTAAGTCCGGGAATAATTTCAATGTTCAGGCTTGTTTTTCCGTCCAGTCGGTTTGTGAAAGATTCTTGGTCTTTTTGCCCTTCGATGGCCGCCAGCGGGTTATCCACCTGGGGTTGAATGGGGTTTATAAAGAAGCGGCTAGGGTTATCGGGGTCGCGTGTAGGAAGAAATGGATTGTACCAGAATATGGACATCAATCCGCCGTCGTAACCTGTGCTACCATCATTTAAGCCTACCTGTTTGGAATAATAGTATGAGACATTGTTGGTCCAGGTTATTCTGTTGGCCAGCCGGGTATCGACATTGACACGGAACCTGACGATTTTGTAATCTGATGGTTTCACAATACCCTCGTTATTCATAAAACTCAGGGATGTATGGTAGGAAGACTTCTCTCCACCTCCTGTCATCGACAAGGAATAGTCCTGAAAATAAGCCGGTGAGAACACTTCTTTTTGCCAGTTATTGTCTACAAAGTTGGTGGTATCAATGGTACCCAGGGTCGGAGTTTCCAGGTCATTATCGTACGAATCAGAAAAACGGCTTAAGATAGCGTTTCTTGTATTTTCATCGGCGGTTTTTAACAAGTCTTTCAGGTATTCATAGTTTTCGCGGGCATTCATCATATCCACGAAATTATTAAAATACGATACACCTGCCCTGGATTCAAAATGAATACTTGTTTTACCGGCTTCCCCTTTTTTGGTGGTGACCAGGATAACCCCATTGGCACCGGCTGAACCGTAAATGGCTGTGGATGCAGCATCCTTTAGTACTTCTATTGACTGAATGTCATTTACATTAATCGCGTTTAATTCTACGCCGGGTATTCCGTCAACAACAATTAATGGATCCGTATCCTGGTTTATGGAGTTTTGACCGCGGATAAGAATTTCAGGGTCTGAACCTGGTTTACCGGAAGTTGAACTAACCAGCACACCGGAGGCCCGGCCTCTTAATATTTCTGATGTTGAGCGGCTTATAACTCCTTCCACATCATCCATAGATACGGAAGCCACCGAACCACTGATGTCGCTTTTTTTCACCTGGCCATAGCCGATTACCACTACTTCATCCAGTCCCTGAATATCAGGAGCAAGGGTTAGATCGATCTCCGTTCTTTCATTGATGGGTATTTCTTCTTTTAGATAGCCAACATACGAAAAAACCAATACCGCATCGGGTTCTGTAGTAATGGTATAATTTCCGTTCACATTGGTTACGGCACCATTGGTAGTGCCTTTTTCCACGATGTTTACACCAATTAACGGCTGGTTATCGATATCGGTAATTGTTCCTGTTACCGTATGCTGGCCATAAGAAGCCAGGGGAATTAACATAAACAGGAAGCCCGCCAAAAACATGCGTGCTTTCATCCGGGGGGGTAAATTTGGTTGTAATGTTGTTAAGCCCATGGTATATTGTTTAAATTACTTAATTAGTAAGGTAGTTAACATTTTTTGTATTTCTTCTTTAGTATTTCTTCAGACCAATATCCCTTACGGGTATGGTCTCAAAATTTTTAATAGATTCTTTGGCCATAGTATTGAGCCAGTCTTTTAAAACATCTGTTTTTGATTCTATGTCAAGTGTTTTATCTTCCATTATGTGGTTGCCTTTAGCTGTTGAAAAAACACTGGTATCCAGTCCGTGCTTGCTTATCACCAGCGGTGTATTAATAAGCAGGTTGTTGTTAAAAGTGTTGTTTTTCAAAAAAGGCAATGTGTCTAAAGGGGGTGAATAACTCGATAATTCAGGATATTTTGACTTCCAGGCCGGCGTATTAAAATCAATTTCTTTGTACAATCTTTTAAACCATAGTCCATCTTCTTCCATGCGCTCATCATACTCGTGTTTTACCACCAGATAAGGGTTTTCTATCCAAAGTGCATGCGAGCCGTTTATAAATATATTGTTGTTAAGATGGTTGTCGTTTCCTCCATTAAGCAGAATATCGCCAAAGTCGGAACGTGAACCCCGGAAAAAAATATTACCAAAAACCCTTATCCCGGAAGCACAATCATCAAGATGTACCGAACAGGCTTTCCTTCCGGGTTTACCGATATTATAAAACAAGTTATGGCTGATAACAATGCCACGCTCTGTAGGATTCCGGCCTATATAAATGGAGCCGTTATCATGCGTGTTACGGGTCATGTTTTCAATAATATTCAGGGTGATCAGGTGCTCGTTGCCCTGCACTGCTATTGCCTGTTGGGGGCCGTTATGGATATGGCAGTTTTTGATTTGGTTACCCACACCATATAGCCCGATACCCGGGGAATAGGTCTTATTCCTGTGGGTGAAATTATATATTTCGCAGTTGATCACCCGGTTGTTGCCTGAAGTAAGGGATTTACGGTCTCCGCCGGATAATATAATACCCCCCGAGCCTAATTCGCGCAACACACAATTCTCGATGGTATTGTTTTTACCGGCGTAATTATAAAAATCATTATTCTCGTACACATGTGCTTTTATATTTCCCACTATACCGGTTTGCAGTGTGCCGGTCATTTCATGTATAGGATATTCAGGGCTTACCACCCCTTTACCGAACATAATTCCCAGTGTGCCGAAATTGCTGATTTTGCAATCGCGAATTTTATTGTTTTCACCATTTACAATGCATATTCCCATGCCCCTGCCATATTCAAAATCTATCCCGGAGAAAGTGATGTTTGACGCGTCTTCAATGGTAACAAGCGGATCGGTTATCATGGAAATAGCAATTTCTTTGTCAAAGTCCTGATCGGGGGGTATTACATAAAGGGTGTTATTTTCCTTGTCAATATAATATTCGCCGGGCATATCCAGTTCCCCCGGGATGTTGTAGGCATAAAAACTACGGGCGCCCCTGCTCCATTCAGAGGTAGAATCAGTGGCCTTGTAGCCAAACATTTCGGGATGCACGGTGGTGATATTACGTTGTACGGTGTCGATCTGTTTTACTTGTACGTTATTGTCGGTGTAGGCCCCTGAAAATGTGCCATAAATCCATATATCGTTCTCGTTGGCCCATTGATTGGGGCGATTACCGAAATATTTAAAAGTTCCTCCTTCTTGTGTAAAATCGTTATTAAAGGGTACCGGGCCTTTATCGATGATTTCTCCGATGGCCATACTGCTTTTATTTGGATAACGGGCAATTGTCAATGGCTTGTGGTTATAATACAACTGCGCTTGTGAGGGTTTGATAGAGGTGGAAAAACCAAATTGTTGTATTTCTCCCAAATCATCAATGTTTAATTGGTTCAGATCACATTTATAGATACCTGTGAGATTACCGGACCTGTTCATTCCTGGAGGCAATTCCCGGGCATTGGCTTTTTCAAACAAATGGTTTTCGATGATATGTCCGCCTATTATTCTCACATTTTCCTCCTGGTATTGCGATATTTTTACTGGTGCGTCATTACTTTTATTGTGCAGGCTATTTAAAGTGAATGAAGAATCGAGTTTATAAATCCCTTGTCGCAGGTAAACGTTGATTATTTTTTGTTGATTGTTATTTCTTACTTTTTGAATTTGTTCAGCCGCCTTAGAAAGTGTTCGATAGGGCTGATCAATTGTTCCCGGGTTTGTATCAGTTCCGTTGGTTGAGATAAATAAATTAATCTCATTGTTTTCACATCCGGATAATACAAATAGCACCCAAAGGAAGACTAAAATGGTTCGTTTCCTCATTCAAACTCCTGGTTAATATAGGATAATCAAAAGAAGGGGGTGAACCCTTCTTTTTAATTAAAACTGGTAATAAAATAATTTATTTCAATAGTAACTTTCCTGTATATGTAGTGTTTTCAGTATGTACCTGAATAGTATGTATTCCTTTCAGATCATCCGGTAAGGTAAATCTCATACTTTCTCCGGTATACAAATATTTGTTTTGATAAACCATCTGTCCAGCCAGGTTTACAACTTCCAGGGTGATATTTTGCTGATTATCCGATATTCCCGAGATATAAAAGTGACCGTCAGAGGGGTTCGGATAGATCGAAATGTTATTATTCCCGGATATATCAGAAAGTTCAGTTCCGTTTCCGTTTCCGTTTCCCGAATCAATTTCAAGATTCGCTGCTGCCGCGTAACCTGAATCAACCAGTAATTCAAGCTCAGGTTCGGTCAACGCATGGTCTTTATAAATAACCAGGTCATCCAGGTATCCGCCATAGGGCCATCCGGCACGTAATTTACCACCATCAATCATTTGCAGGCAGGCCGTACCTGTTGGGTCGGCATTCCAGTAAGGGGTAAGTGATTCAACAATGGTTGCATTGTTTAGGGTGCCGAATTCTGCCGAATTCATGCCCATATCAATTTTTGTAATGTCGGTTGATACGGATGCATCAAATCCATTATCATCCGCAGCAATTTTACCGTCAAGATAGGCGGTCATGGTACCTGCATCTTTATCAAAGATTATAGCAACATGTTGCCATTCCTGTTCTTTGATGTCGAATGTATTTCGGTCAACAATTTCTATGAATTTTTCTTCATGGATGGCACCTTCGTCGTCCTCTCCTTTTATATTGACGGTAAGACGTCCTTTGAAATTTCGAACTACCACACCCTGATTACCATCACCAAAACAAACATGATATTCCACTTCACCCATTCCTATGTCTGCGGTATCCACAGGTGAGGGATATGGCTTGGAATTTTTTCCATAGTCACGGATTGATTTATACCAATATGCAATTGTAAAACTATTGTCCCATATTTCAGTAAATAATGGGTCATGAGGAACGATTTGGTTCTCACTCTCGTTACCGGAAAAAACCAGGAAATCAAGGGATGAGGTATGAAAACATTGCTCTTCCATTGAACAATCTACATCCTCACAATCACTGGCACAACAATAATCATGAAAGCCATTCATCTTCATGGCGTTTCCAAATTTACCTTCTCGGTAACCCGCCCATTTTGGACGTTCTTCCTCGCCTGTTTCTACCCAGTATGAATACCAGTATGCGTCATGACCATTACCGGTCATGTCTTTAACCAATGAATCGGTCCAGACATTATTATCAAATAAGTAAGCGGCGGTAGCCGGGGGTATGGAATCCTGTGCTTTTAAAAATGAAACACTTAATACCATACAAACTAGTAGTAGTAAACTTTTATTCATAATCTCAAAATTTTGGTTAATATTTTTCTTTCATACATTGAATCAACTATCAAAATTAGACCAGTTGGGTAACCATATTAATGGAAATAAAATTCATTTAATGTTTTTTTGTTTCATCGGTTCATTACTATAGGCAAAAATGCCCTGTTGGGTTATATTATCACTTCGGTTACGCTGTTTAAATCAACACACGATTTTAATAGCAGAGAGGACATTTCACTTTTCATGATATTACCGCCTTCAATACCCAATGCCTGATATCCTGCCAACCTGATAGACAATACTCCGGCGGCAGAATCTTCGATACCAATTACGTGGCGGTCATCTTCTTTTCCCAATCCGAGTCCTACTTTGGCAGCCTCCGCATATAACCAGGGATGAGGTTTTGCACACAGCTCACCCATCGTTCCCGGATTACCTTTAATAATTCGGCTGCCTGCGGTGATTATCGCGTCATAAAAATCAGCCGGATTTCCCAGCCCCATTTGCTGAAATGCAGATAAAATTTCAGGCCAGGCTTTTTGATATAAGCCGGAAGTAACCAGCCCGATTTTAATATGGGCATTTTTTAGTTCGAGTAAGAAATTTTTTAATCCGGGAGCCGGTTCAAAGGCATCTTTTTTACCCCGGCCTTTCATTATTTCGTTCATCTCGTAATCGGTAATCTCAAAATAAAGGTTACGTGCCTGATCAATTGTCGCATCCGGGCAATATTTATTAATACAATATTGCAGGTGTTCTGATACGGAATTACCCGATATAAAAGGCTCATCTTCGGGTTCAAGCCTGAAATTGCGGTCGCCCGATAATTTTTTTGTTACCGCTTCGATAATCCACATCCAGAACGATTCGCTGTGCACACTGGTGCCATCCAGGTCCATGAGGACGGCCCGAGCGGGTTTTTCGAAAGTTGTATCGGGTAATGGATAAATAGCCGGGTATCCGAAGGCCGAAGGGATATTTACAAGCGTTTGATCCCGATAAACAATAAATTCTGATTTTTTATCGGGCGGTGACAGTATGCGCAGCACACCATTTTCACGGCTTTTAAAGCGTCCATCGACGGTTTGCTTTAAAACGTCCCAATTCTTCAGGTTATTTTCGGTGCCAGGAACCGGTATATGTTGGTTACTTTGGTTTGTTTGCATGCTGTGTGTTTTTATGGCTTCCATGTAAACTCAATAGTAAGAATCTGATGCGGGCCTGTAACAAAGCAAATATCTCCCTGGTCATTCAATTCAGCTTCTCCGGTACGGTTTTCATTCAGATTCGTGATCCAGGCCTGAACAATTTTTTTATGGAATGATATTTTACCCGATATTTCTTTGTCAACCGGGTTAAATACCCGCACGATGTAATTTTCATTATCCTCACTTTTTTTCAGAGCCGATAGCTGGATCTCCGGCGGGGATATTTCGTATAAACGCATAACCGGTTCCAATTCGCCCTGGTGATCATTGGTCTGCCCAATTTTCACCGGCACAGCCTGTTGATTTACATGTTCATACAACTCATGGCTTCTGGTTTCTTCGCTAATTGTTAGTATTTGGTATTCAAAAGTATGTTGGCCAAAAGACTGCCCTCCGTGTTGGTGCGGGAAGTTGCCGGCAGAACGGAATTCAGTACATATCTTATTTCTTACACCACGTAAAAGCGTCATGGCAAGGGTTGACCGGCTGTTTTTAAGAGCTTCGTATTCGATAAAGCAATTACTGATCACCGCAAAACCCTGGTTTTTATCTTGTAAATGAACAAATCCCTGATGGGGAAGGGTTTGCATCTCTGGATAATATTCGGTGTTCGCATTTGGTTGTACCGGTCTTTTATCGATATAAAAATGGCCGCCTGATGCTATTGTTTCCGTATTTATACCGGTATCGAACAGCAGTCGCAAACGATGATCATCGGCATTGTTATCAACCACGGTTTTTACCTCCAGTGCATGCGCACCCTTGCGAAGCGTATATTCAACACGAATTATGGTATTCACCAGATTATCGGACCGATGTCCTTCTCCCCTGAAGGTATTGCCGGTTTCAATATAGCGCTCAGGTAGTGGCATTGTAATTTCTGCTGCTACCGTAGCGCTTAACGGACCGTTTTCAGTCATCATGATATGGGCAGCGCAACCTGTGCTCAGCACGGTTTTATTACGATAGGGCGGGTAATAAATCCAATAATCGCCGCAATCGCCGGTATCTTCAAAATAGTTCAGGTTTGTGAATATCGCACCTGTTTTTTTATTCCTGATTGTTGCCGAGCCATTACCCTGAATGGTAACCTCTATGTATTGGTTTTCCAATATATTGGCGGATTTTCCGATTTCATTGCCCTGGGATGTACGCATTTTGGGCCAAAAAACGGTTTTTCGGTTAAAGGTATCCACAGGTCGTACCTGAAATAGCTTATATCCTCCGGCGGGTATATTGCCGGAGTCAAAATAAACCGAGTGGCGGTCGATATAATAGGGCCAGGGCCTGGAATGCAGGTCATTAACCGGTGCTGTTTCTTCTGTTCTTGACAGTAATTGTTTATCAAGTGGTTTATTATCGGGCCCCAGGATTTCAAAATCCCAAACATTCTTCTCACGGGGAAAATCAATGGTTGCTTTCAGTATTTCTTTTCTCTGAACCGGAAGCGGATTAAAAACCACCAGGAATTCCTGTGTGTCCTTAAATTGTGAGGTGTTGATATTTTTGACAATATGGCTCAGTGTCTGGTTTGCAACAACATTGGCAATTTCCAGGGTCTGGTCAAGCATGTATTCAACATCGTTAACGGTTTTATCCTGGGTTACGCCGTTTATTGAATCATGCGGATGGGAAAGAAGAAGATAATCAAGTGCTTTATGCAAGAACCGGGTCTCATACTCCCTGTCTAGTAGTGTAGCGGCTACCGACAAGGGTTCGGCTATATGAAAAAGAGCCACTTCAGCTTTTTTATTGCTGATTTTGAGGTGTGGCCGGGTCATTAATGCGTTTGCTGAGCATGCATAAGCCGGTCCATCGCGCAATTCGCCCTGTACGGTTTTCAAAATGCTTTTATCGAGCTTTTGTTGTAATATGTCGGTGTACTCCTCCAGGCTGCTTAGTTGTATATTTCGGTCAGTTATTTTTTGATTGAGCCGTTTTACGAGTTTTGAAATAACCGGTTGGGTGGTGGTCGAATCACTGCCATTCATGAGTGCTCTGAAATCGGGAAGCAGGGTTTCATTGGTGGCTTCCCAGGCTTTCTCAAAGGCATCGGTTAAATGTGCTTCGTGTATTTGTTCGGTGTTAAGGAGTTTGTGGTAATCTTCCCAAAAACCGTTGTCATCGGCCTGGTGGTAATAAATACCCTTCTCAGCCCGGTTATAGGAGAAATCATCACTCAGGTAGTCAATACCAGTCATGATTTTGATGTATGCATTCATGAAAAAATTGGCACGTGCATGTTCGCCCAGGCGTGTGGCCAGTATTTTGGTGCCATCGGGGGATTGCCAGATAAATTCGGAGTGAGGTGCCCTTTCTTTGGACACATGTTTGGCAACGATGGATACATCCATTTCAAATCCCTTATAAATCTGGGGGAATTGAGCAGTTTGTCCCCAACCGAATGATTCGTAGGCCACTTTCAGACATTTGCCGTAGCCATCAGCCACCCGGCTGCCTTTTAACAGATTTCGTACCAGCGATTCGCCGCGCAAGGGATATAGATCAGGCAGTGTATACCAGGGACCAATACTGATCCTGCCATCACGGATATACTGCTGAATTTTTTCCCTGTTTTGCGGCCTTACCTCAAGGTAATCGTCGATAATGACCGATTGACCGTCGAGTAAAATATTTTTATATTCCGGGTCGTTATCCAGTGTTTCCAGTAATTCATCCATTAATGCTACCAGGTAATAGCGGTTTTCCCAGAGCGGGTAGCGCCATTCGCGATCCCAATGGGTATGTGTAACAATAAGTGCTGTTGGTTTTTCCTGATTATTCATACTTTCTTATTCTCTGTTCCTGTCGGTTTAAAATTTAACTTCAACCTTACAATTTTCATGTTGCACTTCCGGTATAATATCCCCTGCAACCTGTTTTCCGTCCACGGTCAATACCGGTTCTTGTTGGTTGTTGGTTTGCACCATACGAATGTGATAGTTTGTTCCCCTGAAGTATCGGTTTATTTCCACCTCTTTCCAGTGAGATGGGAGGCAGGGTGTAATTTTAAGCCCATTCCAAACCGGTTGTACCCCGAGGATATAACGTGTGGCTGCAATATACATCCAGGAAGCCGTGCCGGTGAGCCAGGATACATTGGCCAGTCCGAATTTATCACTATCCGGGCCAAATAAGTTGGAACAATACACATAAGGTTCCGATTTATAACGCCACGGACCGGCTTCCTGCATGGCCACCGACGGTATTAACTGCCGGTAGTACTTCCATGCCTGATCGCCCCGGCCCAGCATACATTCGGCTATCACCGCCCAGGTATTTGCATGGCAAAAAATTGCCGCATTTTCTCCAGTGCCTTTGTTATAATGGGTTAACGGGTCTTTCGGATCGGGAAAATCAGTGATCGGAGGAGTCAGAATTTTAATACCCAACGGGGTATCCAGGGATTCCTTTACGGTATCCATGGCCTGAATACCACGCTTCTCATCGGCAAAGCCTGAAATGATTGACCACGACTGTGCATTCAGCCATATTTTTGCCTGTTCGTTGTCTATGGTGCCCAGAAATTGTCCGCTATCCATGATCGCCCGTCTATACCATTGGCCATCCCAGGCAATGTAATTTACAATTTTTTTCTGTTCCTGGTAAAGCTGGTTAAATTCTTCGGCATCATTTTCATGCTTTAACAGCAAGGCCAGTTCAGCTAATTTATTAAGCACAATGCCCAATTGCATGGCGGTCCATACGCTTTCTCCCTTGCCTTCCCGGCACACCTTAAAAAGCTGGTCGTTCCAGTCGGAGTGGAGCATTAATGGCATTCCCCTTTCCCCGATATGTGCCTGCGTGAAGGCAATGGACCGTTTTAAATGTCCATATACAGTATCTTCTCCGCCATCATAAAAAGGAATTTTTTCATCGAGGAAGTCTGCTTTTCCTTCTTCCATCACAATTTGCCATATACTTAAAACGGGCCATAGATGATTATCGGAATGCAACCGGTTGATCGGTTCCCAACCTTCAACAGGAAAGAAATAATGGTTTACATGGCCGTCCTGGTATTGCTGTGAAAGCAACAGCCTGGCTTTTTCTTTGGCTTTCTTAACATCTAACGAAGCCATGGCAATCACGTCCTGTGCCGTATCTCTGAATCCTACACCCCTGAATGTACCGGTGGCGTAATATGAGATATTTCTGGAAAACTGAATGTTACGTTCCACCTGGTAAGGGTTCCAGATATTGATTGAACGTTGGCTTTCTGCATCAGGTATCTTGCATTGAAATGATTGCAGAATGGTATTCCAATATTTTTGCACATCTTTTTTGGCATGTTGGTAATAATCTTTGGAACGTGCATTCTTCAGGGATTCTTTAATGCTTTCTATGTTTTGTCCGGCCCCTAAAAAAACATTCAGTGTTTTTGTTTCTCCCGGTTTGAGTTCTACTTCCATCTCCATTGCTCCGCACGGGTCGCCACCGAACAATGTTGATTGTGTACATCCATCATTTTCTAGGGCAAACGGATTGGTTTCAGAACGATAATTGCCCACAAATTCATCACGGTCGCAGTCGAATCCTTTCAACGGATAGTCGGATGCCAGGTATATCAGGGGTGTTTCATCAGGGCGGGGCTGGGTTTCAACGCCGTATTTGAAGATGATTGCGGCGGGGTCTTGTTCAAACCAGGCCGACATTTGGTGTTTCATATAGCAAACCCAGGATATTTCACGAAGAAATTCCATCATACCAAATTCAACAAAGGCAAAAAGCTGCAAATTTTTGGTTTCAGTTCCTTTATTGGTGAGGTTGAGATGCCAGATCAGATTGTTTTCCTGTTGGCCAATAATATATTCCAGGTTTGCGCTAAGTAAATTGTGTTGTGCCTCAAAACCGGTGTATCCCAAGCCATGATAAGCCTTCCATTGCTCCGGTTTTAACAGAGCGGGCTCAGCCGTCGGGCACCAATAGTCGCCATTGGCCTGATCTTTAATATACATATACATCCCCGACCTGTCAGTAGGCAGGTGAAAAAACCTGTATCTGTTTATTCGCCAGATTTGTGGTGAGCGGTAAAATGCCAGCGCCCCGCCTGCCTGCGACATCATGGTATGAAAAGTGCCGTTGGACAGGTAATTCATCCACGGAACAGGTGTGTCATACCTGTTTATGGTTATTTCCCTTTTGTCGTCATTAAATTCATAATAACTGTTTATATCATTTCTGCTATCTGCCATAAGGGTACTATGCTTTAAATTTGTTCATGTTAAGGTTTACCGGTGACTTTCCTGTAAATTCATTTTCACCAAAAAGTGCGGCAACCGTTGCTTCAATGGAGAATGGCGTGTATGAATAAGTATTGACGTAGGTATTGATGCGTTCGAAATACTCATTGGCATAGTATGGATTGCCCAGGGATATTACTATCACCTTTTTCGGGTCGATGCTGTTAGCAGCCCATATTGATTCGGCTTCGTTACCCCAGAAACTTTGCGGGCCAATGGGATGGTGCGGATACCTGTTGATCACGAACAAAACATGGTCATAATCCTGCGAAATGGTGTCCTGATAATCATTTTGTTCAAACAAAAGATTTTGTTGAAAATCGGCCTGAATACCCCTTTTGGTAAATGCCTCCCTGAAAAATTCAATTTTCTTGTAGTTTACTTCGGTTGATGTAATGCCTACAACCAGTAATTTAGTAATCTTTTCTTTTTGAAGGGGTAGAACATTTTTCAGATTCTTAACCAGGGTAACGCTCTTTTCGGCAATTTTCTCACCGGTATGCTTTGCCAGATTTTTGATTTCATTATTGAGCGACAGCCCGGTTTGGTAATGAGGTTCGAACAGCCCCAGTTTCTTTTTCATATTCAGGATACGGGTCACCGCGTCGTCAAGCCGTGTCATAGTAACTTCACCTGACTTTACTGCCTTTTCGAGGTTATTGATATAATTGGGATGTGGCCACAGAAACAAATCAGAGCCCGCTTTAAAGCATTCTATATCGGCTTGTTCGTCGGGGTAATATCCTTTAAAGCCTGCCATGACCAAGGCATCGGTTACCACCACTCCTTTAAATCCGAGTTCTTCTTTCAGCAACCGTGTGGTAATTTCGTGCGATAAAGATGCCGGCGGGTTGATACCTTTTATTTTTTCTGATTGATATGCCGGGAAGTTTATGTGTCCGGTCATGATGGCATATACACCGTCATCGATCAGGGCTTTGAATACCCGTCCGCTTTTGTCATACCATTCTTTTACTGAGAGTGTGTTGGAAGAGGTGCATAAATGCTGGTCGCGAAAATCAGTTCCGTCGCCCGGAAAATGCTTAATGGTTGCGGCCACACCATGATCCTGCATACCTTTAATAATGTTTTTTAAAATACGTATGGCCAGTTCGGGGTCATCGCTTACCGCTCTGTGATTGACCAGAGGGTTTAAAGGATTCAGCGAGAGGTCAGCTACCGGGCAAAAGCAAATATTTACCCCGGCGCAACGTGCTTCCAGGGCCAGGGATTTGCCGTAATTATACGCCAGCTCTTCATCATCGGCGGCACCGAGGGCCATTAAATGGGGCAGGGCGGTTAGGTCTTCAATGTTACTACCGGCACCGAACTCCATATCATCGGCATGCAGGATGGGGTATGAAGATGCGTTAAAATAATCATTGTAACGTTTGAGCAATTGGTAGCTATAATTCTCACCTTCCCGGTTGAGCGAGAAAATGCCCCCGACAGGATTGGATCGAAAAAAGGACTGCAGGTTACCGAAGGTAGCTGCTTCTTTCTCGGGATTGGGCATGTGAATAAGTGTTTGCCCTATTTTTTCGCGTATGGAGAGATTATTGATATTCATTTATTCGTTAGTTTGTTTGATTTTCTGCGGGTTCCAGAGTTTTAATATTCAGGTAGCGCAACAAGGCAAAGGATATAAATTGCATTAATGCCAGGATCAGGAATATATACTGCAGCGATTCATCGGGGGTTAACCCGAGCGTGATTAACAATAAAAGAATAACACCGCCTAAACTCCTTCCTACGTTGATAAAAAATTCGGTATCGAGCATATAAGCGTAGCCATGTTTTTCTTCTTTCTTAGATACAGTTTCTATAACCGACCACCAGGTTGCCCTGTAGGAGCTGTGCAACAACGGATCAGCAATGATCTGGAAAAATTTGAGGCCCAACACACCGATCACCGAATACTCGAACCCCAGAATTAATCCGCCAATGGTAAGGGAGACAGCCCCTGCCAGCAGTATATTAGCACGCTGTTCCGGTTTGGCCTTTTTACTTACCACATACACCACAAACACCGATAGAATGGTACTGATGCTTTCGATTAAGCCCAGTGCGCTTTCCTCACCAACAACATTCAGAATAAGCAGTGCCATAAGCATGTAAAAACCGGTTTCAACCAATCCTATAAAGAGTGATAAAAACCGTTGATAATTCCATAGCTTATCAAATCTCAGGTAGAAAAATTTTTTCAATTCCGGGCTACGAAAATTGCTTTTACGAATAAGTATCCAGGTTAGAAACATAACAGTCAGTGAAATGGCCAGCCCCACCTGGTAAATAAATTGTTTGTCGTACCATCCGTATTTTTCTCCCAAACCAATAATGATTGGCCCGAATATAAGCGGTGTAATAAAATTGCCGGATATAATAATGAATTGCTCCATGCCTGCAAAAAATGTCCGGTTTTCATTATCCGTGGCCAGGTATGATAAGAAATTCCTGCAGGAGTAATACATGCCTGTTCCAATACCAAAAACAATTCCGTACCATACAATATTGGAATATTGAATGTCAATGGTATAAACCAGAACGGCCATAGGTAACACGCTTAATATCATACCTATATAAAAAAGCACTTTGATGGAATACTTTCTCAACAAAAAGCCATTCATGAGATAGCCCACATAATTTCCACCGAAACTACCCAGTGTATAAATCAGGTTTATTTTGATGTCGCGTGTTTGTCCCCACAGAAAAGCCTGTACAAATATCAGTATAATGGGTAATACTAAATGATAAATAAGGTTGAGCGAAAGAAGCCTTTGTGCATCAGGACTGAAGCGTGCGAAAGCGTCTTTTTGTTTTTTTATGGTTTGTGATAATGCTTTAATCATTGCCTTTTAATATTTGTTTAACAGTTCATTATGTTTCTTGTAAAATGAACATTACAAAATAATGGAATGGAAGCTGACCCTGACATGTAATAAAATTCTATTTTATGTGAATTTATTTCTTTTTATAAAAATTGACATAAAGCTAAACCTAATCATCAATCGTTTTAAAAATGGCTGTTTTACTTTTTTATACGATCAGATAATCAACGCAGCAGATGATAAAAATGAATATAAAATGAAACATTATTACATATAGATCGCTGGTTATTACCTATATATTTACCTGTTAAATATCTAAAATGAAAAATCATGAAAAAACTATTACAACTTAAAATGCGATTAATCATATTCGTGTTTATTATGATTGGCGCAGGTGCTACTGCGCAAAATTTGAATAATCCGGTTGCCTACTGGCCCTTTGACGGTACGGTAGGGGATTCATCCGGTAACGGGACCAATGGAACAATTGTGGGAGATGTTACTTTTGAACAAGGTGTTATCGGACAATGTCTTAAATCTGTAGGGACACTGGAAGAAGCAGGGTATGTAGACCTGGGCTATGATGATTCACAACCTATCTATGACATTACCTCTGATTTTTCCATCTCCTTCTGGTACAAAAGAAATGCCGATGAAGTGCCTAACAGTACCTATTACAAACCCATAATAGCCGATAAAAATAAGGGCGATTTAAGTGCTATGTTACTTATCCACGAGAACAAAATAGGTTTCAGGCCTGAATTTGCTCAAAACGTAAATTATTCACTCGATAGCGGAAAAACATGGCAAAATTCTGGTCATGGCGATAATATGATGCATGATTTTGATGATTGGCCCATGGCCGATGAAGAATGGCATCATATCGCGTTTTCATATGTAAAAGAAGATTCCATGTTCTATCAATTTATTGATGGTGAGCAGGTTCATGCACAGCCCTATGTGGATTGTAATATCAATCTCGAAGACACCATACAAATTTTAAATTACACTAAACCCGGTGAAGATAATCGCTATTTACCAATTTTCCTTGACGAACTAAGGGTATATGATGTTGGTCTTAATAGTATTGAAATCAATGATCTGTACAACTTCAGGATTGAGGTAGAACCGGTACCCTCGGTTACCGGTGTGAACCTGGCATTTACAGATAGTTCTATTAATGTTCATTGGGATGCAGCCGAAGGGGCTACCGGATACGGTGTATACCGCTCAGTAAACAATGGCAATACCTTCCTGGAAGTAGCCAATATTGGAGATGGTGACTCAACACACTATATAGATACCGAATTTATTCTGGACCGTGAAACCTTCTATTACATTAAAGCATATAATTCTCAGTTTGTAGCCGATAACTCTGATACGACAAGTATCACTAAACCAGGGGTTAGCGATGAGCCAGCCACCGGATCATGGGACGCACCCATTGCTTATTGGAAGTTTAACGGTGATGTTGAAGACTACTCAGGTAACGAACAACATGGAACAATTGTTGGCGATGTATCTTATGTGCAAGGGTTTGCAGGCCCGAACGGAGGTCAGGCTATTAAATCAGTGGGTACACTTGATGATGCCGGTTATGTTGACCTTGGTAAAGATACAGAAGATGCCATTCATGACATAACTACTGATTTCAGTATTGCTTTCTGGTATAAGGGTGATACAACTAATGTTCCAGGCGGGACATGGTTTAAGCCGATTATATCTGACGGAGGTGCTTTTAGTGTTGTCTTGATGAAAAATGATGACGAGGAAGT
>JAAAOM010000003.1 GCA_009908855.1 Bacteroidota bacterium
TTGGCTTCGTGCATAATCCCGGACCAACTCCAATGGCAGAGAATTTATCTAATTCCGGATGATGCGTAAACAATATGTCAGAATCATCAATATTTACCAATACTTCCGGAACAGAAATTTGCATGATATCATATCCGGTACGGGGTACGTGGGTGGTTAAAAGTCCGATCCCCGACCTGATAACCGCCTTAGAGGCCAGTATAGCAGCGCCAAACATGCCATAGCTGCCGGCAATAAGCAGTCCGTGCCCGAAATTACCCTTGTGTGCAAATTTTTTACGCGCAACACGCAAATCAACAGGCTTTTTCCTTGAAAGATAGTAATAGGGTGTAGATACATCGGCTATAAAGTCGGAATGCAAACCAATAGTTAATACTTCCCATTTCCCTACATACTTTTCATTTTCTGAAAAAAAGAATGATAGCTTCGGGAACTGAAAAGTGAGTGTATAGTTGGCAATTAGAATATTTTCGGGATTGTTCTTGCTGTTATCCTCACCAAACAGGCCAGACGGAATGTCAATAGCAATCACTTCGTTGTCCGTTGAATTGAGATAGTGCACCAGTTCTAATGGCATTTTCTCCAATGGCCGTTTTAATCCAGAGCCAAACATGGCATCGAGGATAATATCATCGTGCCTGAAAACCGGAAAATCATTAGCAGACTGAATAATTTCAATATCCACCAGCCCCTGGTCTTTTAACCTTTGACGATTGATCTCTGCATCGGGTGACAGCTGATCCGAAATTCCCAATATATAAACTTTGGCTTCATAATCCTTATCCGCCAATTGACGGGCAATGGCCAGGCCATCACCACCGTTATTACCAGGGCCTGCGAAAATGACAAACCGATGATGTTGTTTAAAATGTTTGCTAATCCGGTTACTGCATTGCATGGCAGCACGTTCCATCAAATCGACTGATTCAATCGGCTCATATTCAATTGTGTAAGCATCAGCTTCCTTAATTTTATCGGTCGTCAATATCTTCATGTATGTGTGAATTGGGTACTACAAATAAACAAAACAATTCAATTACATATTCACATTTTTTTATAGAAAACTCTTCAGATGATAGTATGTTTAATGACAAATGGAAATATCTGAGTTAAATATCTTTCACAATCAATGGTTAATGAAAAAAATTTCCAAAAGCTTTCTATATTTGTCAGCATTGATGCTAAATTTATACCTATGATGTTTTTCAGGAAGCACCCTAAAGGGTTGTTCATTCTTTTCTTTACGGAGATGTGGGAGCGCTTTAGTTTTTATGGTATGAAAACGCTCCTTATTTTTTATCTTACCAAATACCATTTTTTTAGTGATGATGTTTCCAACGAAACCATAGCCAATTATGCCGGACTGGTGTATGCATTACCCATTATTGGCGGGGCTGTTGCTGACCGTTATCTCGGTTTTAAAAAATCCATTGTATTTGGCGCCATATTATTGGTACTTGGTCATTTGGGGATGGCTTATGAAGGACATCAGGCCTATTATGCAGCCAATGGTGAGATTGTGAGAGACAATACGGCTATTCAGGTTTTTTACTTTTCGTTGGCATTAATAATAATGGGGGTATGTTACATAAAACCCAATATATCCTCTATTGTAGGCAGTTTATACAAACCAGGTGACCGGAATCGCGATGCCGGATTTACCATTTTTTATATGGGAATCAATATTGGTTCGGCATCAGCATCGTTGCTTTGCGGATGGCTAGGCGAAACTTATGGTTGGAAATATGGTTTTGGTTTAGCCGGTATCGGTATGATTATCGGATTAATAACTTTTCTGCTGGGGCAAAAACAGTTACAAGGACTGGGGGGGCCACCCGAACCGGAGAAATTAAAAGAAAAACCTTTTTTGGGTATTCCCAGGGAGTGGGGTATTTATATTCTGAGTATTTTGGGGATTTTTTTGGTTTGGCAGATTGTTCAGGACCACCATGTAGTTGGATCCCTTCTGGCATCAACCGGCGGGATATTTATTGTATTTATTGTCTGGTATATGATTAAAAAAGCCAGTGCCGTTGAACGCGCCCGGTTGTTTGTTTTGATCATTATTAGCTTCTTCTCCATCGTATTTTGGGCATTGTTTGAGCAGTCGTTTACATCCATGAACCTGTTTACCGACCGGATAGTGGACAGAAGGGTATTTGGCAATGAATTGAATGCAGGTATGTTCATTAGCCTAAATGCCATTTTCATTGTCATTTTTGCACCCGTTATGGCTGCCTTATGGATGCGCCTGGGTAAATCCAGGATGGAACCCAATATCCCCGTTAAGTTTGCCATGGGCATTATGTTAGCCGGATTGGGTTTTGGCTCACTGGTTATGGGTATCAAGCTAATCGGTACAGATGGCAAAGTGGCGCTCATTTGGCTGGTACTGGCTTACTTTTTTCATACCATTGGAGAGCTTGCACTCTCACCGGTTGGATTATCTGCAGTTACCAAGCTATCACCTTCAAAAATTGTGGGTACCATGATGGGGGTCTGGTTCCTGGCCACAGCAGCATCAGAATATATAGCGCCAATTTTGGCCAAATTGGCCAGTGTTAAAACCGTAGCCGGTGAAGTAGCTGATTCGGCCGCCGCAGTTAATGCTTATGATCAGTTATTTAGCGGATTGTTATGGGTAGGGCTGATTGCCGGTGTAATTCTTCTCATACTTAGTCCATTTCTTAAAAAACATATGCACGGAATACAGTAAAATCATAAATAAAAGAAGGTATGATGAACAAGGAAACGTACAAACCCTACATAAGTCCAGACATAAAATTACCAGAAACAACTTTAAAAGCGATTCTTTTAAGTATTTTATTATCGGCCGTTTTATCAGGTGCCAATGCCTATTTGGGATTGTTTGCCGGTATGACCGTTTCAGCATCTATTCCGGCGGCGGTAATGTCCATGGCCGTGTTAAAAATGTTTCGCAAAAAGAACATTTTGGAAAACAATGCCGTGCAAACTGCTGCATCGGCTGGTGAATCGCTGGCAGCCGGCGTGATATTCACTTTTCCCGCCCTTGTTTTAATGGGGTATTGGGAAAGTTTTAATTATTTCCAAACGGCCTTGGTTGCTTTAAGTGGCGGTGTACTGGGCGTATTGTTTACCATACCGCTGCGTAACGCGCTTATTGTAAAACAAAAACTTAAATTCCCGGAAGGTATTGCTACTTCCGAAGTACTTAAATCGGGGGAAAATGACCCCAATGCTACCAAATACCTGGTTTGGGGCGGGCTTGTTGGTGCTATAGTAAAACTTGTAGATTCCGGCTTAAAAATATGGCATGGGATATTTGATGCTGCAGCCATTGCCTTTAATAAAGTATACCTTTATTTTGGCATGAACCTCTCTCCCGCCCTCATTGGTGTGGGCTATATTGTAGGAATTAATATTGCCACATTGGTATTTGCCGGTGGCGTGATTAGCTGGTGGATTGGCATTCCTATTTATGTGGCGATTAATGGAAATCCTGAAGGATTAAGCGCGGTTGATTTAGGCTATTCCATCTGGAGTTCGCAAATACGGTATCTTGGCGTGGGTGCAATGGTTGTTGGTGGTTTATATGCACTTATTAATTTACGGTCATCGGTAACATCAGCATTTACAGAAGGCTTAAAAGCATTTAAAACCTCAAAAGAAGGCGACAAAAAACTACGTACCGAAAATGATTTACCGATGCCTTATGTAATAGGCAGTATTTTATTGCTCATCATCCCTATCTTTTTCATTTACCTGAATGAGATTAACGTGATCTCGATTACATCCTTCATGGCAGTCTTTATGCTCATTGCCGGATTCTTATTTTCAGCGGTTGCCGCTTACATGGCCGGGTTGGTAGGAAGTTCAAACAATCCCATTTCCGGTGTTACCATTGCAACCATTCTCACCTCATCACTTATTCTACTGTTGTTTTTAGGAACCGGATCATCCGAGGGCCCTGCTGCAGCGATCATGATTGGTACGGTGGTATGTTGTGCCGCTGCCATAGGTGGTGACAACATGCAGGACCTAAAATCCGGGCATATTTTGGGCGCCACGCCCCGCCGACAACAAATTATGCAAATGGTTGGGGTAATTGCAGCCGCTTTTATTTTACCAGTTATTTTAGATCTCCTGAATACAGCTTATGGATTTGGCCCGAAAACACCTGAAAATCCCGATGCCTTAGCAGCGCCGCAAGCCACACTCATGATGAGTGTTGCAGAAGGGGTGTTTGGTGGCGGATTACCCTGGAATATGGTGTTTATAGGCGCAGCCCTGGCTCTGGCAATAATAATTTTTGACAAATACCTTGAAAAACGAGGTTCAGATTTTCGTACACCTGTGCTGGCTGTTGCTGTAGGATTGTACCTGCCTTTTGAACTTGATAGTGCCATTATGCTGGGAGGTGTTATTGCCTGGTTAATTGCCCGCAATCGCAAAAAACAAAATGGCAATGAAACGGCTCGTAAAGAATCCGATAAAACCGGCTTACTCATTGCATCCGGATTAATTACCGGCGAGGCATTATTGGGAATATTATTGGCCATACCCATTGCCATCGTGGGTAGTTCCAGTTTTATGGCTGTGTTGGATAATCCTGTACATGGTATTTGGGGACTGTTGGTGATTGCCCTGGTTTGCTATTTTATTTATTCGATGACCATGAAGGTTTTTAGGAAGAACACTTGAATTTAGTTCTGATTTCGACTATTGGATAAATAATCATCCAGCGCCCTGAACCAGGCTATGGCCATACGTGATTCACCCAGGTTGTTTGGATGGACACCGTCGTAGGTATGAATCCGGCTTATCCATCCATTGTAATGATCGACAATTATTATCGGTGATTGTTGAGTGGTTTTTGATTTGGCCAATTTCGCCAATGCCTGATTAAGTTCAGGAACTCTTTCTCCACCGGGATCGAGCCAACCACCCGGAATAATCTGAGCCGAACAATTAATAGCCTGCATTATAAAGATCGTATAAATAATAATTATTGTAGAATGTGCGTGCATCATTCGCTGTTTTAATAGATAAAAAGAGCTTATTATCAAATTGTTTATGAAATCATATATCAGATTTTAATATCTCTATATTATGAATTCCTCAATGACATTAATCAGTTTATAAAAATAATTTGCAATTGAAGGGCTAATATATAATATTCGTATTATGAGCCAGTCTGTTTATTAAAAGTGAATGCTCCATACCCTGATGCTGAACAATAAGAAAACCAGGTTGGTATTTAATCATATCGCTAATTGTAAACTGTAAAGCACCATGAGACAATCACCTAAAATTGTTTTGGATCACCGGAACCATTACCAATCCTATAAATACGTGCGGGTTAAGGAAATAACATTATACCTGGTATTCTTTTTTCTTTTCTTTATTGCAGCCAGTTTTTACTTTTTGTCGGATGACAACATTGCCCAATTAAGCCTTGGCGCTGAATATGAAAGTATTGCCCGCTCTATTCTGGCCGGAAATGGTTATGCCAACCCCTTTACAGAAGAAACCGGCAAAACGGCATGGATGCCACCCGTATTGGTTTTTATTGAAGTAGTGGCTTTTTATTTATTTAATAATAAGATATACGCATTCTTTTTTCTCTCTTTCCTAAAGATAGTGGCTTTCATCCTTACGATATATTGGATGTATGTAGTATTTAAGAAGTTACGATTAAATTACTTCTTCGTGTTTTATGCTTGTTTCCTTTTATATTTATTATTTAGTCCGAATGAAGTATTTGAACGAATTGGTGATTTATGGTTAGCCATTGTGCTTCAGGCGGCATTTTTTTATACATTTATTAATTTCCGCCACGAATCAACCCGCAAAAACTTATTATACTTATGCATTCCAATTTTTCTGGCACCAATTACAAATCCCTCAGTAGCAATCGGGTTGGTATTTGTTGTGGCATTTTTTTACGTGCAGGATATATCGGGATACCTTAATTCCATAAACAATGATAAAAAAGGATTTTGGCAAAACAGCCTTCAACAAACCGGAAATGTAAGCATACTTGCTTTGGTATTTATTATCCCAATCACCATTTGGGGATATCGAAATTATCAGGAGCTGGGAAAATTTATCCCAACGAAATCCAATCTTTGGTTCGAATTTTATCAGGCCAATGTTGTGGATCACGACGGGTGTTTATCATTTTCCACGCTCACAAAAGCACATCCCATTACAAATGAAGAAGTTCGCACCGAACTTATTCAGCTGGGAGAAGTAGCCTGGGTAAGCAAATATGAGCACATTGCCAAAGATTATGTAAGCCGGCATCAAGATGTTTATTTGAAAAAACTATTGTCCAGGTTTAGTAATGTTTTTATCTACAGTAAGCTGGACGATGATGAATTTCCTGCCCAAACAAGTTATGAATTTAGTGCTGCGGACCTTCAGGTTTTAGAACATAACAATTATATTCAAAACGGTAATTGGCTTACATTGGAGTTAAAACCGCAAACATTTCAAAAAAAACTTGACCAGTTACCGCTTGCCGGTAAAACCAATATCTATGAAGATTGGAAAGTAGCTAAGCAAGCGTACATCGATAGTCAAAAAAATGTTCCCTATATCATCAGGAACATATTTATTTCCGGACTGGCTACTATTTGCATCTTAATATTATTGTTTACCAACCTAAAAAAGAACCTGCTGATAAAGTCGGGAATGATAATTTATATTGGCTTTTCAATTCCTTATGTGTTGGTTTCTCACTTTTTGCGGTATCAACGGCCGCTGTTTTTAATTCAGGCTATTTTTCTGGCCCTGGTTCTCGGTAAATTATATGATTGGTATATAGCCCGTGCAAAGCGACATGTTTCAAAACCTGTTTATGCCTGATTCTATTTAAGAATATCTGAATTTTTGCATTAATCCGGGAGCAGTGCGTTTACCGATGGTGTGTACAAAATGTAATAACCAAATAAACCTTGCTTTTAAAGGCGACATTTTTAATATTTGGGTGCGAATGTCATAATCTTCACCCAGTGCTTTAAACCTTTTTTGTTCGTTCAAGCCACCCAAACTGAATTTACATATTGGAAAATCAAGATAAAGGGTATCCGATTCATCATTCAGGTTTTTATAGTATTCGCATGTATAGGCATAATCTGCCGTAATCGGAAATTCTAAACGGTATTTAATGTCCTTTCCCCTTTTGTTATTATAAAACATGGCCTGGTGTTGGGTAAACATCCCTTTCAGAACATGTTTTAAAGGTTTTGCAATACGGGATAATTCTTTACCATCTTCACGTATATCAATTGAATTTCCATAGATTAACATTTTATCCCCATATTTATTGATACCTTCATAAACCTTTGAAAGCACATGGATATCAGCAAACATGTCACCACTATTCATAAATATCACATTATCCCCTTTAGCCATATCCAGCCCCTTATTCATGGCATCAAAAATACCTTTATCTTTTTCGGACACCCATGTGATAAAATCACCATTCAATTTATTTAACCAGGCTTTTGTACCGTCGCTTGAATTACCATCAACAATAATCCATTCATAATCATTGAATTGTTGGCTACGCACAGATTCTTCCGTTTGAATTAATCCATTCAGGTTATTCCAACATACAGTAATAACAGAAAACTTAACCATAATCGCCTACTTAAGTTTAAATTTTTTCAATAAAAAATCCCGGTGTCTTTTGCGCATAAATTTCCGCATGTCTTTTTCAAAGAAAGGTTTTTCGCGTTTGAATGCTGAATACAGGTATCCGGAAATTTTGCCAACACTCCCGATAATAGCAGGTTTGGAAAACAAATGAAAGACGGATTTTATTAACATATATCCTAAAGCATAACCCTGACGGTATTCAAATCTTCCCTGCAAGAATTTAGGCCCAAATTTGCCCTTTCTTCTGGACCCTGTAAGACGATGATGAACAAGTACCAAATCAAAAAAACAACGTGTTTCCCAACCATGCATTTGAGCAGCCAGGAGATCTCCCAAATCCCAGCCTGGAACCGGTATCAATCCGCCTATCTGATCCCAGCATTTTCGTTTATAAACTTTACACGGCCCAACCGGATGATCAAATTGGGTAGGTTCTCGTACCAATTCACCATCAATGGGTAAATAAGTACAACCACTGGCTATCCCCAAGTTTGGATTTGCATTAAAATATTCGAATAATTTTTTAAAATGATCGGTTTCGTAGGAAAGGTCACAGTCCATCTTCACCACATACTCCCAATCAGGTATATTTATTTGCGCATATCCCTTATTAAAAACTTCTACCACACCGGTGCCAGGAAAATAATAACCACGATCTTCAAGATTAATAAGGGTGATCCAATCATGATCCTTTTCATATTTTCTGATAATGCTTTCGGTATTGTCGGTAGAACCATCATTTACAAGAATCCATTGGGAAGGCCTGACTGACTGGTTGATTACGGAATTCAATGTTTTTTCCAAATAATCTTCCTCATTCCTAACCGGAGAAATAATCACATATTTGCTCATGTTTACAATTTATTGGGTTATTTAGTTACTTGAATAATCAATTTTATAAAATTTATTTTACTCTTTAAGGCGTCAAAAGTATTGAATTTTAAATTATCCAATCTTTTTTTTTGATCTAAGGCCTTATTCGTTTCATGAAACTTTAACTTTAGGTTACTGTACGAATTGTATCAAGCTTTAATGGGAAGACGCCTCCCTGCTTAAAGCTCGTTTCAAAAGCACCTGAATAATCATATCTATTTGACTTTGAAAACATCCCTCAACCTTGCATTTATCATTAAATTATCAGGTATGTAACCAATAAATACCAAGTTTTCTTAAATTATAAAGATGTGTTCTTAATAATTAATTGTCCCTGAAAAAAGGTATTTCATAAAATACTCCTATTTTTGAATCCATTTTGCGTAAATGTTTTAACAGAAATTCAAATTCACGCATATTTGAGGTTTAACCAGAATTTATGATCGACAAAAAACTATTTGCCAAAAATTCCATCAGCGGATTTCTCCAAAAAATACTCATTGCTGTTCTTACCTTTTATACCATTCCTATTTTCATTAAAGAATTGGGAGATGTTAAATATGGTATTTTTGGTACATTAACAGTGCTGATTGAATTTGGTCGGTTGGTGAATGTTGGTTTTAACTCAGCGCTTATTAAATTTTTATCAAATCAGGGCAAAACCCGCGAATCATCACATGACATTTTGGTTGCATTAATCACAATGTTGGTCATTATCCTGGTATTTGCCATACCTGTATTTATTTTCAACGATTTTATAATACTGCATGTTTTCAATATTGACATCAGCTATCTGGAAGAAAGCCGCAGCATGTTTAATTACATGATGCTATCCAGTTGTTTGTTGGTTTGGGGGATTATTTTTTCCGGTGTGCTGGAATCACAAAAGAAGATTTACCTGGTAAATATGCTACAATTGGTCTACAGTGTTATTTACTGGTCATCTATAATTGCTGTGGTTCATTTAGGCTACGGATTACCTATGGTCGGATTGGCAGCATTTATAGCGGCATTGATCTGGTTTATCCTATCCGTTTCCTTTGCCAGGAAAACATGGGGTATGTTGCATTTTATCGGACTACAATCAAATTTCTTCAAAGTTTTAAAAAAGCAACTATCCTACAGTGCTAAAATTTATGTAGGCGGTTTACTCGGACTCACATGGGAACCATTGATCAAGATTCTTGTTTCAAACTTTTTTGGAGTTACCTATGTAGGTTTCCTGGATATAGGTTTTAGAATTCGAAATCAATTATACCGAATACTGCAATCTGCATTGTGGCCATTGTTCCAGCTTTTCTCCGAGTTAAAGGATCAAAATCGGATAAGCACGATCATACAACAAATAGAGGAAAAAATTGCACTACTGGTGCTACCGCTTTCTGCCATTTTAATATTTATTATGCATCCGGTTATTGAGTTGTGGATTGGTGATAATGTAAATGTTATTAGCTTTAGCGTATTGTCAGTTACGGTTGGCTCGCTGATAGGTCAACTTGTGGTTCAACCTAATTTTTACTATTGGAATGCCTACAGGCCTACAGTTGGCATTCTAAATCAAATTATTAAAACAGCTACCATGGTAATTGTTTTGTATGCCCTCTACAAAACAATTGGTTATAAAGCTGTTTATTGGGGATTTATCATTACCAACCTGGTACAATTAATTATAGGACTGTATTTCCAAAAACGTTTCCTTAATAGTATGATTTTTACTGATGGTAAGGAATTTCTGAAGCTAATTTCCGGATTGGCTATTATGTTTGCGACCGGATATATTACATATCTATTTTTAGGAGTATTAAACAATATATTATACATTACCACTCTAACATTGGTAATTTCAGTTTCTGCCTTTGTTGTTTACAGGGAATTTCGATTACTACGAAAAAATGATGTTTTTCGCTTTATTGGTGAGAATTCGAGGTTTGCCGGCAGGATAGCATTTCTTTTTCATTCATGATATTAATCTTACATTTTTATTACATATAATTATTTTCCCTCCTTTAGTATAAAACACTTATAATAAATCATCTATATTTATTCGAGCATATTAATTATATAAACTCCCTAAACAATGCACCTACCAGTGATAAAAATCACCTAAATTTAATATCATTTGTAATTCCCTAAATAACTTCAACTTACAAGTTAAGTCAATTTAAATCTGGACAAACAAACTCTCCATTAGGCAACCCAAAACTTATGTTCACGTATATGGATTTGTAATTCGTCAAAAAACGGATATTTTTACAAACGAAAACGTAACACACAAACACACCACAAATATGAATGCAAAAATTAAATTTAACCTAAGGGAAAAAAGAGTATGGAGCATACTCATCTTACTTATGTTTTTTGTGGCTGCCCATGCGCAGTCGGGGGTTTACATTGATGCCAGCGCCGGTGAAGGTGGCAATGGTACACAGGCAAATCCTTTTAACGACATAACAGATGTTAGCTCCTGGAATGCAAACACCACTTATTACTTAAAAAGAGGTGAGAATTACTACATCACCAAATCTATTGATTTTTCAAAGGACAACATGGTTTTAGATGCCTATGGTTCAGGAAGTAAACCACGCGTATGGACTGATAAGAGTTTTACACTCTTTAAAACCAGTGCACCTGGTGATGATAAGCCACGAAATGTAACAGTTCGTAACATTTTATTTGAAAATACCAGACCGGCAGACTGCTATAACGAGACTGCCAATGTGCTTGATATGCAGGATTGTATAGACCCTGTATTAGAAAATGTACAAACCCGCGGTGGAGGACGTGGAATAAATGGCGCCCGGGTAGACGGGACTTATAAAATTTTAAATTGTAAGGTGACAAATACTGACGACGATGGTTGTTGGTTCTATCACTGTGATGTAGTTTACATCGATGGTTTGGTAACCGATTCCATTAATCGCGGAAGACTCTTTAATTGCGGTTCACTTGGTAAAAAGCAAACTGGCGGCGATTGTGTTCAGTATGTTAATGACGACAAAGGTCCCGAACATGAATATAAACTAATTATTAAAAACAGTATATTGGACAGAACTCCATATGAGTGGAAATTCAATATAATGGTTGGTTCATATTCCGGAAACCGTGACGCATGGCCCTCTCTACATTTAGAAAATGTAGAAATGTATCATTCAGGTGAAGGTTCAAACATTTACACCAACGAATGTGATAGTATTATTATTGATAAATGTTTGTTCGACGGAAGTTTACAGGGTATTTACAAAGGCTACACTATGCCAACCCACTATGTTATTACCAGAAGTGTTTTTCGTAACCACACCAACTATAACCTGTGGTTGCAGATTAACAACGAAGGCAATACCCTTAAGGCTTATAACAACGTATTTACAGGCAAAAACATGAAAAGTTCCATAAACCTTTATGGAAGTAATGCCACACTCAAAAACAATGTATGGTACGATGTGGATAAAGTATTCTATTCATCCGATCAATCAAACATAACATCCAGTCATAACAACTATTACAAGGTGGGTGATAATTATCCTACCAATGAAAGCAATGCAATATATGCAGATCCTAAATTTGTAAATGCGAATGCGGGTAATTTTTACTTAACGCCCGGCAGTCCGTTGATTAATAAAGGAACACCCGTGAACATTGGTAAAACCGATATGGACGGAACAGCCATTCCGCAAAATGGTGGTTGGGACATTGGTGCTTATGAATTTGACGGAGAACACGAACCGGCAGAAAATCAAAAGCCCGTAGCTGTTATAAATGGTAAAGAAGAGGCATTTTCCGGAGATATCATTCAGTTGGACGGATCAGATTCTTATGATCCTGAAGGAAGTTCATTGACGTATTTATGGGCTGCCCCTTCTAAGATAAAATTATCATCTTACACCAGTCAAAAAGTAACATTCACGGCTCCCAATGTTGAAGATGATCAAAACTTCCAGATTTCGTTGTTGGTAAATGATGGTGAACTGGCTTCTGAGTTTGCTACTTTTAATGTAACCATTAAAGACAAAGAAATTAGCCCTGTTAATTCTAAACCTGTAGCTATTGCAGGCGATGATTTAAGCACCAAATCTTCAGAATTAGTAGTGCTCGACGCATCCGACTCTTATGATCCGGATGGCGACCAGTTAACATATACCTGGTATGCACCGGATGATATTACATTATCCTCCAATAAAGGAAGCAGCGTAAGTTTTACAGCACCTGAGGTTAATGAAAAAACAGTTTATGAGATTATTTTGGAAGTTAATGATGGCCAGGTGACTTCTCAGTCTGAGGTGATAGTAACGGTCACGCCGGATTTAGCGACTGGCCCAAGTACTGAAGGCAATAAATTGCCCATTATTAAAGCAACAGCAAGTGACGATGATGGTAACGTAGCATCAAATGTATTTGACGAGGATATGGAGACCAGATGGTCGGCTGAAGGTTCTGGCCAATGGCTTCAAATTGATCTGGATGATGTTTACACCGTCGAGTATCTTAAAATAGCATGGCTTGCAGGCGAAAAAAGAACAGCATATTTTGATGTACAGGCTTCTACTGATAATTTTAGCTGGGTTGATGTAGCAACAGATCAGCAATCAAGCGGGCAAACCGCCAATCTGCAAATTCATGAACTTAACGATTTTAAAGCACAATATATCAGAATTGTAGGAGATGGCAACAGTGAAAGCGACTGGAACTCCATATCTGAAATTGAGGCTTATGGGAAATCAGTTAATACGAGTCAGCCTACTTCCATTGATAATCATAACGGAACCGTTGATGCTCTTGCATATCCTAATCCATCATCGACCGGATTTCATATCGAATTGGATAATATTCAACGAAATGGAGATTTAAGATTAGTAGTGGTTGATATGATGGGAAAAACCATTCACACCGAGATAATAAATGCTGCAGGCAGTAAACATTATTTACAAAACAGTGTGTTTCAATCACCCGGTAACTATAATTTAATGCTTTATCAAAACCACCAGATAATACATAGAAATACGCTGGTTGTTATTCCGTAAGGCCAACTATATCATTTAATGATACGATTTACCCGGAAATGAACTTGTTCATTTCCGGGTTTTTCATTTTTAAGGGCCAGGAATAAATCATGCCTGTCATTGCATTTATCTAAATCATAATTCCGTTTGCCAAAAGAATTAAAACTATTTTTTTATTTTGGCTAACTTCGACCAATCAAAACAGTAACGAATCAATGGGATATTGTTAATAAATAACTGAAAAAATAAATAAATGGTTAATTACAACCTGGTCAACAGCCTTCAATAATCAATGAAAAAAGCATATATATACCCCCGTACGGCACGAACAGAAAATATTATACCCAATCCTTATATTGATCATTTTATTGAATCATTAAAAGGTAAGGTAAACTTTCTGAATAGCGAAAAACCATCCAATATTGGTGCATTGGATATTTTTAAGTTCTTCAATAAAACTAACATATTCTTTTTTAATTGGATAGAAAACCTGCCTGATAAAAAATTCGGTGTAGTTCAAAGTTTTATTTTTACGTTGATTATATTACCTATGGCAAGGATTAGCAATAAAAAAATTGTTTGGACACTGCACAACAAAAAACCTCATGACAATAAGCAATCCCGTATTAAATCATTACTTTTCAATATCATGTTAAAAAAAAGTGATTTTATTATTACGCATGCTAAAGATGGTGTTGAACAAGTTAAAAAACTAGCAAACAGAAAAGATGATGAAATAATCTATTTTCCCCATCCGTTTTCTTCCAAAATAATAAATCATTCAGGACAGAAAAATATTGATGTCCTGATTTGGGGGACTATGGCACCTTATAAAGGCATTCATAATTTTATCAATCTTGTGAATGAAAATGTAACACTGCAAAGTAAAAATATATTGATGATGGGAAAATTTCAGGATGCAGAATATAGAAATAAAGTAATTTCAATGAATACGAGCAATATTGAGATAAAGGATGCTTATATACCTGATAATGAACTTATTGATTACTTAAGCAGAGCCAAAATAATATTATTCACCTATCACAAGGACAGCGTTCTCAGTTCCGGCGCTCTATGCGAATCATTGGGTTACGGTAATTATATTATTGGCCCGAAGACAGGTGCATTTAAAGACCTTGAAAGGGAAGGTCTGGTACACACCTACAAATCTTTACATGAGGTATCAACACTCATTGAAAAATTATGTACGGTTGAAAATTATTCAGATATCAGGATGAAACAACAGGCCTTTATTGATAAATATCAGTGGGAAAAATTACCGGAATTTATAGCAACTATATTAAACTAAAATATATGGAAATGAAAAGAACCGTCGGCAAATGCCTGTTTTGGAAAAATACTTTTTTTAGGCTCACTTTTTTTACCTTAATAACCGGCTTTCTCATTATACAAAGCAGTTGTGTGTCAAAAGAAAAACTTGAGTACTTCAGTATTGAAGAAATTGACACAGAACAGGAATATAAAAGTACAAAAGCCAAAAAAGTTATACAGCCTTATGATAAACTATACATTAAAGTTTACAGTCTGGATGAACAAGTGAATAATTTGTTTACCAATGAGCGCATTGGCGGAAATACTGATCTGAACCTGATAAGTTACACCGTAAGTGATTCGGGTTATGTTGACTTTCCTTTTGTGGGAAAAGTGATGGTAGCCGGCATGAATATCGATCAGGCAAAAACAAAATTTGAAAATGAAATTAATAAATATTTACCTAACTCTTCGGTAATAGTACGATTTGTTGGCAATACTTTAACAGTTGTCGGAGAAGTAACCCGCCCCGGTGAATATCCTTATTATGATGATAAGGTAAATATTTTTCAGGCAATAGGATTTGCCGGAGGTGTCAGCCAATATGGCGATAAATCCGAAATTACCATTGTACGTGAATACGATGACAAAATACTTTACAAAAAGCTGGATCTGACCAAAGCCAACGTTGTGGAATCGGATTATTATTATTTATTACCCAACGACATTATAGTGGTGGAACCAATTAAAGCAAAATACAGGTCCTATCGCGATTTTGCTTTAATATCACTAATTTTGTCGACCATTAGTACATTAACTTTATTATTAAACTATAGTATTTAATTAAAATAATTCACTCGATGAATGCATTCAATAAAAACAACAATATAAAAGACGTATTAATCTATTTCCTGAGTTATTACAAATTAATAATCGGTGTTGCCTTTTTGTTACTGCTGGCTGCGTATTTATTTACCGTTAGTCAGCCCCCTAAATATAAAAACACGGTAACCATGCATATTATTGAATCGAATAAAAATATGCTCAATACTGATATCTCCTTCGAGATGAATTTTTATAATCCCCTTTTGGGTATGGAAGATGAACTGATCCTGATCAATTCATTCCAAACCATACAGGAAACTCTGGAGCAGCTAAGGTTTGAAATAGGCTATTTTAAAAAAGTTCCCTACCTGCCATTAATCAAAAGTCAGACAAAAAACATTGAGCTTTACAACGAAATTCCCTTCAAAGTGCTTTATGACCCCGATGTTTCTCAGCCCATTAACATTGAATTTGAAGCCGAAGTTTTATCTGATAGTACATACAGGCTGAAAACAGACAGAATTGAAGATGGATTTGAGATTTATAACTATTCCACTTATAGAAAAAGAGCCATTGATTCGATACTTCAGATTGATGATATTTTTAGATTCGGCGAGCCAGTTGATGGTGTTTACCATAATTTCAGACTTGAAAAAACCAATCACTTTGCATCAGGTACACCTGGCCGGAAATATTATTTCCATTTCAACCATATAGAAGTATTGGCTAAACAATACCAGCAAAATCTGGAAATAAACTCACCCAAACCAAGTTCATTTATCATCAATATTAGTCTTAAAGGCAACAACCATACAAAGGTTTCTGATTTTTTAAACGGATTTGCCCAAAATACAATTAAAAATAACCTGGCAGATAAAAACCGACTCGCCAATAACACCTTTACATTTATTAATAACCAGCTGGGTGCAATTTCTGATAGTTTGGCCGATACTGAATCAAATCTTGAATCATTCAGGAGCTCCAATCAGGTAACTGATTTAAGTTTTCAGGGACAACGGGTATTTGATAAGATATCGGAAATAGAAACCGAGAAATCTCAATTGATGGCTCGCAAGCAATATTATCAATACCTTGTCGATTACTTGCAGGACACCTCAAAAATCAATGAGCTGGTTGCACCATCGGCTATGGAAATTCAAGATCCTGTATTGACCAATCTGGTAACCCAACTAGTGAATTTGAATAATGAAAGAAGAAACAGGGCACGTTCAAGTGCAACTTCAATATATATTAAAGAACTAGATATCAAAATCAATAATTTACGTAGAACAATCCTTGAAAACGCCAGGAATAACCTGAACAATATTAATGTATCCATTAGTGAATTAAATGACCGCATAAGTAAACTTGAAAATGAATTATCCAGGCTGCCCAAAACCGAACTTCAATTAATGGGTATTGAGCGCAAATTCAAACTGAATGATGCCATTTATACCTATCTGTTGGAAAAACGTGCTGAGGCACAGATAGCCAAAGCATCAAGCCGATCGGATTATGAAGTGGTAGAACCGGCCCGTAGTCTGGACCCTATTCCTGTCGCACCTAAAAAATCATTGAACTTAATTATTGCCTTATTCTTAGGAACTTTCTTTCCCATTCTGGGGATACTCATAAAAGATTTTCTTAACGACAAGGTGACAAACATCGATCAGGTTGAGGATAGCCTTGAATTGCCAAAAATCGGACAAATACTTCACAATGATTCACATTCTTCAAATGTAATGGTTGATGATCCGTCATCACCCATTGCAGAATCATTTAAAGCCATACGAACAAATTACAGCTTCTTCATGCGTAACGAAAGCTCACGAGTTGTATTGTCGGTAACTTCATCAGTTAGCGGTGAAGGAAAATCATTCTGCTCGTATAACCTGGCAGTAACTTTTGCACAAAGCGGATTTAAAACAGTACTGCTTGAGTTTGATCTGAGACGTCCAAGTATCCATAAAATGCTGGGGCATCACCTGGATACCGGATTAAGTTCCTATTTAATTAATCAGGCATTGATTGAAAATGTAATCCATGAAACCGATGTTGAAAATCTTAACTTCATTCCTGCCGGAACTATACCACCTAATCCTTCGGAGCTCATTGCATCACAGGAGGCAACCAACCTGATTGATGCACTAAAAGGTGAATATGATATTGTAATTATTGATACAGCTCCTGTTGGTATAGTGGCCGAGTCATTTCATTTATTATCCAAATCGGATTTGAATATCGTGGTTGTGCGACAAAATCACACACCCATGCCCGCTTTAAGTGAAACTGTTAAAGAGATTCGGGAAAACGGCATAGCCAATGTTGCTTTGCTCATGAATGACTTGTCTGTTCGCAGCGGATATACTTCCTATAAGTACAAATACAAATATTCAAATAAATACTATAACAAACAGCCCCGTAAAAAAGGTATATCCAAATTATTTCAGGGAATGAGTAAACCCAATATTGGTAAAAAAAGAACATGAAGGAATATTAAATTTCATAAATAAATGACACAAAAATTGGGTTGCACTACATACATAACTATAGCGAAGTATGCTAAAGCGTAAAATTTTACTTGTTTTCACATTTATAATCATTATTTCGCATGGTGAACTATTCAGTTTAATGTTCATTCCCCGGGAGGCCCGCCTGCTATCCGGATTTTTTATGAATATTATATTTGTAATACTAATCATTGCCAATTATTTATACTTTAATAAAGGTAATGAAAACATTAAAAAGCACTTCAGCATATTAATTCTGCTAATGCTTCTAAGTGTTTTAGGCAGCTTGCTGGTTGCCAAATATCATCATCACCAACCATACTATTTAACCTTATGGAGAAGCAAGAACCAGTTCTTTTTCCTGTTTTATTTTTATTTACATAGTTTTCATTTTACCAGGAAGGAAGTAGAAGATTTGATACTGGCAGTTGGTTTTTCAAGCCTGGTTGTATTTTTTGCTCAATATGCGGTATACCCAACCATGATATTGGATGCCAGGGTTGCTGAAGACCGCGGTACGGTACGAATTTTCTTTAAGTTGTTGTATTTTGTAACACCTTGTTATTTTTACTATTTAAATGGCTTCTTTAAAGAGAAGAAAACGCTACACTTACTATTAGCACTGCTTTTTTTAAGCACTTTCGTGATACAGGGCTCCAGACAGTTTATTGCAACAATGGTTGTATTAACAATGGTTAATATACTGGTGTCAAAACAGGTAAAAGCCAAAGTGTTAATTCTGGCAGTTACAATTGTAGGATTGGTTGGGGTTTATTTTATGTTCCAGGATGTTTTTAATGAAATGGTTGAGGTAACCATTGAACAAGGTACCGACGCCAGGGAAAGTGTACGGGAAAGGTCTGCCAAATTTTATTTATTCGAATTCAATCCCCGACCGTTGGCTTATTTACTTGGAAATGGCCAGGCTCATTTCGCCAGTCCGTATGGTATGCGCATTTATATGATCTGGACCTACTATGGCTATTTCATGGCTGATATTGGGATAATCGGGGATTATGTTACTTATGGGGCACTTTATGCGCTGTGCGCAATACTCATATTTGCCAGATTGCTTTATTTCAGGGTATCACCCGAATTATCACATTTCAAGTATTTTATACTGTACCTGGTACTCATTCAGCTCACCACATCGGGTGCATTCGGATCCGCCAATTTGGGAATATTTATGGTTGCCTATTTATGGGATGTTGACAGACAACGGAGAAACAATCCATTACAGAATGAAATATAATTTTGAAGTATGGAATTATATGCCATTCGGAATTAATGATAACCGGATTATTCTTTCTTCTGCTTTAAATACAATTTCCGGTGATAGCTTACCCAACCAATTAGCTTAATATATGTTTTTTTAAGTATCTTTTTTATGGTAATACTTTCCTTTGTTTTATTAAAACCACTGAGTTTTAAGTAAAAATCGAACTTTTTTCGGTAAGGATGTTCACATGTATAATGCCAAGGTTTTTCTACGGTATTGAAATGAACAATACCCGGTTTATTTAATGCGTTTTCCAATTCATTATTGCCATATATATCATCCAAAAATGATTTATCCACGAAATAAATGGCGAATTGCTGATTCCAAACGGGCGATATTGGTTTGCGTTTGCCATGAAGAATGGCATTTAAACCATCCTGATCATGAAATCTACATCGTTCAGGATATTCAGAAATATAAGTAAGTACCTGATCGGTAATATTATTTTGTAACCATGCCTGCTTATCAATTAATAGTACTCCCGCATTGAAGTAATTATATCGGGCATTGTAACCATGTTTTTCGTTTAAACGCCATTCGGTACCGGTAATATCATGTATGGCACCGATTATATTTCCTTCAATATCCTGCTCCCACATGGGTATTAAGTCGCCAAGTACCAAAACATCAGCATCCAGATAAATAAATCGGTTAACTTCTTCTGAAATATTTCGGGGCATTAACAATCGGTAATAACTGGCATGCGAAATACGATCGGATGTTGGTAAATTATCAAATTGTTCCTGTTCTAATTTGTAATAAGTTAGTTCTGCGTGTTCGTCAGGTATAAGATTTTTTAATTTTAATACATTATTATCCGTTAATTTTGCGCTAAACAAATGTATATGAAAGTAATTGTTTTTATTGGAGTGGAACAGAGAAGTGAGCGTGACTGCCAACGGTGTAGCAAACGTATCATCAATAGCACACGCAATATGAATTGGTTGTGTTTTAGAAGTTGAATTTTCCATCTGTGGCATTAAACTATATTTTTAAATGCAATATATAAATTAATTTTGGGTGCTATATGCAGGTATTCCTGTCAAACGCTTTTTATTACGTGTATAAATACCTCTGTAATAGTTAGTCCAACCAATTAATTTAATGTAGCCCTTTTTTGCAATTTTTTTAAAGGTAATCTGTTCGTTATCTTTTTTAAACCCGCTTTTTTTCAGATAATAACGGAATTTATGACGGTATGGATGCTGATCTATTATATGCCAGGGTTTTTCAACTGTATTAAAATGCACAATGGACGGATGCTTGATAGCTGCCTCAAGTTCATCTTCACCATACAATTCTTCAACAAATGGCCTGTCAACAAAATAAATCGGAAACAACTGATTCCAGACAGGAGACAATGGTTTGCGGTGCGCATATAGTACTCCGTTGAGCCCATCCTGATCGTGATACCTGCATTTCTCGTGGTTATCCAATCTAAATTTAATAACCTTTTCAGTAGTATTGAATTTTAACCAGGCGTTCTTATCCACCAGCAAAACACCAGAATTAAAATATTTGAATTTCTCATCATAACCCAAATTAATACATAACTTCCATTCACTGGCTGTTATATCGGTCACCGCACCTATCATATATCCTTCCAGGTCTGTTTTCCAAAGAGGCATTAAATCTTTCAACACCACTACATCGGCATCCATATAAATAAATCTGTTTACATCCTTATTTATGATCTGCGGCATCATAATTCGATAATAGGCTGCATGGGATATGCGCCCGGAAACAAGCGGTAAATTGTCAAATAATTTTTGATCCAGTGGATAGTATGTAAATTCAGCCTTTTGCTTATGGACTAAATGCTCTATCTTATTTACATTTTCAGGCTTCAGACTTCCGCTAAACAGGTGTATGTGAATGCTGTTATGCTTATTGTTATCTAATAACGACGTTAATGTAACTGCCAGGGGCATAACAAACCCATCATCAATGGAACATGCAATATGTATCCGTTCGTTGGGTGAAGTTGAATTGTTCATTCAGGTGTTTATTAATATTTAATCAAAAAAGGTTTAACATACATTTCTTATAATGAATCCTCTTTCATGGAATGTTGCAGAATCTCAGGTTCGTCATGGGGGATATCATGAAAGTAATTTTTAATATAATGGCTCTCCGGATCTCTGCGTTGCTCATTCGGATACAATGCAATAATCTCATGCACTTTGGGAATATAGGGTAATTTATCATGTTCTATTCCCAAATGTGTGTTAATCATGGCAACCAAATTACCTCCCATTAAATGACTGATATGAACAACAGGGGTTGGCCTGGCATTGCACTCCAGTAAATAGGCATCATTTTTCGCATCAATAAGAAAATCGAAACTGGCAAATCCGGTATAATCAGTCACTTTTATTAATTGTTCTACGGAGCTAATGGTGTCTTTATGATCAATGACCTTTACAACAGCACTTGGACTTGTTTCTTTCGGATATGTTTTTTCCTTCAACACGGTAACGTGCGATAGTACTTTCCCCTTGCTACAAAAAACAACGTGCATGCAAGCCGTACCTTTAACATAATTTTGTAATGAGATGTTATAATCGGTCCCGAAAATTGGGAGTAACATGGCTTTCTTAACCAAATTTTTAATTCTTTGAACAATTGGTTGATTTGGTTTGAAAGCACTTAGTTCTTGGTAATTGCTTTTTAATTCGTCGAAATCCTTACAAATTCTAACACCTGTACCTGATACACCAAAATCCTTTTTCAGTACCAGTGGATATTGTCTTCCATTACTTTTCTCAGACAAATCCTCAAGGCTATCAACGATCACATTGTCTGGTGTTTTAACACCAATTGACGATGCTATTTCCTGTAATTTTGATTTATTTCGCAGAAGACTTGCACCATCATAGCTATAACTAAACTGAATAACCTTTTGTAATCTTCTTAAACTTTTTCTGAATGGGAATTTTCGCTTCATGATCTGTCCAAGGTACGATACCGAAAAATCACCTGCCGGTATAATGAAATCAATTTTCTTTTCCCTGGCAATTTTGATAAACAACCTTCTAAATTCCAATTGGTTTTTAAAAGTGTATGATTCATCTGCAAAACGGGTTTTGGACAAGTAACTGTTGTGTGGACTAAGGGTAATAACAGAAAACTTTTCTTCCTTTAAAGCTTTGGGCAACCGGCTTATACCGATCCAGTTGGGCATTAATGACAGGATAAAAACGGTTTTCATACAGCATTGTTTATAATGTTCGGTGCGAAGATAGATGGTTGTATTATATAATCCTATTCTAATTTGATTAAGTCTGTCATCATTTTGGTTGATGCACCAATATGCGAGAGGAAAAAATTATGTCCTGCTTTTCTGAAATCAGGCACTGAGAAGTAACATTATTTATTGAATTCCGGAGACTTATTAAATAATACACTTGCCAGAAATACCCCATTCCCTATAACATATCTTTTAAAGAGTCTACGCGGTTCCTGTTTCAGCCTGAAAAACCATTCTATCCCTGCTTTTTGCATCCATATTGGTGCACGTTTTACCCTTTCAGCAAGGAAATCCAGAATGGCACCCCCTGCCACGGCTATCTTTACATTTGTAAATTTAGAAATGTTCTCATTTAACCAGATTTCCTGCCTGGGTACGCCCATGGCCACCACCAATAATTCGGCTTTTGAATTATTGATGGTTGCTACAACCGATTCACTTTCTTCTTTGGTAAAATAACCTGACCTTGAACCAACAATTTCAATACCCGGAAATCGGGACTCTATATTTTTCCTGGCAATTTGTGGGATATTGTCTTTTGCACCCAGCAAAAAAACCTTTTTATGAAGTTGACCGGCCTGCCATAACAATTTTGGAATGTAATCGGTCCCGTTCATATTTTCCTTTAGCTTTAGCTTGCTAAAATAGGAGGCTATCTTAATGCCAATACCATCGTTCAAAATAAGATTGGCATTACTAAGCGCATTGTAATAAGCATGGTTACGCATAGAGACATTATAGCAATGGGCATTGATGAAGTATATGGTATGCGGGCTATTCTCATTATAAAACTGCTCGCACAACTTTAATGCTTCTGGTGTATCCAAATTGTTAAGAAAGAGATGATAAAATTTGGTTCTTTCTGTTAAGATATTGCTAACTTCAGTATTTTCCATATAACCTTATTAAGATTTCAACAAATGGAATTTTTGTTGTTATATGTACTAATTTGCTTGGTAAATCATTTTATCCCCAACAGTTTTCTCTTCAAACTTTTAGCTTGCATAAAATTTTCCTTTGCTTCTGTCCAGTCAATAAACGTATACATATTGTATCGTCCCCGTTGTTCTTCGGCAATGTTGTTGTTTTGCATGTCTTCAATAATGCGGGGAATATTATCAAAAAACTCCTGAGACCGGTACAACGGATGTAAGGTGTACACGCCGCCATCGGATCCCAAAAAGTCGATCCGTTTCAAGCCATTCATACGCATATATTTGCTAATGATCCGTTCCATTAAGTCCATCATGGGTTTTTTAAAGACTTTGGCATAGACTATATTCTTCAAGGTAGGTAGTTGATAAAACAGTTTTTGATGCAAATCCCGACGATCGAACAAACATACCCGTGTACCCATGTGGTCAAATTCAAATACATAAGGTTTATCGGTTTTGCTGTAGCGTTGTTCGAGCAAAATACCATCGGGATGTGGAGGTCCGGGATGTGGAGAGACCGTTAAAAGTTTCGGGTCACTTTCCAGTAATTCAACCGCTTCTTTCATCCATACTTTACTGGTTCCGGCAAAGAACATGTCCCCGTCAATGTGAAATACCAGATCGTATTTACATTGGTAAAATCCATAAATAAAGGCATAGATAGGCGTTCCTTTGCAATCAAAAAGGGGCCTGTTTTTCAGGTTTTTATAAAAATAATCGAATACCTCATTGATCATTTTTTCACTGTAGTCTACAGTAATATATCGAACCTTATCATCGGTCAGGCTATCAATAAGTTTCATGGTTCGCTCATGCTTTTCTTTATAGCCCGGATCAGATAAAAGTTCTTCCGATAAATTATACGTTATCAACACCTCTGCTACCTGGTCCTTAAAGAAATTCACCTGGTGTTCAAGCAGATGCCTGGTCATTTCAATATCGAAAGGGGAAATATTTATCTGATAACTAACATTGGTCATAACTTGTGAAAGTTTTGGTTTTTAATTGGCTTTAAAACTGTTCGTTAAAACAATTTAGTAAATAATTATCCTCAATTTCAACATCATCAAAGGTAATTGTATGATCTTTTTTAACCGGATTTTTCAGCTTAGCTCCATGTGATAAACCAATGGGCAGCAAATTCTCTTTTCTGGCCAATTCAGAAACTTCACACAACCCATAAGCTTTGAAACCACCTATTCCGTCTAATGTATCACCAGGTTTTAAATCTTCTTTGGCTGCTGAAATCACCTCTACTTTCATGCCGTGTGCTGCATCCAAAGTAACATCCTGAAAGTCGATCAACCTTGCTATTGAAAATGCCAATTCGAAAAATAATAAATGATATGGCTGGTAAAAGCTGTACAAAGGACCTTTACCCAATTTACCATATTCCAGGTATTTGGTTGACAAATCATCATTACTGGTGGCATAAACATATACCCCCGGACCAGGTTTAGCACCAATTACCATCTCAACAATACCACCTTTTTCAACGAGCATATCTACATCATATTCACCGGTAAGTTCATCTACATGTTTATCCGTTTCCAGGGCAATCATACCTCGTTGGGCTACGGTCATACCCGTATAATTAGCAATACAGGCTTGTTCTATATTTACTTTGGTACCATCGGCAAAATTGGTTGCCATAACCGGGTTCATCCCCCACTTCTCGGCAAAAGCTTTTTGGGTAGCCGGAGTACGGTAAAAATCAAGCATGCCCTTTACATTACCACAAAGCACCGGGGTAAAGCCCATTAATTTAACATAGCGGTATAAATTGGCGGTAACCCCCGGCTGATCACCATCACCTAAGGTGTACATAACACCATATTCCTCGGCTTTCTTTTTTAGGTAAGGCCCCAGAATGGCTTCAAGCTCGGCGTTGAAAGACATAACATGTTTTTTGGCTTTAAAAGCTCCCATGATGGCTTCCAGTCCAAACTGAATCTGACCGGTCATTTCTACAACCACGTCGATTTGATCACTCTCAAGCAGCAATTGAAGAGTTTCAGTAATAACTGATTGTCCTGATTTAATCGTACTATCGAAAGTATTCTTATCCAATGCTTTTTTGTAGTTTTTAATATCAGCTACCTGATAGGCCTTTTCAATTTTTTCAAGTGTGCGGCTGTAAGTTGCAGCAACGACCATACCAGGTGTATATCGGTTTATTTGGTTAATAAGGCCTTTGGCCATTTCACCGGCTCCGATTACGCCTACCCGAATTGGGTTGTTGGCTTTTTCTCTTTCTTTTAACTTATTATCAATAATGTACATAGCTAAAAAGGGGATTTATAATTTTTTAATTCGGGTAAATTTTTGTCTTTCTCTGATAGAATAGGGTCTTTATCGGGCCAATCAAAATCAAACGAATCCCATCGGATACCACTGTCGTAATCAGGTGCGTATTTTTTTGAGTTCATGGATAAAAACAGTGCTTTATCACTTAATACATAAAAGCCATGTGCCAATCCTTCAGGAACATAAAGCATATTATTTTTTTCGGATGAAAGTTCAATTGAATAGGCCTGACCATAAGTGGAACTGTCTTTTCTAATATCTACAACTACATCCAGAATTTTACCATAAATGCATGATACAACTTTAACGTGGGCATATGGCGGGGTTTGAAAATGAAGTCCGCGTAATACACCTTTTTCTGATTCGGAGATGTATTCCTCTTCAAAATGACCAACCAAATTATTTTCTTTAAAAAGGCCTTCATGAAAAATTTTTATGAACTTACCTCTATTGTCCTGAAACACTCTTGGCTTGATTTCATAACAACCTTCAATCGGAGTTTGTTGCAATGTGTATAATGACATAAAATAAAGACTTCTTAATTTCTTAATTGAAACGAGTTGGTATATTCATCTATTTGTTTTTCAGTAAAATCTTTTATGGTCTGTGATTTTTCCAAGTTGTATTTATACCATGCCACGGTGTGCTGAATGGTATCCTTAAAATCCCAAAGTGGCTGCCACCGCAAAAGATGATAAGCCTTATCAATAGTTAAATTCAATAATGATGCTTCATGAACAGCTTCTTTTTGCTTATAATCCCAAGAGCCAGTCCCCCAATTATTTAACAGCTCTTCAACCAACGTTTGTACCGTTTTATTGGATGATATCACAGGACCAAAATTGAATGCATCACAATACAAATCAAGTTGATCTGTTGAATCGGAAAGTAATTTAGTTCCCAATAATAAATAACCACCCAGTGGTTCCAAAACATGTTGCCAGGGTCTGGTTGCATAAGGATTTCTAACCCAAATCGATTTACCCTCATAAAGCGCTCTCATACAGTCAGGTACAATTCGGTCTTTTGCCCAATCGCCACCTCCTATAACATTACCGGCTCGAACAGAGGCTACTTTAACACCATGACTGGGATAATTTTCAGTATTAAAAAATGATCGTCTATAAGATGAAATTAAAATTTCAGCTGCTCCTTTACTGGCTGAATAAGGATCATAACCACCCATGGCATCAACCTCGCGATAACCAAATAGCCATTCCTTATTTTCATAACTTTTATCAGAAGTAATAAGCACTACATTGGTTGAAATTTTTAAATCTCTTACTGCTTCCAATACATTCACTGTACCCATTACATTTACATCAATGGTTTCATGTGGTATGTCATATGATTCACGTACCAAAGGCTGTGCGGCCAAATAAAATATAATATCCGGCCGTTCTTGCATAATACAATTTTTTAATTCATCATATGAACGAACATCTGCTGTATATTGTATCAGATCATCTTTCAAATTTAACTGATCATACAATGATGGATCTGTGGGTGGTTCTAATGAATAACCTACCACCTTGGCACCCAAATGAATTAGCCATGCTGACATCCAACTACCTTTAAAACCCGTGTTACCAGTTACTAAAACTTTTTTGCCTTTGTAGACATCAAAAATGTTGTTGACCATATTTATTAAGTATTAATAATACCGGGATGATAATACCTATCGGGTATTTCAGTTAGTCTGAAGTTTATCAAATATCTCTTCATATTTTTAATAGTGAACCCAATAATATGCGTTTGTTCAATAATTTGTTTACCATATTTTCCATGGGGCATTTCCATTTTCCCACATGCTTTCAAGTACATTTTTGTCCCTCAAGGTATCCATTGGCTGCCAAAAATCACTGTGTTTAAAAGCATGTAATTCACCTTTTTCGGCCAGTTGTTCAAGCGGGGCTTTTTCAAAAACCGTAGATTCATCTTCAATATAATCAAGTACTCTTGGCTCTAAGACAAAAAAGCCGCCGTTGATCCAGGCCGAGCCATCCGTGTCACCTTTTGGCTTTTCTTTAAAATATCTTATTTGGGATTCCCCGGATTTCAATGTGAATACGCCAAAGCGACCGGGCTGCCGAACGGAAGTTAATGTCGCCAGTTTACCATGGTTCTGGTGAAACATGATCAGATCCTTAATGTTAATATTACTTACCCCATCGCCATAAGTCAAACAAAAAGTTTCATCGCCAATAAATTCCGATACCCGCTTAACACGGCCACCTGTCATGGTATTTTCACCGGTATCAACAAGGGTTACTCGCCAGGGTTCGGAATTCATTTGATGTACCTTCATGTTGTTGCTGCTCATATCGAAAGTTACATCGGCATTGTAAAGAAAATAATTCGAGAAATATTCTTTGATCACATATCCCTTGTAACCGCAACAAATAATAAAATCATTAATACCGTAGTGCGAATAGATTTTCATGATGTGCCATAATATCGGTTTTCCTCCGATTTCAACCATTGGTTTGGGTTTAATGCCGCTTTCTTCGCTTATTCTGGTTCCAAAACCACCGGCAAGTATTACTGCTTTCATAATTCAGGTTTTTGTTTGTTTTATTCAGGTTTTATTGATAAATATAATTATATTATAGTTTTAATGAATTTAACTCCGGTTTATATTTTTCGGTATCAAAATGATCCCGATCAACAAACACGCTATCTGGTATGTATTTCATATCTTCAAAATAATGCCGGAAAATATCATCTAAATTATGCTCCCTGATTTGTTGTTTCATTTTTTCTTGTGAAACTTCCTTTTTATCGTTTCTCATGAAGGGAGCCTTTATAACAAATTCAAATCCAAACTCGTCAGCTAATTCCTTTAACCTATTAAGGTAGATGAGAGAAAATTCTGATATATAGTATTCATCAATTTTGAAGAAACTTTTTGCATTACTGTAATCCACTGACCAATTGGTTGTTTTAACCAATGGCAACTGCGATGCCCATTGCATGGGAAATGATTCGATATGTGTCTTTACTTTATCTTCTAAATAAGGTATATACTGTTCATTATAAAATGGTTTTATGAAATAATTGAAAGTATACACCTGATCAAGATTATCCATAAAAACTGAAGGAATCGTTACCAAATAAATCGTATTGCCTTTTACCTCATCAGGATGGTTGCGCACCAATTCGTTGATTAACAGATACTGGCCAACCAAACCATAGGCTCTTGTACCGTTTATAACAAAAAAACCATTTGAGGTTGAATCGTTCACATTATAAAGTTGTGCCCCCGCACTATCGGTAAAAATAATGGTTTGTGAATTGATATTTCCTTCTCTGCATTTTTGAATGGATTCATAAACACCGGGAGTGACCTTTGATTTATATTCATCGGTATACATTGACACCGCACCGTATACCAAATAGGGTACGATAAGTATCAATATAAAGATACTCATGCTCTTGTTAAATTTCCTGATATCACTCATCTGTCATTAGAATTGAAAGTATATAAAATCGTTTTGACCAAATTGTCCGAATAAAATAATACAGTTCGCAACAGCCAGATACAAGCCCCAACGTGCCGTTTTCGGTAAAGTTTCAATTTCAAACGGATGTTTTTTGTTAAATTGAAACCATTCTATCGTCAACAATATGGCAATAAATGCCAATGAAATTTTCAATGAATTATCAAAAGTTATCCTGCTCACCAACTCACGTGAATTTTCCAAAAACGGAGTGGTAACAATATTTACCAGGTAATCGAAAGCGGTCATGATATCCGGTGATCGGAAAAATACCCATGTAATTAAGATGAATACAAAAGTAGCAAGGATATTCAAATATTGCCTGATACCATATCGCTTAATATGGTCGAATTTTTTTGTTTTATTCTTCCTGAATATTTCAGGGAAATAACCCACACCATTTAAAAACCCCCATAATACGAAGGTCCAGTTGGCTCCGTGCCACAATCCGCTTACCGTAAATGTGACAATGATGTTAAACATCCGGCGGGCTTTGGAGGCATAACTTCCGCCTAAAGGGATATAAACATAATCCCTGAACCAGGTAGATAATGATATGTGCCATCTTTTCCAGAATTCCGAAATATTTCTTGAGAAATAAGGATAATTAAAGTTTTGCATAAGGTCAAACCCAAATAGACGGGCTGTACCAATGGCAATGTCAGAATAACCGGAGAAATCACAATATATTTGAAATGCAAACAAAAAGGCGCCAAGTACCAGAATGGCTCCATTGAAATCCTGATAGTCGGAAAAAATGGCATTTACTGCTATGGCACAGTTGTCGGCAATAACAATTTTTTTCATAAATCCCCATAATGCTTGCCGAATACCATCTTTTGCCAATTGAAGATCAAATTCACGAGGCTTTGTAAATTGAGGCAATAAATGTTTTGCCCGCTCTATGGGGCCGGCTACCAATTGGGGGAAAAAGGATACAAAGGCAAAAAATGCGAAAATATCTTTTGTATGGCTGATCTTTCGTTTATATATATCAATTGAGTAGCTCAGCGTTTGAAAGGTATAGAAGCTAATACCTACAGGTAAAATCACCTGTAACGATGTGATATTAGCCTGAAATCCCATGGCTTCCATCAGGTCTACAAAGCTTTCAATAAAGAAGTTGTAATATTTGAAAAATCCCAGGAATCCCAGATTAATCCCTAAACTGGCTATTAAAAGAAGCTTGCGGTACTTCTTATTGTCAGACTGGTCCATCTTTAATCCAATCAAATAATCGGCCGTAGAGCTAATGATAATAAGAGAAAGGAACCGCCAATCCCACCAACCATAAAATACATAACTCGCAATTATTAAAAATATATTTTGCTTGCGAAGGTTTTTATTCGCAACAAACCAATATATTAGAAATACAATTGGAAAATAAATGATAAAATCTAATGAATTAAATAGCATATTTATCTCTGTTTTTCTGGGACAATTTTAAATATTATTTCCTGATAGATTGATTAACTAAGTGTTAATAGTTAATTATTATTGATGAAATGGTCGTTTTATTGGAGTATATATTAAGTATTCATGATGAATGCACAACAAGAAAATGGATGAAATAAAATCATGTTAACAAACCGTAAAAAATATTTAAAGTTATTAATAATCAACTATTTATATGCTATTAAACAGCTATTATTACCCATAAAAGTGTATGATTAAAAAAAGAAAATGGCTTGTTATTGGCATTTTTGTAGCCCTTTTGTTGAGCTTAATTTGGAACCTTGAGAATTACTTAACCATTACAACTAAAACAAATGCTACCAGCGCTATCATTGAGGGTTGGCAAAATGCAAATTATTTAGAGAAGATTTGCGAGCTAATTAAAAGGAATAAAAGATTAGCTGAAGAAATAATTATTGTTGGCTGGCAGTACCAACCTGACCAAAGAAAAACAATTCCAATCCATGAAGCCCTTCCAAAAAACCAACTAGGTAACAATGAAATTCACCTGTTTGCAAACAGCAGCATTGAATTCGATATTCCCCCGAATATACGAGCCACCAAAAATCAATCAGCCCAAATCATCGATATAACCCTCAAAGGCTCTTTTGCCAGAAACATTGCAACACATTATACACTATTTATCAATGGAGAAAAACTATTATCCGGATTTTGTACGGATACTGTAGTGCATATAAAAAAAGAGGTTCAACTTTCGGGAAAAAGCAGTTTGATAATAACTTTTGATAATGATATTAAACACGCCAACGGAGATAGAAATTTATCTATATTAGGGTGCTCTATAAACAATTACAATTTATTCAATGATCCAGCAAACATCTATTATTTCGATGACCATCCGCATCAATACAAAGGTTTATTCCCTTCAAACAGTGCCTTTGCGAAAAATTACCTGGAAGATTTAGGAATCCCCCCATCCAACATAAAGGTGGTGGAAGCACCCCACGACAACTTTAACAAAACCAACTCCTTGGCAAAGAAATTTGGAGAATGGTACAGGATAAATAAGGCTTCAGCCCCTCGCTCATTCAATATTATTACCAGCAGTATCCACGGACGAAGATCGCTAGTTGCCTTTAGCAGGCAAGTTCCTGATTATGTGAAATTAGGGGTGGTTTCCATCCCCCCCGATGACCCTTTCAATAACTCAATAAGTGATATTATAAAACTAATTGATGAATTTCTCAGTTTGGTTTATACCTGGCTGTTTTTTCACGGGGTGGAATGAAAATGAAATAGCGCTAAACAGTGCCTATTTCAATACGTAATATTTCTTACCTGATGACATTTGCTAGTTGCTGATATTATGATAACTAAAGTCAAAATCTGAATAATTCACCTTTACGGCCACAAAAAAAATTAACATTTGGGAATGTCCAATTTAACAATAGCTTTATATTTACGCCTTGCTCAAACCATTATTTTTTAAGTTGCATTATGAGTTTTACCAAGTTATCTATTATCATCCCAGCCTACAACGAGGAAAAGACAATTCATTTTATTCTTGACAAGGTTAGGGACCTGGAATTAATAAACGGAATCCAAAAAGAAGTGATTATTGTAAACGATTGCTCAAAGGATGATACCGAAGCTGCTGTTAAATCCTATATGGAAAAAAATCCTGAACTGAATGCCGTTTATTACAAACATGAAAAAAACAAAGGAAAGGGAGCGGCTTTACATACCGGCATTGAAAAAGCAACCGGTGAATACCTGATTATTCAGGATGCCGACCTGGAGTATGATCCTCAGGAATTTAATCACCTGCTAAAACCAGTTTTTTATGCCAATGCCGATGTAGTTTACGGATCCCGATTTATGGGACATAATCCGCACCGGATTTTATTCTTTTGGCATTCAATCGGAAATAAATTCCTTACAACCTTATCCAATATGTTTACCAATCTGAATTTAACTGATATGGAGACCTGTTATAAACTATTCAGATCGGATATCATAAAAAACATCAAATTAAGAGAGAAAAGATTCGGCTTTGAACCGGAAGTAACAGCCAAAGTAAGCCGCATTAAAGGCATCAGAATTTACGAAGTTGGTATTTCCTATTATGGAAGGACGTATGAAGATGGCAAAAAAATTACGGCCAAAGACGGTTTTAGAGCCATTTATTGTATTTTAAAATATGGTCTTTTTAAGGCAAAGTAATAGAGACAATAAAATTCCAAATAATAATTCTCATATATTATGTTGTTTTGGAATGCACAGAAAAGGCACCAGTATACGGAGATAGTAGAAAAATAAATGAATTTAATATTTTTAAACCAATTATATTCGGTTTTCTAATTGCCCGACTTTAATCAGCACCTTATTTTTTTCCCACCAACTTGGGAGATATAGCCAAATCTATTAATCGACAAAACGATGTTCAAAAAGTTATTTAAGTATTTTTTTGCGGGAGGAATGGCTGCCGGAGTAGATATTTGTTTTTTTTATGTATTTGCCAAGTTGCTGGACTATCATTATATACTAATATCTGTACTGGGCTTTTTACTGGCCACATTTGTTAATTATTTGTTGAGTGTCAAATTTGTTTTTAATTCGCAAATACGATTCAGAAGGAATACTGAATTTATCCTGATTTATGCGGTAAGTGGCGTTGGCCAATTAATTCATATTGGTATCCTATATGTTCTGATTGATTTATGGATCATTGATAAGCTCCTGTCAAAACTGGTGGCTACCGGAATTGTATTTATATGGAATTTTACCGTCAGAAACTATTTTATATTCGCTGAGCAGGGAACCATCAAATTAAAACTAAAACTGGCCCGTAATGCATAATGGTTATGTTTTAAATATTATTTGATTCTATCATCAGAAAATTAATCAAACTTTACAGGTAGAAATCAAAAGTATTCATGCATTCGTCCAAACCAAAAAATCGCTTACCAACTGTCCGGATTTAAAAATATGCCCTAACAATGGCAGACTTATCATTCATTTTATGATTTTCGTCAACACATTTTGCTGTTCGTCAAAAAAAGGTTGATTTTCTGTTTTTTTTAGCTTGCAAACGCCAGTGTAAAAAATAGTTCCATTGATCAAAAGCAAATCCAAAACCCTTGCATATTGGGTGTTTTCGTCGTTATTTTGAACTCAGAAATTGGAACAAATAAAACCAAAAAAGCACAGCAATGAAACCTCTAAACATAATCCAGGCATATAACCGAAAGAAACAATTCAAAGGCCCAAAAAGGTTTATCAACTACGCCTTTGATGTGTTAGATATTTTAGCATCGCTACTTGCATTCTATTTATCTTTTTTATACGTCAAAAACATGACGGATGCTTCCTATACCTTTGATATTCAACATATCATTTTTGGAGTTTTATTAATACCCGTACTTTATGTGCTGTTACAAACAACCAACCTGGCACGAGTACCACGGACATCGAAATATATTTCTATATTTTTCGATCTAATTCGTTATAGTGTACCATTATCCTTAGTTGCCCTGTTCTACATATTTGTGTTCAGGCTTACATCCGTTAAGGTATTGACTGTTGTTACATTTATCCCGATGAATATCGTACTACTTTATTTAGTACGTGTCATTACTTTTTCCCTTTTCAGAATGCTACGATCTTCCGGTCATAATTCCAATAATGTATTAATCATTGCTGATGATAGTTCAGAATACATCATTGAAAAAATACTTAAAAGAAAAGACTGGGGATTCCGGGTTTTAATGATCGCCACAAATTCACAAAAAATCAAGGAACGATTTGGAAATGAGATCAAAATTATCCCTGACAAAATTGGTGTAAAACCTTTGATTACAAATGATATTTTTGACGAGGTTATTTATGCCAAAAGCGAGATTGAACATGACAAAATCAATCGTTACATTAAAGATTGCGAGGAAATTGGTGTTGTATTCCGTATGCAATCAGAGTTGTCACCGCTTACTGCTTCAAATGCACATTTGATCAACTTTGAAGAAGTTCCGATGTTAACTTTCATGAATACACCAACCAATTCCATTGCTATCTTTTGGAAAACATTGACTGAAAGTATTTTTTCTTTCTTTGCATTGCTTTTTATGTCACCATTTCTTTTGTTGATCGTAATAGCTATCAAACTGGACTCAAAGGGACCGGTTGTTTTCAAACAAAAACGTGTTGGTTTGAGGGGTCGCCAGTTTTATATCTATAAATTCAGAACTATGGTGATCAATGCCGAAGAAATAAAACAACAACTAATGGATCAAAACGAGAGTGACGGTCCAACTTTCAAAATCAAACAAGATCCAAGGATTACCCGTGTAGGAAGAATTTTAAGAAAAACAAGCTTAGATGAATTGCCTCAATTGTTTAATGTGGTAAAAGGCGAAATGTCGTTAATTGGCCCTCGTCCGCCACTTCCAAGTGAGGTAGAACAATATGAGAGATGGCAACTGCGCCGTTTGTCAATGCGACCAGGTATTACTTGTACATGGCAAATTGTACCAAATCGTAACGATGTAGTATTTGAAAAATGGATGAAAATGGATATTAACTACATTGAAAACTGGTCGCTTAAACGTGATGTGAAATTGTTTTTCGATACAATAAAGTCAGTGATTTCTGCTGGCGGATACTAAAAATAGACCTGTTTTTTCAGAAAGGGCTCATTACTTCAGGTGATGGGTCTTTTTTTTGTGGGAAAATTGAGATTGGAATCTGGTTGCCGGTTACCAGATCAGATCAAGAAAATATAGATATATGGCTATTGGAATTGAGAGCACACAACCCTAACAACAATTAACTCCCACCACTCCATTCACTCGCCCACTGCCTACTGCTCACTGTTCACTGCCCACTGCTCACTGCTTACTGTTCACTGCCCACTGCTCACTGCTTACTGTTCACTGCCCACTGCTCACTGCTTACTGTTCACTGCCCACTGCCCTCTGCTCACTACTCACTACTCACTACTCACTGCCCACTGCTTACTGCCCACTGTTTACTGCCTACTGCTTACTGCCCACTGCTTACTGTTAACTGCTCACTGCTCCCTACTCCCTACTCATCATTGTTTTCTGCCTTATTTTCCCCACCCATATCTTTCAAAATTTTTTCCACATCTTCTTCCGTTTTATACAGTTTTGACCTGCATATTTCAATGAGTTCGGATACACGTTTTACCTTTACCGATAAATCATCCACATCCAATTCTTCATTTTCCATTTTGCCAAGAATTTCTTCAATTTCCCTGACTGCCTCGGTATAACTTATTGCTTTTTTGGCCATGCGCTACATAATTATTAAAAGAATTTAGGCAACGTAAAATAAAAAGTAGTCCCTTTATTAATCTTACTATTTACCCATATTTCGCCTTTATTTTTTTGTATAAATTCCTTACAAAGGATGAGTCCCAAACCAGTACCCGATTCACTGCTGGTTCCGCTCATACTAATCTGTTTATCCACACGGAACAAGCTACCCTGAACATCTTCATTCATACCAACACCATTATCCTGCACCCTGCAAAGCCAATACCGATCATCTTTATTATCAGCCTCAATACAGATTTTGCCGTTTGGGTTTGTAAATTTAATGCCATTATTGATTAAATTTCTGAATATGGTATCAACCATTTCCATATCGCCATTGACAAATGTGTTAGGCTGAACGTTATTATCAACCTGAATCTTTTTTTCATGAGCGGCTATTACCAGTAAATCAATATTTTGTTGTACAATTTCATGAATATCGATTTTGGATGGTTTAAAATGAATGCGTCCTGTTTGTATTCTCGACCAATGCAGTAAATTATCAAGCAATGTATATAAATTTTTGGCAGAATCATGAATACTCTCATTGGCCTCCTTTAGTTCTGTGTCTGTAAGCTCATCGTAATTTGTGCTGAGCACACCCGTAAGATTCATTAAACCGGCAATGGGCCCTCTTAAATCGTGTGCAATGATTGAAAAGAATTTGTCTTTCGTAGCCACCAACTCTTTAAGTATGGTTTCAGATTTTTTTAATTTTAAATTGGCCAACGTTGATTTATTATATGCCTTGTCAATTTGTTTGTTTTTTTGCTTAAGCTTGATAAACAGTACCATTATAATTGTACCTGCCATTAAAAAAACAAGAATCAGTATCAGCAAATAAAGGCGTTGTTCCTTGTAGCGCTTTGCTTCATGTGCTTTTTGTTCCTGTAATTGTCGACTGTCAATTAAAGCCGATTCCATAAACTGAATGGTATCACGGGTTTGTTCAAGTTCAAAATTGAGTTGTTGTTCAATGATCTTTTGGTTGTTGGCTTCAACAATCATATTTTTTTCCAGGTCATTAAACTGGCGGTAATAATCCAGGGCATTTTTATAATTCTCCCTCTTCATTTCAAGTATGTATAACTGATACAAGGCATTTTTTATCAATTCCGGATGATTAATCTGTTGTCCAATTGACAAAGATTCATTGAAAAACTTTTCCGCCACACCGGGCCTGTTAGCCTCAGTAAGATAATACTCCCCAATCTTTCGGGCCACCAGGCTATGAATAAAATGAATGTTATTTTTTTTACTTAATTCATAAGCTTTTTGAAAAAAATTGAGCGCATGTTGCGAATTATTTCTCAATTGCTCAATATTTCCCAGGTTATTTAATGTATAAGCCGATTGTATATTGTCATTTAGCCGATTATTTATCGCCAATGCCTGTTTATATAGTTTTTCGGCTTCATTGTACTGCCCCATTTCCCGATAAGCATTTCCCATATTATTATTGGACTGAGCAATGGATTTTTGGTCGTGCAGCGATTGATGAATCTCAGCAGCTTTTTGGTATTGTTCCAGAGCTTGCTCATGAAACCCGTTGTTAAAATATAAATTTCCCAGTTGATTGACACGATAGGCCAGTTGTGCCATATTTTGAGATTTTTGAGTATGGTCAATGGAAAACTGTTGGTATTCTAACGCACGTTCAAAATTACCGATGCGTGAATATAACTGTGACAGCCGATTATACGTCTGAGCCAATAACTGGTCATCTCCGGTGCTATGCGCCAATTGCATACTTTGGAAGTAATGGCTGGCTGATTTTGTATACTCACCCATTTCAAAATATATGTTTCCTAAATTATTATGTATGGTAACAGCTCTTTGCGATTTATTCTTTTTCGCAATGAATTGCAGTGCTTTTTGGTTGTACATTATAGCGCTGTCATGATTCAGTAATTTTTCGTGCAATCGCGCCAAATTTTGTGAAATTGCATACAAACCAACAGAATCCCTACCTTCATGGCGCATATTATATACCTTTTGATAAAATTGGAGTGCCGAGTCGTTTTGGTTATTTCGGAAATAGGTACTTCCTATAAAATTAAGCGTATTAGCAATTTGCACTGTATCACCAATATTTATGGCCACCTGAAGGGCCTTATTATGCAGCTTCAAAGCAGTATTAAATTCGCTCGACAATTTATAGCAGGTAGCCTTATTATTAACAAGCCTTACCATCAAATCACCCGGTTTATGATCAATGACATGTAGCGCACTGTCGTAAATGGCTATGGCATTGCTATACATCCCCCTTTGCCAATAAATACTCCCGATGAGATTCAGTATCCCGGCTTTTGTTTCGTTATCTGCGGCTAATGCATACGCCATGTTATATTGCTGTCGGGACTGATTGAATTTTTTTTGCGATTTAAACACATCACCCATTGCACGTCGGGCCGCAAAATTAAGAGAATCGTGAATATTGGCGTTTACAACTTTCTGAAGTGACCGCAAGGCCGGATCAGGCGCTGAAGCGGATAAATATATCTTACCCAATAACAGATGTAATTCGGCAAAATCGGGTGAATTGGATTTTTTATATTGCAAGGCTTGTTCTATACGGTTGGCGGCATTTTCATAGTCATTATGTTGATAATAATATTCGCCAAGCTGTCTCAATAATTCAGGATTATTATGATCCTTTTCAAGTGCACGCAAAAGGCTGTCTGAATTGGCTGCCTTCAATATGAATGCCTGGGTGAGTATCAGTAATAAAAGAAATATAAAAATGCATTTGTTCATGCAATAAATTACTTTGCTGTACTATTAATTTCTCCGTCCTGCAATAGAGTTTTCAAGTTGCTGCCTTTTTCGACATCTGCAGCACTTTTAACCAGTTTGTTATGAGTAAAAGTAATGGAATATCCGCGTTTTAAAACATTTTTCGGATCAAGATATTTTGTTCGCAGGGTATACTGTTCAAGTTCCCTTTTCTTTGAATTAATATAATGCGAATTTTTTGCGCTTAATTTATTGCTGTATTCCAATACTTTAAATCTTTGAAACGAAAGCTTCTCCCGACTTGTTCTTTTCATACGGTCTGCCAAGACTTTTAGATATTGACTACTGTTTTTTAATAGTCGTGATGGCCATTTTTGAATGGTTTGTTCATAAGCCATTAACCGGAAATTTTGACGGCTTATATATTGTTGTGTTGCGTAATAAAAGCCCTGTACCAAATTAGTCAATTCCATTTTTTTTACATCCAGGATATTTTCGATATTGGTATAAAATTTCTCGGTTAAATATTGTAAATGCTCATCGGCTTCCAAAATCCGGTCAATCAAAAACCCGGCAACTGCCGTAGGGGTTTTTAAACGGGTGTGCGCAACCATGTCGACAATGGTGTCGTCTTTTTCATGACCTATACCAGTCAAAACAGGAATTGGAAATTGTGCAATATGATAGGCCAACCAGTATGTATTGAAACTGTTTAAATCAGCTTGCGCTCCTCCCCCTCTTATAATCACCACCACATCAAAAAATGAATCGTTATTATAAACGGATTCCAGTGCATGTATAATGGTCTCCTCCGTTTCTTTACCCTGCATAACAGCCGGAAATAATTGATGGTAAAAAGTGTATCCATAAATATTATTGTCAAGCTGGTTCACAAAATCCTGATATCCGGCAGCTTGTTCAGAAGAAATAACAGCTATTTTTTTGGGAAGCAAGGGCAATAATAATTGCTTGTTCATTTCCATCACTCCTTCTTCCATGAGTCGGTTGAGAATATCCTGTTTTTGCCGGGCCAAATCACCCAGGGTGTATGTCGGGTCTATATCCTTAATATTAAGTGAGAGGCCATATAGCTCATGAAAATCAACACTCACTTTAACCATAATTTTTATGCCCTCACTTAAAGGTTGCCGGGTGGTGGTCTCAAAATAAGGTTGGATAAGCCTGAAAAACCGGTTCCAGATTACCGCTCTGCTACGGGCTGTGATATCGTCTGAATCCTCCGGCTTATCAACCAGTTCAAGATAACAATGTCCCCTGGCATTGATTTTTATATCACTTATTTCAGCCACCACCCAGTAGAGCGGATCCAGCGCATCAGTCAATTTTTGTCGGATGATATGGTTTAATTCCAGCAGCGATAATGCCTGTTCGCTCATAGTAATTAATATTTAATCACGGTTATTTTTTCGTTTATCCCGTTTCCTTTCAATCGAATAAGATATTCACCCGGTGATACATGCATCAATTCATCAATGGTTATTAAATTATATCCAGGTTGCAATGTAACTGTTTGATTCAGTAATTTTTGCGATGAAAGATTAAATACATTCATATTTACTTTTGTACTATCCGGAGCCTGTTGACTATTGATTTCAAGGTAAAGTAATGTTGAAAACGGATTCGGAAAAGCATTTACGATTTTCTTCCGATCAATGTCGGCGGGTTTGCCATATCTTGCCTGTAATAAAATCCATGCCCTGTAAAAATCGGGGATACCGTAACCTGTTAATGTATCACTAAAAGGATATAAATTAGCGCTCGCTTCAATGGTTTTTAAAATTTCCATATTGTTGGCCTGCGGAAAATGTTGCCATAAACAGGCTGCCAAACCTGCTACCAAAGGCGATGAAAATGATGTACCGTTTCCAATGGCAATTGTACTATCTGTTTGCTGATAAAATGTACCCAATCCAATGGCACTCACATTGGGTTTAATTCTTCCGTCATAAGCAGGCCCTTTTGAACTAAATGCAGCGTACTCACCCGTTGGAGTTACCGCACCAACTGTTAATGCACTGTCTGCATCGGCTGGTGCAGTGATATACTTCCAGCTTTTGTTCCCCTGGTTACCAGCCGAAGTAACCACCAATATACCTTTGGAAGCAGCAATATCAGCAGCCTGCGTAATTCTGGAAGTATTGCCATCCATATCAGAATAAGCATAGTTTTGTTCGGGGGCATCGAATGTCGAATAACCTAATGAGCTGTTTATTACATCAGCGCCGATGCTGTCGGCAAATTCAGCGGCGGCAATCCAGTTATCACCTTCAATGGCATATTCAGATTGACTGTCTTCTGATTGAATAAGCACATAATCGGCTTCAGGGGCACTGCCCATTAAGTAACCGGGCATATTACCGGCCATGATTGATAATACCTTCATGCCATGCGTGTGGGTTTTGAAAACATCAGCCGTATCATTTACAAAATTCCGGGTGGATATAATACAATTTCTTGCCCACACTGAGTCAAAAGCCGGGAGCACATTCGTTCTGTAAAATCCTGCATCCAATACGGCAATCATCATCCCTTTCCCCCTGTAACCGATGTTATGCAATTTATGGCCATTCATTATTTCAAGCTGCAACAAGTGCATATCATAATTCAATAGAAAACTGGTTTTCTTTTTCTTTTTAACTTTTTTAACCACCGTATCAGTCTTTACAGGTGCTGGTTCAATGGAAAAGGTGCGCACCGGATTCTTAACAAATCCGTAGTTATGCAGGGTATCCATTAGCAATGTATCCTGCGAATATACTGTTGCCGCATTAAACCACCTTGATGTATATAGCACATCCAGGCCTAGTTTTTTTAAGCTATCGGTATAAAACGAATTTACCGGTAGATCCTGTTCTGTTATCTGTATACTTTGATTGATACGCCTTTCAACGGCACGGGGGGATAAAAACTCCAGCGGTTGATCAATTGAAAAAGACGTATTCTTCTTATCAGTGAATTCAACCCAGTACTTATCGGGAGCCGTTTGCGTTACTGCTGAAACAGAAATAATTAACCCCGTTGCCATTGTCCAAACCAGCTTGCTCATCCCCATCCTCTGTATTGTTAATGTTAATCTATTACATAAAACCATATTGTAATCGGAATATTTTGTATCAATAACATGTAAACCATAAATTATTAACAAGGTTCACAGACTAATATGGTTGAATGCGCAAGGATTAAATTAAATAATCCGGTTGTTTAAAAAGCTTAAAATGCTTCCGATGGCAATCGTTTATGCAATATTTTATAAGTACCCTTACATGGGTAAAACATCTTCAACGGTAGGTTCGGTAAATTGGCCTTTATTCTCTTCAATCATGTCAAAAAATTCTTGGTTTTGTTCTATCAATTCCTGTCCTTTTACCAGCTTACCATTTTCATAAGTAACTTCCAGTTCTGTGGTTCCGTTTTCGTTGAAATAGGTCCAGTTGCCATGCATCAGTCCGTTTTGATATTGGCCCTGCACATATTTTTGGCCGTTTGGATGATAAACCAGATAATCACCATGCAGCTTACCATTCCTGAACAATGCCTGTAATTTCAATAATCCGTTTTCAAAGTATTGTTTCCAGGCGCCATTTTCTTTACCCTCTTTCCATTTCAATTCCTGGGCTATCTGTCCGGATGAATAGTAACTACGGGATTGACCGACTTTTAATCCATGGTTATAATGCTCGATGGCTTTAAGCGTTTGATCGTAATAACTAAAAAACCGCCATTCACCATGTCTTTTCTGATTGATATAATTTCCTTCTGCGGCTTTTTCTTCGTTCGGATAAAAAAGTATTGCTTTTGTAATGTTACTGTCCGGCAAAAATGTTAATTCAGCTTTTTTTACTCCATCGTCGTAATAACGGGTCATTTTTCCCACTGGTTTTCCCTGCTTAAAATATCCAATATAAACAGGGTTCCCGTTGGGGTATGTTTTTTTCCAATAACCGGTTTTTTGACCCTTTTCATTGGATTGGTTAAATACGGTATCAGCAAGTTCGGGCTGTGCAAACAGTGGTATTGATAAGAGTAAGCTGATGCAACCCGTAATCACTTTATTGTTCATAATGTGTTATTGATATATTTATATGATGATTTAAATATAAAAAAAAAGCCGTCCCAATAAAAGGACGGCTTTCAACTTTATTCATTAAATTCTATTTCACTTCTTCAAAATCGACATCGGTTACTTCACCATCGTCTTTACCATTGTTTTTATTTGATGAACCGGCTTCTGCATTAGCTTCCTGACCTTGTGGCTCACCTTGTTGACCTGCACCGGCTTTATACATTTCTTCCGATGCTTTCTGCCATTCAGCATTCAATTCAGCGGTAGCCTCATCAATGGCTTTTACATCCTGGTTTTTATGCGCTTCTTTCAGCTTGGCCAGTGCATCTTCAATTGGTTTTTTCTTATCATCTGATAATTTATCACCAAAATCTTTCAATTGTTTTTCTGTCTGGAATATCAGACTGTCTGCAGCATTGAGCTTATCAATTTTCTCTCGACGCTCATTGTCTTCAGATGCATGCGCTTCGGCTTCTTCCCGCATTTTCTTGATTTCTTCTTCAGATAATCCGGATGAAGCTTCGATACGGATACTTTGCTCTTTACCGGTACCTTTATCTTTTGCTGTAACATGCATAATACCATTGGCATCTATATCAAAGGTTACTTCAATCTGCGGCACACCGCGTGGAGATGGTGGAATTCCGTCAAGATGGAATTTACCAATTGTTTTGTTATCCTGCGCCATTGGTCGCTCTCCCTGTAACACGTGTATCTCAACCGATGGTTGGTTATCTGCCGCAGTGGTAAAGGTCTCGGTTTTCTTGGTAGGAATGGTGGTATTCGATTCAATTAATTTGGTGAATACACCTCCCATCGTTTCTATACCCAGGGATAGTGGTGTAACATCCAGGAGTAATACGTCTTTTACATCACCAGCTAACACACCACCCTGAATAGCCGCTCCAATAGCAACTACCTCATCAGGATTCACACCTTTGGAGGGCTTGCGGCCAAAGAAATCTTCTACCACTTTTTGAATGGCCGGTATACGGGTTGAACCACCCACTAAAATCACTTCATCAATCTCTGATGAGCTTATCCCTGCGTCTTTCATGGCTTTTTTACAAGGCTCAATGGTGGCCTGGATTAATTTGTCAGCCAGGCTTTCAAATTTGGCCCTGGACAATGTTTTTACCAGGTGCTTTGGTACACCATCAATTGGCATGATATATGGCAGGTTTATTTCTGTTGATGTTGAGCTGGATAATTCAACTTTTGCTTTTTCGGCCGCTTCCTTAAGTCTTTGAAGAGCCATCGGGTCTTTTTTCAGGTCCGCACCTTCGTCTTTTTTAAATTCATCAGCCAACCAATCAATAATTACCTGGTCAAAATCGTCACCACCCAGTTGTGTATCACCATTGGTTGATTTTACTTCAAACACACCATCACCCAGTTCAAGGATAGAAATATCGAATGTACCACCACCCAGGTCGAATACAGCAACCCTGACATCGGCTGATTTTTTGTCCAATCCGTAAGCCAGCGATGCCGCAGTAGGCTCATTAATAATACGTTTTACAGTTAACCCTGCAATTTCGCCGGCTTCTTTGGTAGCCTGGCGCTGAGAATCATCGAAATAGGCAGGCACCGTAATCACGGCTTCTGTTACCTCCTCACCTAAATAGTCTTCGGCTGTTTTCTTCATTTTCTGAAGAACCATTGCTGATAATTCCTGGGGTGTAAATTTTCTGTCATCAATTTCAACACGTGGCGTATTGTTATCTCCTTTAATAACTTTATATGAAACCCGGCCTATATCTTTTGATACCTCATCATACGTTTCTCCCATAAAGCGTTTAATGGAGGATATGGTTTTAGCAGGGTTGGTTATCGCCTGCCGTTTCGCAGGATCACCAACTTTACGCTCGCCATTCTCAACAAATGCAATAACAGACGGTGTTGTGCGCTTACCTTCACTGTTGGTAATCACAACAGGTTCATTTCCCTCCATTACAGCAACACATGAATTCGTAGTTCCTAAGTCAATTCCAATAATTTTACCCATTGTTTATAATATTTTTTTAATTCACAATCAGTTTTTACGTTGGTTGTTGTTTCAATGATTATGCCATCCTGCAATACTGCCATTTTTGCTTTCATATTGACGTATTTCATGACCGCAATTAAAAATACGGGTGACAAATAGACAGATAACTATGACAGTTGATTAGGGATAATTAGAAAATTCCGGCTAACATAATTCAATTCGCAAATAGAACCCGACTAACAAATTAAAGTACCAAACAGAACGATGTGATCATACAAGCCAATTACCTGACCGTGAATTCATCGATCATACTATAATGGTAGTTTGGTTTGATTATCAGGGATTGATAATTGAGGTTTAATAGTGCTTTGTGCATTGAAATTTGCGATTTTTTAAAAAAATTGAGTTCCTTTAGCACTAATAATTATTTCTTTCGATATGCATTGTATGAATTAAATTATAAACTTTGTCCGTCTATTTTAAAAACCAGATATCATGTCAAATAAAGAAAAGGCTAAAGTTGTTACCACCCATGTTTTACATGAAATGAAGCTGCGCAATGAAAAAATTGCCATGTTAACCGCATACGATTACAGCATTGCTAAAATTCTGGATAAAACAGGTGTAGATATTCTTCTGGTAGGTGATAGCGCATCGAATGTAATGGCCGGCCATACAACCACACTACCCATTACCCTGAATGAAATGATTTATCATGCCAAATCGGTGGTTCGTGCTGCCCAAAGAGCCCTGGTTGTAGTTGATCTGCCGTTTGGCAGTTACCAGGGTAATTCGCTGGAAGCCCTGGGATCATCCATACGAATTATGAAAGAAACCGGCGCATCAGCAGTGAAAATTGAAGGGGGTGAAGAAATTATTGAATCTATTCAAAGAATATTATCGGCGGGTATTCCGGTTATGGGGCACCTTGGATTAACACCGCAGTCTATACATAAATTTGGCACTTATACGGTTCGGGCCAAAGATGAGGATGAAGCCAATAAACTTAGAAAAGATGCCAAATTATTAGAGGAAGCCGGTTGTTTTGGTATTGTGCTTGAAAAAGTACCTGCCAAACTGGCCAAAGAAGTTACTGAAAGTGTAAAAATACCCGTGATTGGAATAGGTGCGGGAAATGATGTGGATGGCCAGGTACTGGTTTTATATGACATGCTGGGTATAACTCAAGAGTTTTCACCTCGTTTTTTACGCCGATATCACAATTTATATCAGGAAATATACGGTGCTATATCCAATTATGTTGAAGATGTGAAATCGCGTGATTTCCCGAATGAAAGAGAACAGTATTAAACAGATGTGTGTAAGTAACAATGCAACGCGATTTAGATATACTGTATGAGGACAATCACCTGATAGCGATCAACAAAACCAACAATGACATTGTACAAGGCGATAAAACCGGTGATAAGCCCTTATCGGAAATAGTAAAGGCGTACTTAAAAGTTAAATATAGTAAGCCAGGAAACGTTTATTTAGGGGTTGCACACCGGTTGGACCGACCCGTCAGCGGAATTGTGCTCTTTGCCCGAACCAGTAAAGCATTACCACGACTGAACGAAATGTTTCGCAACGGAGCAATATCCAAAAAATACCTGGCCATTGTTAAAAATCCACCTCCTGATATTAGGGGTGAGCTTGTACATTACATCACCAGAAACACCAAACAAAATAAAAGTTATGCGCATGCCAGGGAAGTCAATGGTTCCAAAAAAGCAGTTCTAAACTATGAACAATTAGCATCCTCTGATCATTACCACCTGTTAAGCATTGATTTACAGACCGGTCGACATCATCAGATCAGGGCACAAATGGCAGCCATCGGATGCCCCATTAAAGGTGATTTGAAATATGGTTTTGACCGTTCCAATAAGGATGGAGGGATTTGTTTGCATGCACATCGTTTAAATTTTTCGCATCCTGTTAAAAAAGAACCGGTAATAATCTTGGCAAATACACCCGAAAATGAGAAATTGTGGAAAATATTAATGGCTAAAACAAGTTAATATAGGGTATGATTAAATATTTAATTCCGCTGTTTTTATTGACCTTCACCATGCCGGCTTCAGGACAAAAGCTAAGTCGTGAAGCGTATATTAATAAATACAAGCAGTTAGCACAGGAGGAAATGCTTCGTACCGGTATACCGGCCAGTATAAAAATGGCACAGGGAATGCTGGAGACCGGTAATGGCAATAGCACCCTGGCACAAAAAGGCAATAATCACTTCGGTATCAAATGTCATGGTTGGAAAGGCCGTAAGATATATCATGACGATGATGCCAAAGGAGAATGCTTTAGAAAATATAAATCGGCTGAAGACTCCTATCATGATCACTCTGAGTTTTTAACCAATACACCCCGCTATAAAGAATTGTTTGAGCTGAAAGAAGATGATTACAAAGGCTGGGCCAAAGGACTTAAAAAATCAGGGTACGCCACCAGCCGAACTTATGATAAAAGACTGATACAAATTATTGAAGAAAACAACTTGCAAGCACTTGACAAAGAGGTGATTGCCATGCGCGACGGTGATAAAAAACCCGATAAGGCAGTGGTATATGCTTCTGTTAAAAGCCATACCAGCGGATTTGTAACCGATGAGAAATCCATCAACAATAAGAACGGGATAAACTATGTGGTTGTGAAAAAAGGTGAAACGGTACCTTCCATAACTGAGAAACTTGAACTATTTAAGTGGGAAATTCCGAAATATAATGATTTTGAGCATATTGAAGACCTGACATTGGAAGCCGGACAAATCTTATACATACAGCCTAAAAGAAATAAGGCCGACCGTAAACATAAAACACATCAGGTTCAAAAAGGAGAAGACATGTATGCGATATCGCAGCAATATGGCATTAAGCTTAAAAAACTTTATAAGCTGAACCGGATGGAAATGGACGAGCAGCCAGAAGCGGGAGAAGTGCTGAATCTTCGTAAAAAGCGGGATCGGGATGGAGATGGAATTGAACTATCACTAAGTGCACTATTTGGTTCGGATAAGCAAACCGAAAAAGACAAAAAGGAAGATTCCGAATCTATCGATAGTGATGTGAAAGTGGTTTTTGATCCTGATGAATAGTACCAGGTTAGCTTTTATTTCCGGCATCATTTACCGTAAACTGCATTGGTTTAGTTCGATGGTATTGCCCACTAAATAATCTTTGACATGCATCCGTTTCCTGCCAGACTGCTGAAGATCGGTGATATTGATAAAACCATCATTGGCAGCTACTTTTAAAAAAGTTTTCCCATCCGTAATAATATTTCCGGGTGATAATTCATGGTCTTCCTTTGCAAATGCCGATTTGAATATTTTGAGCGTAGTAATCTCCTCATCTCCCTTTACTAATACTGACCAGGCCCCGGGATATGGACTTAAGCCACGAATGAGGTTGTGAATTTTTTCCACAGGGATATCCCAATAAATATGACAATCATCCTTAAAAATCTTGGGAGCTGATTTTGCTTCCCGGCCCGCTAACAACTCATCCTGCGATGTGGTTATAACCTGGTCGCGGCCAATTAAATCTATGGTTTTTAGCACCAGGTCTGCTCCTGTTTTCATTAACTTATCATGCAACTCACCAGCTGTTTCATCAGGAGTTATTGCAACTTCCTCCTGCAGAATTATATTGCCGGTATCGATATCATGTTGGATAAAAAAAGTTGTTACCCCTGTTTTGGATTCTCCATTTAAAACAGCCCAATTGATGGGTGCTGCTCCTCTGTAATCGGGCAATAGTGATGCATGCAGGTTAAAAGTTCCTTTAGAAGGCATGGCCCATACCACCTCGGGAAGCATTCGAAAAGCAACCACAACCTGTAATTCAGCCTTCAGGTTTCGGAGTTCATCCAGAAATGCCTGGGATTTTAATTTTTCAGGCTGTAACACCGGTATTTTTTGGGATTGCGCATATTGTTTTACCGGTGATTGCCGGAGTTTATTTCCACGGCCAGCCGGCTTATCAGGTGCCGTAACCACACCAACTATATTACAATGATTTTCAACCATTAACTTTAGGGACTCGACTGCAAAATCGGGCGTACCCATGAATACAATACGTAAATCAGGTTTTGCCATAACACAACTCGTTTACTTTTTAAGAATCTTCAAGTCCTTGTAGTGCAAAAAGTGTCCCATTTTATCGCGTTTGGTCTCCAGATAAAACTGATTGTATTCGTTTGGTGGAATAATTAAAGGTACATTCTCGATGATCTCAAGTCCGTACCCTTCCAGTCCGGCTCGTTTTACCGGATTATTGGTAATCAGACGAATTTTCCCAACCTCTAATTCACGCAATATATTGGCACCGATACCATAGTCTCTTTCATCATCTTTAAACCCCAGGGAAATATTTGCCTCTACCGTGTCCTGTCCTTCCTCCTGTAATTTATACGCTTTAATTTTGTTAAACAATCCAATACCACGGCCTTCCTGGTTCATGTATAAAATTAGCCCTTTGCCTTCTTTATCAACCATACGCATTGCTTCATGTAATTGCGGACCACAATCACATCGGTACGAACCAAACATATCGCCGGTGATACATGATGAATGCACACGCACCAATAATTTGTCATCCCTGTTCCATTGGCCCTTTATCAATGCCACATGCTCAAGACCCGATAATTTTTCGCGGAATGGAATCAGGTCAAAATCGCCATAGCGCGTGGGTAATTTTACCTGCACGCCTTTTTCAACAATGCTTTCACGGCGAAGCCGATAGGCAATCAAATCACGAATAGATATGATCTTCAGATCGAATTGATGTGCCAGTTCCATAAGTTCAGGCAAACGCGCCATGGTACCGTCCTCACTCATAATTTCTACCAACGCACCACCCGGCTTTAACCCGGCCATACGAGTTAAGTCAATAACAGCCTCGGTATGTCCCGGACGACGTAAAACACCATTATCCTTCGACTTCAGGGGGAAAACATGGCCTGGCCTTCCTAAATCGTGGGGTTGTGTATTCTCATCTACCAGCGCTTTTATGGTTTTGGCCCGATCGCTGGTCGATATGCCCGTTGTACATCCATTACCAATAAGATCAACTGATACCGTAAATTGTGTTTCGTGCAAAGCCGTGTTTTTACCAACCATTAAATCCAGACTCAATGCTTCACATCTGCTTTCAGGAATTGGTGCGCATATAAGTCCCCGTCCATGCCTGGCCATAAAATTTACAATGTCAGGTGTTATTAACTCCGCCGCGGCGATAAAATCCCCTTCATTCTCACGGTCTTCATCATCTACTGCAATAATTATTTTTCCGGCCCTTATATCCTCGACCGCCTCTTCTATTGTATTAAGTCTAAATTTTGATTGATCTGACATTGTTTTAAATAACTGTTGAAAATTAAATGCAAAAGTATAATTTGTTGCTCAATTTACCCAAACAGGAATCACGCACCTTAAATTCGTTGTGCTTTTTCCCATATTGCAGAGTGTTTTCTTCTGAAAAATGTAATGTAGCCTTTTATAATTGAAATATTCATAAAGTATAAGTAATAAGGCAGATATAATATTTTTGGCAGATCCCTTTTACGCAATGCATGGCCAATTAATAACAATACCAACAACATGGCAAATAATAAAAAGGCAATGGTATAGACATTAAAACTGAAATTAGTTGTATATGCCAACCCAAAGGAAACAGGAAACAATAACAATAAAGAAAACGGAACTATTAACCATCTCAATACTTTATGAGAAAAATACTGAAATGCCAAAAATCCTGTTTTAAACGGATTGAGTAACCCGATGTTTCTGACAAATGTTTGAATACAACCTGATGCAATTCGGACTTTCCTTTTTTCTTCCTCCTGCAATGATGCGGATGCCGATTCAAAGGCTTTCGCTTCAGGAGCAAATTTTATTCGATAGCCTTTCCTGGCTATTCCCAGGGATAGTTCAAAATCATCCAATATGGTATCTTCCGGAATTGGTGAAAACAACCCGGTGCGAATGGCAAACAACTCACCTGCTGCACCAACGGTTGAAAAAACAGTTGATTCAAGTCTTTTTAGTTGGTTTTCATAATGCCAGTAAACACCCTCTCCCGAACTAACAATTTTTTTGCCTTTGGTAATATGCTTTTCACCTGCAACACAGCCCGTCTTTTTATGTTGAAACAATTGAACCATTTCACGAATGGTGTTTTTACTTAACATTGAATTGGCATCGGAAAATATCACAATGGGTGTTGAAACATGTTGCATACCGCGATTTATAGCTGCTGTTTTGCCCTGCCTTTCAGGTTTATATAAAACATCAATCTGCGGATACGCCTGTAACAATTCCGATGAATGATCATTGGAACCATCGATAATCCATATATAATCCAGCTTTTCCTTTGGGTAATCCAGTGCAAAGGTGTTTTCAAGCTTAGCCTTTATAATCTTCTCTTCATTGAAGGCAGCCACCATTAATGTTACCGCCGGCCAATCATCTTCATTGAGGTTGTTGCTTTGATTAACCTTTCTAAATGTTTTTATTATAGCGCTAAATATCCATAACAGAATAAAATAACCCAAATAGGTGTATAATATAACTCCGATAACACTCCAAAAAATTAGCTCCATTACAAGGTTTTTAAGCTACAAACTGTCTTAAAAAAGAAACAGTGCCTTCCATTATTTTTTCCTGATCAAATTCCTGATTCACAAATTCTTTTGCCTTGTTTGATATATGCTTATACAATGCATCCGAATTTAACAGGTCATATACACCTTTATAAAATTCATTACTATCATTGGCAATTATTATATTTTCATGCGATTTGCAATTAATCCCTTTTACTGCCAGTGAACTGGCGACAATGGGCACACCCAGCGACATGGCTTCAACGATTCGAATCCGAAGACCGCTACCGGCAAATAGTGGTAATACAAATATCCCATGCGATTGCATGAATTCAGGTGCACTGTCCACCTCACCCTTAAACCTGATGCCCGGTTCTTTTTTAAGTTTTTTACGAATGAGTTTCGGACAATTTCTTCCGGCTATAAAAAAATTTAGTTTGGGGTTCTCCTTATACAATCGCTTCCATACATGTTGTACAAACCACCACAATGCATCCTGATTGGGTATCCAGTCAAGTGACCCCATAAAAAAAATTGATTTTTCCGTTTGTTCGGAATTGGTTAGATGTAGTTTTTCAAAACTGGTTGGTGATACAAACACCGGAATTTTTGTTTTACTTTCAAAGTAAATGGCATCGTCGGATGATATGGCCAAAATAGAATCTACATTATTAATTACCTGTAATTCGACCTGTTCCAGTCGTTTACTCAACAAATTAAAATAATATCTTTTGAACCAGTTTTTCTCTCTTCGCCCCATCCCGTTCCATATTGCATGCTCAACATTATGGGCCCTGAGCACTATGTGCGCATCGGAATGGTTCCTGATAGTATCGATATAATGTCCCAGGTAAAGACCTTCCAATTGTATAACATCGAATTTTTCTTGTTCCAGCAGCCTGATCAATTTGTTTTCAAAAGCATACGAATAAAAACGTTTATAATTATAAGGTGTTTTGGAGAAGAACAAATTCATCATTAACGAAAGAGGCTTCACCCGTGTATCCATTTTTATGGTACTAATGCTTACATTTTCGGGAATTGCCCCAGCCAGCCATTTATGCTTGAAGGTATTCATGCTCAACATTTTAACCGTTAATCCCTCTTGTTGATATCCATTGTACATGGAGGCCATGGCATAAGCCCCGCCATCTTTAATCGGAAAGGGTAATTTATTGGTAAGCATTAAAATATTCATGACTGAAGCAAGGTTTGTTTTTTGCGAATACCTAATTTTTGTATAAACTTGTTAAATACCCTAATATAGGTATCAGCATTCATAATTACCGAATCAGTGGCCGCCTTGTAGGTTAAAAACACACCTATAATAAAAAGTATTACCGGGGGAGACCACAACCAGAAAAAATTTGCCTTTCCCTCAGTAACTACCTTTTCGGAAGTGAGTGTTATAATGTAATAAAAAATAAACAAAATAGTGCTTACCACCACAGGCATGCCTATCCCTCCTCTTCTTATAATAGCCCCCAGCGGTGCACCAATAAAAAGAAATATGAAAGTTGCACTGGCCAATATAAACTTTCTGTGCCACTCCAGCCGGTATTTATTTAGTCTTTTTTCCTTGGAATCAAGAAAGTCACTGGTAGATGAAATATAGCTTGCTCCACTCCTTACCTTATTGATGGCATCGTCTACTACCCTTTGCTTTTCACGAATTGTTAACTGATTATAAACGTTCATTACCTGCACCGTATCGGGCCGGGGGATCGTATCTTCGGGCCTGGCCGGTGGAACTCTGTTTCGCGTAAAAGGAGACTCGGCATAGGAACGCCTGGATAAGTTACTGTAAAAAGATTGTTGTCGTAAAAATATGTCGCGTTTTAAAGAATCCTGGTAAAATCGTAGCTGATTGAGATTCATCATCTGGTAATTACTTCGGAATAGACTTTCATCTGTCCTTTCCAGACCGAAGCCGCTTAAAGAGATAATCATGTTTCGTTCTGCAAATTCGTCATACCGGTGCGGATAAGTTTTTGCAAGCCTGGGCTTCCGTTTCTCTTTCATTTCACTGTATGAATGACCGTCATAAAGGGTTATTAGTAAAAACCGACTGTCGTTGGTCATTTTCATATAACCGGAATCGGCCCTGGTAACATATCTGTTACCGCTTCTCTCGCTATGGTCATAAATTAATATATCGTACAATACATTGGTTTCCGGGTCTTTTGTACCCACGCGAACAGTGTAATCTTCAATTCCATTATAAAATTCACCGGGTCTTATTTGCAATTCAGGTCGCTGCTTTTTAATATCATACAGCAATGACCGCATTTTGAGATTGGCAATAGGCAGTACATTATTGGCAAAAAAGAAGGCAGCCAGCGCAATCATTAAATTTACAAGGATTAGGGGTAACATAATTCGTTGTAATGATATGCCGGCTGATTTTAATGCAGTGAGCTCATAATTTTCACCGAGGTTGCCATAAGTCATCAAGGAAGCCATTAATATGGCCAGGGGAAGTGCCAGGGGTACCAAACTTGCCGCTGTATAAAACATAAGCTCGCCAATAGTTAATATCTCCAACCCTTTTCCTACCAGGTCGTCGATATATCGCCATAGGAATTGCATCAGTAATAAAAAAAGAACCACAATAAAAATAAGTATGAATGGCCCTAAAAACGATCGAATTAATAACAAATGCAGTTTCTTCACTTTCCGGTCAATTGTTTAAGAAAGTAAAAGTAAAATGATTTTTTTTCTTTCCCGTATTATAGCCCTAAAATATGTTTCAGTTCGGCGATTTGTGTATCCCATAAATTTCTGGATTCTTCTTCTTCGCCCTTATCCGCAAAATCTGTTATCATAAGAGCCACATCGCCCGTAAGATCGTCAATATTAATACGAAATTCGAAGTAACTTTCTTCATCTTCATCTTCCAGCCACTTGAAACGAACGTATTTATTTTCCTTTTTATTGACTAATTCGGCCTTTTCTTCAGAATTATCCCAGATAAAAGAAAATACATCGCCATTTTGATTCACATCGTCGGCAAACCATTCCGCTAATCCGCCGGGAGTACTGAGACGTGTATATAAAACTTTTGGAGAGGAATTTATAGGGTATTCGAAGGTTAACTTATTCTTCATTATTTTTGCTGTTTATATCATCTTATTAAGTACCAGTTACATGCAAAAAGGATGCATATCCGCAATATAGAAAATTGTTTTGAAAAAAATGTATGTTTAAACATTTAAATTAAGAAAGTGATGCGAGTTATCTAAGGTTTTTGCGTGAATGAAATTCGAGAAATGAAAATAAATATTATATTTGCACCCGCTTTTTAAGATTTTGATGGCGAGGTAGCTCAGCTGGTTAGAGCGCATGATTCATAATCATGAGGCCGCGGGTTCAAGTCCCGCTCTCGCTACTAAAAGCCTCTATTTCTAGAGGCTTTCGTTGTTTATTGGAAACATATTGGAAACGAAAAGAGGATTGTTTTTAAGCGGTCTGTGATTTGAACATAATATTTATTTTTATAATTTAATCTTGACTAAAACCTTTATGTTATTTTGGCTCTTTATTTGTGTATTAAAGTGTAATATTAATTATTACGAATTCAGAATATATTTATGTCAAAAGATGTATAATTGAGAAAATCGAGTGTCAATAGGTTTCGTGAAAGAAAACCGAGCCAGGTGTCAATACTACCATCAAGAAAGTAAGAGCCATTCTGATCGGAGCCGGCATTGCAGCCAGTATAGAGGCCGATTTCGCGTGAACCCACAGCTCTAAGGAGTTTATCAAAGACATCTACGGCAGAAAGGTCTATCAGAGCAACCGCACTGGGCGCCATTCTTGGGTCCAATTTCTTCCTCCAATTCCCTGAGTAGTTTTTCGTGAAGGGCGATCAGAAAGCCGGCAATGCCTTTGCTTTGAGTTATCTGGCTACTGCCCAATCCCTTCTGACGTCCCCCGTGATTACTGTCCAAAGGCCATTACATCTAATAAGGAATTGGCTTCATAATAATTATTCTCTATACATCATTTTAATACTCAACCCCAGAGGAGATGACCAACCTTCTTTATCCGTCAGGTTAATATAAAAATGATAGTCTCCTTCATCCAATTGGCCCTTATTGGTTTCAGCGGGTATTTCAATGGATAAATCAGTAGTGTATTCACTTTTCCCTGTCGGAATTGAATATTCCTGGATAAAAACAAAGGGATTTTCGGGTGTTTTAACTGGCGAAAGGTTGCATTCAGTGATTTCAAAACTGTGTGAATGATGGTCAAAGTTATTGTGTATATCCACGCTAAATGAGCCCAACTCGACATTATCCGAGAATTTTGCTTTCAGAGTGAATGTTTCGCCAAAATAAATCGTATCACAGTTAACAGGGAATGCTCCGGGAATATCTAAATTAATGACGGGCTTTTCTGTGTCTTCATCATTGTTTTCTTCACACGAAAAGCAAATGATAAATATGAGAATTACAGGTAGAATTTTAATTTTTTTCATGATAGTATTCTTTTTCATTTTGTAGAAACCAGGCCAATCCTTAATGAATTGGCCTGTGGTTAAATTTTTATTCAATTAGATCAATATGGCCTGATACTACTTTTTCGTTGCCTTCAGAATCCAGGACAACAATCTCCACATGGTATTCGCCTAATGGTGCAGAATCATCTATGGAAATGGTCTGGCTTGCTGAAGCAGAGTTAAGACCATTAAAGCCTTCGGTAAATTCATTATCGATGAGTTTCACTTCATCCTCTTCGTTGCCACTTTCCGGATGGTTATGAACCTCAATGCTGTATTTATCCAATGTACCATGGGTTACCGAAGCATCAAATGAAATATCGAATGAACCATTGGCTTTGGATACATCATGTTCGTCGTTATTGATGGAAAGGTTCGAAATTTCAATATTTGATTCTTCTTCCATGATTTCAAGTTCATCCTCAAAGCTTGCCTGGTTGCCTTCCATATCGGTAACCACAAAATGGAAATGGTAATGACCCGGTTCGGCATGATCACCTATTAAGATATGTTTGTGGAATGTTGTGTTTTTCAATCCCGAAAACTCCGTATAGGTAGAATCATATTCCCATGCTTCATGTTCGTGTTCTCTTTCATGCTCATGTTCTTCCTCATGTTCATGCTCGCCTTCGGGATGGATCTCAATTTTAATGTTATCAATTTTTCCTTCAGCTTCGATTACCGCCTCAATGTGCATATCTCCTCCAACATGGGCAGAATGACTATTGGGGTTGTCGTGTCCGCTGCCGTACTCAATACTATTGATGACGGGTTTTGCTACATCCTCGTCTTTTTCGCATGAGGTAATAAAAATACCTGTAACGAAGATTAGCGCCATAATTAAAACTCTTGTGTTCATAATTTTAGATTTAATGGTTATACATATTTAATTCGTCTTAAATTTTACTGAGAAGGGAAGAGAGATATTCAATATGAAATTTCTTCCCGGTTCCGGAACATTGATCAGCCGGTAATAACTGGTATGGTTAAAATATTTGCTGTTTAACAGGTTTTGCACTTGAAAGGAGAGGCTCAGCATTTGGTTATTGATACTGAAATTTCCGCCAAATGCGATGTTTATTACCTGGTAGCCATCCGTTGTTTCTTCCGGCGGAACAATATTATTCTGTGTTGCTGTTATCTTATAATCCAAGGATAAATAAGCATTCTCTATGATCATGGTCTTTTTCCGCTGATATTTCATATTTAGAATGACCGATGGAGGAGGAGAAAATGGCAGTGTAAATCCTTTTTTCTCACCCGAAAGTTGTTCGGAATACACATATTCACCAATGACACCAAGCTTAATGGGGGGGATGACCTGGTAGTGCGCATGAATTTCGCCCCCGTACCTGAAAACCCGGCTTTGTGTGTAATTAAATATTTGATTTCCGTTGCCGTAAAGCCGGTCATGCCGGTAAGTAGGGTTCAAATAGATATAATTTGAAAAGTAGTTCATGAAAGGCGATATCCCGGCAGCCATCTTTTTGCCGTTATATTCCACACCAACATCAGCTTGCCACGAGATTTCGGGTGATAAACCGGGGTTACCCACTTCGTAACTAAACCGATGATAATTTACCCCATTTGCTGAAAGCTCCTTTGCTGTCGGGACTCTAAAACTTTTACCAATATTGGCTTTGTAAGTCCAGTTGGCCGCATTATAATTGTATCCCACGGAAAAGGATCCGTTCGAAAACCTTCGGTCTATTTCAAGGGCTCTTTGCAGGTGTTGAAATGAAGTATCATTTCCTTCAATTACTGGTGAAGGAAACCAGTCATAATAGGGATCTGTATGTATTTTACTATAATCGAAACGTCCGCCGATTCGAATGGCTGATTTTTCTGAAAAGGCATATTTGGTTAATAAGTGCCCACCGAAAACAGATTGTTGAAACGCGGGAATGATAAAACCTCTGCCATCAATTCGATTATCCTGATAATTGCTGTTTAAGCCAATTGAGAGGGAAAGATTATTGTTAACCTTGTAATCGGCCCGGATATTACCGGAGAAGTAGTCTTTTTTAAATTGTCTTTCCAGATCGGAACGAAACGGCAGGCTATCAGGAAAAACAGCCGGCATGTATCCATGGCTCACATATTGGCTCCATTCCTGCCGAAAATTTCTTTGAAAACCCAATTCGGCTTCTACTTGTAAATTCTGACTACGCCATTTGCTGATATTGATGATCTTTAAATGGCTGACATTTTGATACGGATCCTGTGTGTCCCTATCGGATTTGTCATGCAACTCAGTATCTATATTACGAGGTTCAAAACCATGGGTGTTGGCAAAAAAGCCGCTTTTGCTGTGTGTTTGACTGATATACAGTTTGCTCTGCACATCCCTGGTAATTATCCCAATGGTTGCATGATAGTTTAATTCATTTCCTGCAACGTTCCTGATCCGGTTATTATGTAAGGCCGTCCTGTACGAATAGATGTACACACTATCGGTTGGGACCTTAAAATCGGCATAATCAACAATGGTTGCCCTTACCTTGGCGAAAAACCACTCCTTACGTCCTTGCAGGGACAAGGAGGTTCCCAGCAGGTTATTATTGGATTGCCCGCTTATATCCACCGTACCGGCAAAGGTGTTTTGTGCCGGGATTTCATTCTGCTTAATGTTGACAACCCCGCCGATAGCGTCAGAACCAAATTTCAGTGATTCCGGGCCTTTTATTACTTCAATGTTGTCAGCGGCATACTGGTCAATCTCCAAACCATGATCAACGCCCCATTGCTGACCTTCGTGTTTGATGCCATTTTCTACAACCACTACCCGGTTAAAACTCAGGCCCCGAATGACGGGTTTGGAATGGCCGGAGCCAATATCAATGGTTGTAACGCCTGGTAACCTTTCCAGGGAACTCATCAGGCTGCCTCCCAGGTTTTGCTTAATATAGTCCTTGCCAACTATCTCAATGCCCAATGGCTCTTCCTTTTTCCGTTGCAGGTTGTGATGATCAACCACTACAACCTCTTGTAATGACATTGTGGAGGGTGATAGTTGAATGTCCAAATCAACATTTTTTCTTAAATAAATGCGTTGATGAAATTCTTTATATCCCAGGAAAGACACGGTAATTTCATATTCACCAGCTCTTAATCCAGAAAAAACAAAGGTGCCAGCTGTATCGGTCACAACGCCTTTTTGATCAAGGTTAAGTACAACTGTTGCTCCGGGTAATGCCTTTCCATTTTCATCAATAACTTTACCTGAGATTTTATGGTTTTGTTGTCCCATGGCTGGTAGCTGGAATAAAAATACTGCCACCAGCAGCCTGAAAATATTTTTCATACAAAGTGCTTATTGCAAAACGTTAATTAAGAGCTTGATAAGCTTGGGTGCAAGTCCATCATGCTCAATTGATACCCCATGTTGCTTACTCCATTTGAAGGTGCAACCGGGATCAACATTAAAATAAAATGCTGTTTGAGAGGAAATCTTGTTCTAAGACAACCAAGGAATGGGAGGAGCCCGAGCTGATTTACATGAAACAAATGAATAAACGGGAGGCTCTTTTACAAAAATATTGAGGTGTTCGGAAAGATCATTAAATATCTTACCTGGCTGGTATATCGAGGGCATTTGATTCGCGGTGAATTTAACTTCACAAAGAAGGCAAGATGGATTTTCATCTTTTGATGCATACCAGCCGGAAGGTGAATTTGAAGAGGTTTGATATTTTATGCAATGATGCTGCCCGTGGTCCTTATTACATGATTCATGCACAGGCACCATAGTAGCATGTTGTAACCTATGCAAGGGCTGGTAAATGACCGGAAGGGTAAAAACCAGGAGAATAAAAATTGCTATTTGTTTTTGTGTTTTCATCGGTGATTTCAAGCGTTTGGAGCAAGCTTGATCTATCGTATAATTTTCAAGAGTTTAACATCATTTAAAACGTATACTAAATGTTCATAATCATTTCGATTGAGCATCAATTTACCTTCAACCTCAATGTAACTATCAGTTTCCAAACGTTTAAATTTTTTGAGATGATTTTCCAATACATGTATCCATATGTTATTCATTATTTGGCCTGTTCATATCGTTTACTCACTTCATCCCAATTAATTATTTCCCATATAGCCGAAAGGTAGTCCCCCCTTTTATTTTGGTATTTAAGATAATAGGCATGTTCCCAAACATCTATTCCTAAGATTGGAATTCCTTGCTCTTCTGATATATCCATTAAAGGGTTATCCTGATTAGCTGTTGAAGAAATAAAAAGTTTATCGTTTTCATCAACAGAAAGCCAGGCCCAGCCCGATCCAAAGCGACTGGCAGCGGCATTGTTCAATGATGTTTTTAAGTTATCCAGGGAACCAAACTGCTGATTTATTGCCTGAAGTAATTGCCTGGATGGTTGTGTACCTTTATTCGGTGTTAAAATACTCCAAAACAGGGAATGGTTGAAGTGCCCACCGGCATTGTTTCTTACAGCTGTAGCATATTTTGAGGTATTTTTCAGGATTTCCTCTAATGATAAATTTTCTGCACCTGTACCTTCAAGCGCTTTATTTAAATTATTAACATAGCCCTGATGGTGCTTTGAATGATGGATTTGCATGGTTTCAGAATCAATATTAGGTTCAAGTGCATCATACGCATAACCTAATTGAGGTAGTTGAAACTTTTTCTGTGCATAAATGGTAGATACACTAGCCATTGTTACGATTAGACAGATACAAATGGATTTTAAATTTTTCATAGTTTTTAATTTTATTTTTTGTGTAAGGTTAACTTGCTTTTATTGAATACTGGTGGATTTCTGCTCACAAACTTTTCAGTTCGGTGGACAGCTTTTTATTTAAGTTTTCTTCATTCATTCCATCATATTTTTTAAATGATTTTAAAGCTATAGTTAGGAAGGATAACGCCACTTTGTTTTGTCTATTTATTTATTGATAATTATTATTTGCTGGTCATATTTCATTTATCCTTTCCTTTTCACTTATTGTTTTGGCCTAAAAGCCTTAATTTCGTTTTCATTTGTTGTTATATATGGCCCCTCTATTAAATCAATGCAATATGGTATTGCCGGGAATACTACACTTAAACAATCTTCAATGGCGGCTGGTTTACCGGGTAGGTTAACCACTAAACATTTATTTAATATACCGGCGGTTTGGCGGGATAATATTGCTGTGGGGACTGATTTCAAACTCGCGCTTCTCATTAATTCGCCAAAGCCGGGCAATAATTTCTGACATACATATTCTGTAACTTCTACAGTAACATCCCTTTTAGCGGGACCGGTACCTCCTGTGGTAAATACCAGGCAACATTCTTCAGCCATTTTTTTTAGTTTGCTTTCAATTGTACTTTGTTCATCAGGAACAATTTCATAGCAGGCGTTCCATTTGTCTTCAATAGCATTATTCAGGAAATTTTCAATGGTTTTTCCGGATATATCTTCATATACTTTGTGGCTCGCCCTATCGGATGTGACAAGAATTCCTATTTTATATGCTGCCATGTTCTTATTTCCCATCGTTCATTTCAAAATCCTGGTACAAAAAACTTGTTTGTATGCCTTTATTATTTTGGTACTTCCCGTTGTCATACGGGCTGTATTCTCCTTTAATGGTGTGATAATAAATCTGGCAAACAGGCACAAAAGGATAAATTTTAACCGGTTGAACGCAAAACATTTCAAGTGTCCAGTACCCTTTAAATCCGTTATCACCAAATCCGGCCGTAACATGAACGAATAATCCCAGCCGTCCGATTGATGAGCGTCCCTCAAGCATGGGCACAAAGCTTGATGTTTCGGTATATTCTGCTGTTCTGCCCAGATACAATTTACCTGGATTCAAAAGCCGGCCTTCATTTGGTATATGCAGGGTATGATAGGGATTGGGCTTTTTCATATCCAGCACAGCTTTGTCGTAAACCACCAGTTCATTATGCAGGCAAAGGTTATAGCTGTTAGGATTAAGCTGTTCCTTTTTAAACGGCTCAATCACAATTCCTTTACCTAGTTGCTTTTCTATTTCAAGACCACTGAGTATCATAGTTCCTAAATATGTATTTCGAAAGCAGTTATCTTGCCATTTTCTGTACCAGCGTAGACCACACTTTCGTCTGTATTAACCAACGTTGTTGAAATTGCACCTTCCACTAAATAGCTGCTTATCGAATTGGTCGTCTGATCAGGCATGTAAAACAGTAAAAATCCTCTATTTGTAGCAGCGATGAGTATATTGTTCTTATAATGAATGCAGGTGATTTTTCCCATCCCACAATTTAATTGAATTGGTGATTTTCCTATCGGTGGACCATCTATAAAATCCCAGATCACAATTTGATCATTGTTACTTAATGCTAATAACCGACTATTTTCAGTCCAACAAATGCAATTTATTTTAGTCGGAAAACCACTAATTTGAAATTGGTTATCTTTTTCAAAAGGGTATGGCCAAAAATGCAGACAATTTTCTTGAGTACTGCTGCAAATAAATTTCTTATCGGGACTCCATGCTAATTTTAACAGGGACGTTTTCCAGGGAAAACTTTTGTATGCTTCAAAATCATTTTCATTATATTCTCTGATTTCTCCATAATTTGAAACCAGAAATGATCCCTGGTTATAAACGATGTAACTGATTGTACTTGTGAAAGACTCATCAATTTTAATAAGCTTATATGTTTTGTCATCCGTTTTAAAGAAGTATAATTTTTTACCATTTGAGGCAAGCAGACTATCTCCCTTGTCGTTCATACAAATATGCTCAAACCAGCCCTTATCGTTATTTATGCAAGTTGAATTAAGCTTGGTGTCGGACAAGAGAAGTCCTTTATTGGTGCCTAAAACAAAAATATCCATTATCGGATGATAACATGCTGTGAAAACACTAAATACATCAAGTTGTGTTTTTCTAAGAAAACTCCCATCTGACGCTAACAAAACACATATATTCCCGGCGGTTCCAATAGTGATAATTTTATCGTGGGAATGAGAAATGAAAATTTTGAGAAGATAATCTTCTGTATTTGATTCCCACAGTTTTGCCTCTGCGGTTTCCATATTAATGTAGTTCATAGTGGTTTCTTGCTTCATACCAAACATTTTTCAAAACTTTCTTTCAATTCACCCCTGTCCAGATTTCTACCTATAAATATCAACTGGTTTTTAGGTTGTTCCATATCCTTCCAGTATCTATCGGGTAAGGCATCAAAAAGCATGTGTACACCCTGAAAAACAATGCGTCGAGACTCTCCTTCTATATAAAGCACTCCTTTGCTTCGGAATATATCTGGTCCTTTTGTTCGCAGCAAATCACTAATTTAGCGATCAAACTGATTTTCGTCCAACGGCCGTATACTTTCCAAACCAATGCTTGTAACCTCCTCGTCATGGGTATGAGTGTGTTCAATTTCATGAACAACTAAGGGAATTACCGGGACACTCCCATTGTAAAGAGTCATCTTGAATTCATCAGGCCCGTGTTCTGTAAAAATGGTTACGTTATTCAATTCTGCTGTATGGAATTTAAAGAAGTTTTTTTCATTGAAAAGAGGAAGGCGATAATGACTGTTGAACTTGAGTTGAATATTGTTTTGGACATCTTCTGCCGTATTGCTAAAAAGGATAGTCGCTTGTTTTTTGAGTTCCTCTAGTTTTTTATACCCCGGCAGTAATGCAATATCCATATAATCATCCGGGCCTTTCTCGAGGCTCAACTCATACTCACCTGGTTTCAATTCAAATTGTGTGATCGCCTCAAATGGATATTCTTCTTCTGCAAATAAAGGGTTTAGTTCAATTTTTCTATCCAGATTAAAAGCTTGAATATTTAGTATCTTTTTTAGATCAATATTTGTATGTGATGTTCTGTAGACTGTGCAAAGCGAATTCATGCTATTTATTTTCTTTTCCAACACATTAAGTTCGTCTACAGATACCAAATCTGTTTTATTAAGTAAAATCATGTCGGCAAATGCAATTTGTTCTTTGCATTCATCACTATCATTAATGTGTAGTCCTACATGTTTGGAGTCTACAATTGTTATAATGCCATCAAGCGAAAACTGCTCTTTCATTTCCGAATCGACCCAGAATGTTTGGGCTACAGGTGCCGGATTTGCCATGCCAGTGGTTTCGACAAGTATCATATCGAGTTTGTCTTTACGTTTTGTGAGCTGTGTAAGTATCCTTATCAAGTCACCTCGAACTGTACAACATATGCACCCATTGTTCATTTCAAATATTTCTTCATCGGCACCTACAACAAGTTCATTATCAACTCCAATTTCACCAAATTCGTTTTCAATGACTGCAATTCGTTTCCCGTGGTTTTCGGATAATATTCTGTTCAACAGTGTTGTTTTTCCAGATCCTAAAAATCCGGTTAATATGGTTACAGGTATTTTATGATTCATTGTAATGGGATTTATTTATTTAACATCAAACCGGCCATTCGTCTAAAAATTCATGCTTGCTCTGAAGCATGGCATTCATCTCATTCTCGGTGCATAAACAGGCTTCAAGTTCTTGTCGTATGGCATTTTCATCCATGTCACGACCTATTATAACAATTTCATTTTGGCGGTCTCCAAAACGATCACTTAGCTTGCTTGTTAAGTATTCTTTGTTTTGCTGAAAAACCGGATGGCGATCACGCTCTTCAGGGGTCAAAGAAGCCCACCAGACACCAGCTTTATCTGCTCGTACCGAACCACCTGCCTGGCTCCAGTTGAACGCATCTCTGGGCCTTGAAGCGAGCCAGAACAATCCTTTGCTTCTTAAAACAGATGCATCCCAGTCATCATTGACATAGCGCCAGAATCGGGCAGGATGGAAGGGGCGGTTGTCCCGAAAGACAAATGAGGATATGCCATATTCCTCTGTTTCTGGTGTATGCTCGCCTTCTAACTCTTTGATCCATCCTGCTGAGGATGAAGCCTCCTGAAAATCGAACAGGCCGGTATTTACAATCTCTTTCAGGTCTATTTTTGAATGACTGGATACAAGTATTCTGGCGCCCGGATTGAGTTTATGGATAACCGCCTGGAGTTGCTCCATTTTTTTTTGATCAACCAGGTCGGCTTTATTGATAAGAATTACATTGGCAAATTCTATCTGGTCTATCAATAAGTTTACGATGGTGCGCTCATCCGACGGATCATCCTCATTGAGCCTGCGATCTGATATGGTATCCAGGCTTCCAAAATCTTTTTCGAAATTAGCAGCATCTACCAGGGTAACCATGGTATCAAGGCGTGCCCACCGGGTGAGGTCTATGCCGGAATCTTCAAAGGCATAGGTGAAGGTCTGGGCAACGGGAATAGGCTCGGAAATTCCCGTGCTTTCAATAAAAAGGTAATCAAACCTGTTTTGGATAGCCAGTTTCTCCACTTCTTTAACCAGGTCTTCCCGCAATGTGCAACAAATGCAGCCATTGCTCATTTCCACCAGTTTTTCATCCGTACGGGATAGTACATTTTCGTTCTTCACGAGTTGGGCATCTATGTTCACCTCGCTCATATCGTTTACAATGACTGCGGCTCGAAGATTTTCCTTATTGTGCAGAATGTGGTTGAGTAAGGTGGTTTTTCCAGCGCCCAAAAAACCGCTTAAAACGGTTACTGGTAATTTATTTTCTGTTGTCATATTTGCTTATACCAATTGATTATGTTTTGTAAATGTGCTTCTCCGTATAATTGCACAAACTTTTGTGTTTCCGGGTTACTGTTGTCCTGGTAAATGCTTAAACGATGTTGTGCAAAGGTTTTGGTCAGGTTTATTTTGCAGTCGTTTACAATACAGTTCCTCCAATCGTCAAATGTTTGTGGTATCATTTTATTTGGTTTTGTAAACTGTTAAAAAATTCGTTTCTGATTGCCTCATTATTAAATTCACCACCATATTCCATTGTGGTTGTATAGCTCGATTTATCTTTTATTCCCCGCGATGAAACGCAAAGGTGTTTGGCAGAAATCATGACCATTACACTTTCTGTATGTAAGGTCTGTTGTAAGTCATTCATAATCTGTAAGCATAACCTTTCCTGAACTTGTGGTCTATGGGCATAATAATTAACCAGGCGATTGATTTTGGATAACCCGATTACCAGGTCTTCAGGAATGTAAGCAATATGTGCAAATCCTGTAATAGGCAAAAAATGATGTTCGCAGGCAGAATCTATGGTAATATCTTGTTCTATCAACATTTTACCATAGCCGTATTTATTTTTAAATGTTGAGAGTTTGGGTTTGTTTTTTGGGTTTAAGCCGTAAAACAGCTCTTTTACATACATTTTGGCAACACGATACGGCGTTCCTGATAGGCTGTCATCTGTTAAATCCAACCCCAATTCCTCCATAATTTTATGAAAATACGCCTGTATATTTTCAATTTTTTCCTCATCAGGTTTAAGGAAGGCGTCATCACGTAATGGTGTCTCCATATTGGCAGAGGCGTGCATATTTCCAATAGTTTCGATCTTTTCTATTATTGTTTCTTTCATCCGTTTATAATTTATTTTCAATTGTCGGATGGAGCTCGCCATGATGCATCATATGCTCCAAACAACTTGCTAATAGCTTCATTATAATCATTCAAGTGTATGTCAATTTTATTATCATGGCTCGGTTCATTTGTTTTAAATTTTTTCTTGAAAATCAACTATTTAAATTTCTGTCAGGCTCGTGTTTTTAAAACCTAATCATGAGGGCATCTTCATCTTGAATTATGTGCAGCAGCTTCGGTTTGTGCATTTACAATATTTTTTATTGTACAGATGCAAAAAAACCAGGGGAACAGCCGGAGCATATATGAAATACCTGGGCCATTCAACAATTCCGGCATACTCATTGACAATTACTATAAACAAAGCGATAAATGCGACATATAGAGCCACTTTGATCCAGTTTTTTGAACTGCTTTTGGTAGCGAAAAACACCGCGAAAAACGATATGGCCAGGAAAAAGAAATCAATAAAGCCCCACCATACAGGGGCGGATTCGCAGCAACTTACCGCACAAGCCTGCACTACAAAAACAAAGGGTGTTATTATGCAATGGATGAGACATAATGTGGAACTAGCCATTCCAATTGAATCAGCCGAAATATTTTTAATTTGGATAACGCTCATACCATCTTTTTTTCTTTGTTTTCAGCTCTTAGCTGCAACAGGTTTTTTTCCAGTTCCTTTTGGTCAAGATTGGAGCCGATAAATACCAAGCGACTTGCTCTTACTTCTTCCTCTTGCCACGCGGTGCCCTGCAATACCTGGTAATTATTGCCAACCGATTGCAGGACGATTTTGTGCTGCATGTTTTCGAGGCTTAGGATTCCTTTAATTCTCAGGATATTATTGGCATTGTAGAAAATGAAGCTATCCAGCCACCAGGAAAAGCTATCCATTTTAAAATCTCCGGGAATGGTAAAACTTAGGGCTTTTATATCATGCCGACTTTTATTCTCCGGATCCGCTATAGTAAGGTTGCTGAAACCGGAAATGGATTTTTCAATTTTGGAGGGATCAAAAACACCGCTATGCAGCACTTCAATTTCTTGCACATTTCCATACATTGTTTTTTCGATTCGCGCAAAAGGATTAATTGTGTGAATTTGATGTTCGATATCCTTTGCCTTGTCGGTTGTAATCAAATCCGTTTTGTTAATCAATACAATATCCGATTGAGCGAGTTGTCTGCGAATTTCAACAAAAGCATCGATTTGACCGAGGATCAATCCTGCATCGACCAACCCGATAACCGCATCCAGTTTAAAAAAACGTTGAATATAAGCTCCCGTAAACGTCCTGATAACTTCACCAGGGTCTGCCATGCCGGTAGCTTCAACCAATACGTAATCATACTTTACATTGGACCTTATGATACTGCTCAGTAAATGACCCAGTTCAGCGTTGAGTGAACAGCATATACAACCGCTGGATAATTCAAAAACATTGTTTTTGTTTGCTTTTTCGAGCAGTGATCCATCTATATTGATGTCCCCTGCTTCATTTTCTATGATAAGGATATCAGCATCCTGATTTCTGCTTAATAGTTCATTTAAAAGGGTTGTCTTTCCCGCGCCTAAAAAGCCGGTAATTATTGCTACCGGCATGGAATTATTTTTCATGGTTATAGGGTGTTTTTTAATTCTTACAGGAGCATTGATTGCACAATCCTTTTATAATCAGTTCCATTTCCGTCAAAGTATATCCGGTTGGTAATTTCAGGGCAGGCATAACAACATCATCCAAACATTGTACCCTTTCGCATTCATTACAATAAAAGTGCGCGTGTTCATGTTTATGGGTAACCGAGTTGTCCAATGCGTATTTTACCAATTGGTTATCTACCACAATTTTGTGTATGATCTTATTTTCCACGAGCGTTTTGAATGATCTGTAAAAGGTTGTCCTGTCGTAATTGCCTTCCAGCCGTTCCCGTATCTCACTTTCAGAGAGTGCAGTACTGGCTGACATTATTACCCTAATAATACCTTCCCGGCAACTGGTGCGCTTTAGATTATGAAGGCCAAGAATTTCAATAGGTTGTCTCATAATTGCATCCAGGTTTTAATTGCAACAATGATGCAAATATAAATATTTTTATCGAAATGCAACATTGTTGCATTTAAATAATGTAATTTTTACTTGTTAATAGTTGGAAATATTTATCAGTAGCTAATAAGAATTTTTTATCAATACATGTATAGAAGAATTCAAGCAGTGTTTTAATTACAAATCTGATCAGGCCCGGTTTATAACTATCCTTGTTAAAAATTTGGCTTATGTGTCCGGCGCTGGCTAATTTAATACTATATAATTCATCCATTCCAGCACTAAAAACATTGATATAACAGGTGTTGCCTGCCTTAAATAATCATTGCTGCAAACCCGAATAAATGTTGAACAAATGCATTTCTCATTGGGTTAGTGAAAGTAAAATGATGACAATGAGAAGAACAGTTTCCAATGTAACCATTGAGAGTGTGGTGGGTGATATTGCTGCACAACCTGATATGGAAGCAATTGTAAATGCCGCCAATGCGCAACTGCAAAGCGGTGGAGGAGTTGCCGGCGCGATTCACAAAGCGGCTGGCACCAATCTGGCCGAGGAGTGCCGCCCCATGGCTCCGATTAAGCCCGGTGAGGCAGTGATTAGTGGGGCTCATAACCTGCCCAACAAATATGTTATACATTGTTTGGGACCCGTTTACGGGGCCGATACACCTGAAGATAAATTACTGGCCAAATGCTACAGGATGGCGTTACTACTGGCTGAAAAGAACAACATTGAATCAGTTGCTTTTCCGGCTATATCAACGGGTGCATTCGGTTATCCGTTTAATGAAGCAACCATAATTGCCTGCCGGACGGTGCTGAGAATGATCCCTGAGTTGGACGCTGTTAATTTAATACGATTTGTGTTGTTCGACAAATCAGACCTTGCCGCTTACGAAAAACGATTGTACCAATATGAAGAAATAGATTGACCAGGGATACAACATAATTATTCTTCCCAAATAATGGTTATATTCACCCGCGAAAACAGCATTAAATCTAATATTATCCGATATGACAAACGAATTACCCCGATTTATGGTCTGCGAAAATCCGATGCTTGATGAGCAACGGGAATTTGTATTGCACATGCAGGAGCCTTTTTTTATGGGTGAAGTTTATTTTCATGACAGTCCTGAAGATCAGGACGATTTTCAATCGAGCATGCACGAACTGGTTGAATCTGGTGAAATACCAATCGCCATCATCGGGAAAAGCCAAATTCAGGAAGATTATTTTTCCATTATCGCTATCCATTTTTTCTCAGAAATAACAATGGATGGGGAACAATCTCAACTATTGTCTGACGCCGTACAGGAAATGGCAAACTGGTATAAACAATACCTTCAGTGGGAAGAGGAAAACGATCCGTTTAACGAATAAACATCAGAATGGGTAACCAATTGCGAGGTTAAATATTAAATTCTCTTTGCGCCAGTTAGAATTGGCGAAATTAATATTTCCGATCACTCCTTTTTCCTGAGGCTTTCGAAGTGGAAATCCCAAATCGAGTCGGATAACAACAAAAGTCGGATCAATACGAATGCCGAAACCGGCACTTACAGCCAGGTCATTAACGAAAGTTGATGCATCGAATGTACCACCTGGTATTTCATCTACCTTATTGATCAGCCAAACATTTCCGGCATCTGCAAATAGCGCACCTTTGAGAAATTTATAAATACCGAACCGGTACTCCAGGTTGGTTTCAATTTTGATATCCCCCGATTGTTCCAATATAGCATCCTGTCCCAGACTGTCAGGCGGGTTATATGTGCCGGGACCTACCGTACGCCATGAAAAACCACGTAAACTGGTCGCACCTCCGGCGAAAAATTGTTTTTTGTAGGGCATAAATCGTGAATTTCCATAAGGTAACCCAAGTCCGCCCGTTACTCGACTTACCAGCTTTTGATTATCCGAAATATTAAAATACATCCTGAAATCAGCCAAAAATCTGGCATACTGCGAATATGCAATACCAAAAATTTTTGAGGGGTCTTCAGCATCCGGTTCATCCCCGCTAATTATATGCCTGAATAATGAAAGTGTATTCCCGGCCAGATCAGCAGAAATATTAAAATAAGTATTCAAAAACCGGTCCTTATAAAACAAATCGTTCATAGTGAAATCATACTTCAGGCTGAATATGAATTGCTCCTGGAAATTCTGGTTAAAAAAATAATTATTTCTTACCGACGGGTCGATATTATCGGTTTCGGTATAATCAATCGATAACAGATCAAAATCATGTGTTTTGGTTCTGGTTTCCCGCCAACGATAGCCATAGGCAAAGTTAAAAGTATTAACATGGTATAAAGCCCGCCTGTCAATAAAGCTATAGCTTAATTTTATTCGTGTTTCCGGACTGAACCTGCGATTTATATATTGATTCAGGTTCACAAACGGAAAAATTATGCGTGGGATATTCAAACCTGCTTCTGTACCTATTTCATAGGAATCAAGCCCGCGATTATCTCCTGCAATTTGTGTTTCATACCCCGCATTTACTTCATACCTGAATAGTTGTGCTCCACGGGTAAGATTGTGGTCGCGGTAACTTATGTTCAATGCAGGGCCTACAAAGTCATTTGATTTTGAAACTGCCTGAAATTCAGCACGAATCGATTTAGGTCGGGCTTGCGTAAGGTGGATATGTACATTGAGCGAGTCATTTCCCTGTTTTTTTTCAAAACGGATATTCACATATTTATAAATCCCCAGGTTAATAAGTTTTTCCAGAGTCCGGGTATAATTTTCTCGATTGTATTGCTGCCCTTTTTCCATAAATACACTGCGTGTGAAAATGCTTGTTTTTACATTCATTTCATTTTTATAAAGATGATACATGCCTCCCGTGTAAAGCGTGTCCATTTTAATATCCTGTTCATTAACAGTGTAATTATGGTGAAGATAAATATTGTTCAGGTAAAAAATTTTGCGTGCATCAGCCGGTAGGTTATCCTTAAGGGTTAGCTCCATATTCATGGTGCGTTTATCGGTTGCGGAATCAATTCTGAAGTATAGAAAATCTGGTGAGAAGTAATAAAAGCCATCATTTTTCAGAGCTTTATCTATCCTTTCACGTTCTTTTTCAAGTATACTAATATTAAACTGGTCTCCTGGTTCCAGCATGCTTTCATTGCGATACTTTGAAATATACCGGCTTAAACTGTCAGTAATTTCCGGATAACTGACTGAATCAATGCAGTAAGGAACATCGACTTCAATATTATAAGCCATTTTTATTTTTTGATTTCGAATCTTTTTCTCCGTTGCAATATTATAATGATAATATCCTCTGTTTTCCAATGCATTAGCCAATTGAGTAACAGAGGTCTCAATATAATATTCCCTAAATAATACCGGGGGTTCGCCTATTTTATTTTTCAACCAATATCTGAAACCCTTTGATGATACACTATCTCCTGCTAAACTATACATCCAGCGCTTAAAAGGAATAACACCTGCTATTTTACTATTCGGTTGTGGTGAGACAACTTGTTTCAACTCCTTTTTTGCCGGAAGGGGGATATTTTTTTTATTCGATTCAATATGCAGTTCTGTTCCCTTATACAAATATTCCTGCTTTTCAGGTAGCCGTGTTGTGCTACATGAAAACATTATCAGTACCGCGCAAAGGCCAGCTATATGAATACCGGTTATTTTCACTTCAAAGTATCGTTTGGGATTATATTCGGTCGAAACAGATCGTTTAGACGTGTAAAATCTTTATTGAAAATAAGTGATAAGCCTGTTTTTGTCACTTCACCTTCCAGCTCATCTTCGTATTCGGTTTGATTAAAAGCCTGTAAGCGATAGGTACCATCAGGGGTTAGTTTATATTCCACTTTAAAGTCTCCTGCCAGGTTATTGGCTGAAACGGCATTTTCCGTTTCCCCACGGCCTTCATCCACTGCTACTCGTCCGCCTAACTCAATGGTTAAACGATCACTGAATAAATTTTTAGAAAAATCGACGTTTACATTCGTTTGGGTGGAAGCATTATCACTCATCATTTTTCTGTAAGCATCGATATCAAAAGAAACATCCACGCCTTTGATGTATTGTCCTGAAAAACGATTTAGTTGTTCTGAAATTACATTGCTCAGGCTCTCCATAGCCGTGTTTTGCAGGTTGTAGCTCACTGCACTGCTACCTCCGGGTGCTTCGGATGAAAACCGATTAAACAGAAGCAACGAAAAGGCCTGCTTATTTACTTCCGATTCATTTTGGTTTACATTGTTTAGCAATGCTTGTATCTCACCTGATTGTATACTTTGATCGGCCCTGATATCAAAGTCAATTTGCGGAGTTAATAAATTACCCGATAAATTCATGACCACCTCAATGGGAATGGTACGCTGGTATATTCCGGTATTTCCCTGACCTGTTCCGGGCAAAAGCGTATTAGTCGATGTTCTTAATTTATATATGGCCTTAATATTGGCATTGGGCTCCAATAAATCTCCCGACCATGAGAGATAACTGCCCTTTTCAATTTCAAATTCACGTGTTAGAAAATCATACAATTTTAACCGGTATTTACCGCTCAATATTTCATATCTGCCGGCAAGACTCATGTTACCACTCTTATTGATGGTGAAGTTCAGATTCCCGTTGCCCGCTATTTCCAGCTTATCATCGGTGGCAGGATTGGTAACGACCGTTAAACGAAAATTCTCCGTAATCTCAAGGTTACTGGTAACCTCTATGTTTTTAATACCGGATGATTGTAAGTTAAGCTGGTTATTCCGGGTTGTTTGTGTTGTATCTATTTTCTCTGCTTTTTCAACAAACTGTATGATTCCCTTTTGTTTTTGAACCTGGGCCTTTTGTTGAGGCACAATAAAATGAAATTTGGACTTATCCTTAAACGCAGTATTTATGCTTATTACCGGATTTTCAAAACTACCTGAAACGGAAGCATCAACATTCACAATTACATTACCGTAATAAAGTCCGGACGTTGCAGCGCTTTTATTCAGCAAGCGGAATTGATCAGCCGTAAAAGTAAAATTAAGGTTGTTTGTTGCTTTTTCATCAATGTCAACCTGTCCGTCAAGAACAGCCATATTACCCGCTTCATCCCTGATGGTCAGATTATTGAAGGTGATTAAACTGTTATTAACAAGGATTTTTTCGTTTTCAAAAATAAAATCTGTGTTAAGGGCTTTTGGATTAACCGTTGTATTTACAACCCTCAGTTCACCATTAATATCGGCATTACTCATCGGCCCGGATACATCCAAAGAACCACGTATATATCCATTGATCTTTTTTAGCTGCTGTCTTGTAAATGGTTTGGCCAGAAGAAGGTTTAGCGAATCAACAGCAACTTCTGCTTCGATCCAATCTTCCTTCCTGCCGGATTCAATGCTGCCCTTTGCATGGATACTGGCTCCTGTACCTTCCATTTTCAGAAGAACATCCTGAATCCCCTTCTCCCTGCGAATACGCGAGAAATTCATATTCAATTCCAGGTTATCCGGCAAATTGTGACGATTCGTATGTATCGCCAGTTGGTTATTAAACTGCAGTGTATCGTCGGTAAACATCACCTCACCCAACCCGTTAATATTTGCCCTGCCGGTATCGTTAACAGGTTTGGCATCCCATATTTGATAAGAAATATTGGCTTTATTGTCATGAATCAGGGCATCCATCAGGGATAAACCGGATATTAACGAATCGTTTTGATATAAGCTATTGATTATCAATTTATATCTTGAGGTGTCAGGCTGCTGCTTAAGGTTTACTGATAAACGATCTAATGCATAGTTTTGGTTTTCGGTTACAAATTGCAAGCTATCGGCTTTTAAACTGCCTTTTAATTTATTCCACTCCCTGCCGTTAATATCAATAAACAGCTTACCACTTACTTCGGTGGGTTTTGATGCAAGATTTAAATGCTGCAAACGGGCATAAGGTACGTCCGTTATAAAATTCAGTTCAGGGATGGTATCGGTCATATCCACTTTTCCTGAGAAACGCAAGGCAATATTTTCATCATTAATATTAGCCACACCGTTAAAAAAACGTTTGCGGTATTCACCCTTCAACCCAATGTTTTGATAATCATACCCCAAATAACCTGCCCTGCTAATTGTCATATCCATGGCTAATTGCGGGTCAGTAAAACCGGTTGTATGTCCGTTTATTTCACCCTTTAATGAAAGGTGACCAATGGTATCAGGATTAGAAATAAGCCGGCCAACATCAAAACTATCCACTTCAAATCGGGATGTAAAGTATTCCTGCTCCGGTATGCTATCCATATTCAGTTTTAGTGTGGTATTCACATTTCCGTACGATGTAAGTATGCTAAGGTTTGTTTTGAAATATTCGGATGTACCGTTTAAACCGCCCTGAATATCAATATTTTTTGGTAATTGAATACCTTCCGGAAGAAGCGTATCTGAAGTGTAGTTTTTAATGGCATCGGAGTTTATGGTGAGGCGATTGATATTTATATTAACATTTGAACGATTATAATCCGGCATACCATTTATCTCACCTTGCAGGCTAACTGCCAGCATATCGGATGCAGTGATATTAAAACTATCCATTGTGAATTGTTGGATTTTACCACTAAAGGTACCGGAAGCAATAATTTCAGGATGTTGGGTTAAAAGACTACTCTCAGGTAGATAACGCGCCAGGTCTTTTGAGCCGATTTCTGCCTTTACATCCATATAAAACCCGGTATTGTGTAATTGTTTTTTGAGATTAGCAAGATTGTGATAATTCATCCGCACATTTAGCTGCACTGAACTTGCAGCTGTTTTTACTGTGAAATTCTCAACAGATGCCGAATGATTATTAATTTTGGCCAGGGCAGACATATCTTTGACAGAAATCTGATCATTTACATTTATCATGAAGTTGTTAATATTGGCCGAATAAAAATTGTTTCGGATTTCAATTTGCTGAATATCCCCACCAATGTTTTTTAACTGAACAGATTCGTTTATGCCATCCGTATTTGACGGGCTATTATTGCTAAGGAAGAAATTATTCTGATCAAGCTTTAGCTGTTTCGATTGTATACGCCAGTTAAACCCACTATCGGGCTGTAATGCCTGAAGGCTATCAATAATAAGGGAGTCTGACCTGCTCTGTAACCCCTGAACAATGCGGACAGAAGTATTATTTAGTGCGATTTTTTGAAAGTCAATATATTTACCGGCTAAATTCAGGCTATCCAATTTTGCTGCCAGGTTAAGATTATGAACAGCCATTTTTTGTTTGGTGATTTTATTATCAATATTTACATGGATATGCTCGGCCCGTAATTCATTTTCGAGGGATATTTGGTATGGAAAGGGTTCAGATCCATCAGTCGGTTGAATGGCAGATTGCGTCATATTCATACGGGCACCGTTCACTTCTATTTCATCCAATTCAATGGTTTGCTCAATGAGGTTAATCAGGTTACACCGTAATTCAAAATTGTCCAGTTGGAGATTGACGGAATTTTGGGTGTTCTTATCTTCATAATGAAAGTTTATATCTTTTAAGATTAACCGGTCCAATGTCAATTCAGGTAATGACTGAGCTGTATCTTCCGTGTTTTTTTCCCTTTCAGGCATCTCCCTAAAAATGGCTGCAATATTCAGGAGGCTGTCTCCAGCGGGATTAACAAAATTCAAATCGACACCTTTCAGACCCAGCTTTCTTACATGGATTCGATTATCCAATAATGAATGAAGATTTAATCCGGCACTTATATCAGCCGCATAAACAATGGTATCATTATGTGGTGTACGCAATACAACATTTTTAAGTTTAACACGATTAAAAAAGGTAATGCTTACCTGCTCAATACTTAAGGGGATGTTTAAATTATCGCGCACCTCATGCACAACCTTGCGGGCAATTGCATTCTGAATCGGCGGTAATTGCAGGGCCAAAAACAATAACAGAATTATTCCGATAAGGAAAAGGGATGCTTTAAAAATTATGTAAGACAGTTTTTTAACCATGTATACTCATAACACAAGCCAAACCGGTTATGTTCTCATTTTTTATGATCCAGGTGCGAAACCCTCACCATTCATGCTAATTGATTAAATATCACAAAGACTACTGGACATGAAACGAGCTTGCGAGAGGACAACCTCAAAAAACCGGCCCATAGTTGATCTGACAGTAAAAAATTTGTCATAGGTAGTGGGTAAATATTTTCCAAAAATCGTAATGCTGAAATGATTTAGCCTTAGGCTGGATGGCGCCAATTGGCGTGTTGATCTATGCCAGGCCATTTTTTAATGTACTTTTGGCTTGACCCAAAAGTACCACCTGCCTGCACTGCCGTTTCGGCAGGAAGGAAAACTCAAGGCTTCGTTGTTTGAAGCCAGGCCTTCTAAGCAACAAACAAAACAGGCCGCCCCAGCTCCGTAGTTAGGTGAAGAATAATCATAGGTGGTTTACCTGAACTATTTTTCTGTCGCCCAGGTGCGTGTCTCCACGCACATGAAAGCCCCCTCTCATGAGGGAAATTTAAGGTGTTCATTTTTCAGTTTTTCTATTATTAGGAAAATAATCCGATATCCATTTTAAATTTTATTCATGAGCACCATTCGGAAAGTTCGCAGAATACCATTAAAATAAGCATGAATGTACGGAAACAGGATAAAAGGGAGCAGCACTACTACTCTTCGATAATAACAAACTCAAATTTGAATTTCCGGGAGAATAAATCACGTAACATTTCCCCGGATTCCAGTGCGTCGGTATCTTCCTCAAAATAATACCATTTCACATCTATTGCCTTTATTTTTTCATTTTTATTGAGTAGTTTGAAAATTTCCATCAAACATTTTGAAAAGGCTGTATTGAAATATTCGAGATTAATATCCATTTTTAGGTTTTCCTGATCATAATCAGAAACCCATTTGAACAATGGCTCGAAAAACTCAATTGTATTTTCTAATCGTCCCCTACCCTCAATTTTAATAAATCCATCGGTATTGAAGTCAATATAAGGACTATGTGAGGTTGCTTCGCGCGTTATACTTTCCATTGATTAAATTTTTAACAAAGTAAAAAAAATTTCATGTATTAACTAAAACATTTTAGGCAACAGACGATGATTTTTGTGAAATTTCATTCCGCACCATATCATTCAGAGCGTCAATCCATATATCATCGTCGTTCAGGCTTTCCACCATTTTTAATTCTTCGCCTCCATGTTCTTTAAATAACTGTTCGTATTCGTACTGTATTTCAACCGTTGTTTCTAAACAGTCAGCAACAAAGGAAGGAGCCACAAACAATAACTTTTTAACACCTTCTTTTGCTTTTTCTATTACAATTTTATCAGAAAAAGGTTTAATCCACTTGTCGGATAATCGTGACTGAAAACCAACGCTATATTGTTCAGGATTCAGGTTCAGTTTTTCTGCCAGCAATCGGGTAGTATGGTAGCAGGTTCCCCGATAACAAAAATGACCATGTGCCGGTAATGATTTGTAGCATGTACAGGTTTGATTGTCGATATGGGGATGTACCCTGTCTAAATGGCGTAACGGCAATCCATGATAGGAGAATACAATATGGTCGTAATTTTCAGGATGACAAGATTTTATTTTATTAACAAATGCATCCAGAAATTTAGGCGCTGCATAAAATTGATTAATGGTACGAATCGTTGGAATTACATTCCAATTCTTTATACGATTCATAACATCCTGTAAGGCTGTACCTGTGGTAGATGAAGCATATTGCGGAAAAAGCGGAATAATCACAATTTTTGAAAACCTGCCTTCTTTTATCTGAGCCAGCGCTTTACGGATGCCCGGATTTTGATAGCGCATGGCAATAAAAACCTTGTCACTATCGGGCAGTCGATCCTGTAATTTATTCCTGACCTGTTGGGCATAATACAGCAGCGGTGATCCGTTTGCGGTCCACAATCGTTTATACAAAACGGTTGATTTTGGCGCACGAAAAGGCACAATAATCAGGTTAACCAGAATTTTTTGAAACAGCCATGGCAAATCAATTACCCTTCGGTCATTTAAAAACTGAAACAAATATTTTCTTACATATTTTACGCTTGGTTTATCGGGTGTACCTACGTTTAACAGTAAAATGGCTGTTTTACCTTTTTTCATATAGCGCTGTATTCTAAAGTTTTTGTTCCTTTGGTAAAATTGGTAAACTTATGAATTTCTGTAATGTTCAATTGTTAGCTTCAACATTTAACCAGTCAATGCCTTTTTTGAGAAATTGCAAAGTTTTTGATTCTTCCGATCCGTCAGCTACTTCAAAATGATATTCCCATGCGGCCTCAGCAGGCAGGCTGATAAGAATAGATTCGGTATTACCACCAGATTCCAGACCGAATTTCGTACCCCGGTCGTAAACCAAATTAAACTCAACATAACGTCCCCGTCGAATTTTCTGCCACATTTTTTCTTTCTCCCCATACGTACAATCTTTTTTATTATGCATGATCTCCCTGTAAATATCAGGATAGAACCGGGCCAGTTGTTTGGTAAATGATAACAGGTCCTCAAAACCTATTTGATCGCCGGGTTTTAACCGATCGAAAAAAATCCCGCCAACACCGCGTGTTTCATTGCGATGAGGAATGTAAAAATAATTATCGGCCCATACTTTATATTCAGGGTAAAAACCAGGATGATACGCATCGCAAACCTGCTTTAAATGCTGATGGAAACGTCGTGCTTCACCCAAATCGATATAGTGTGGTGTTAAATCAATTCCACCACCAAACCAGCTTATACCGTTGTCCAGAGCAAAATACCTTACATTCATGTGAATTATCGGTATCATCGGACTGATGGGATGAATTATTGAAGATATACCGGTTGCTGCATAATAATCCGCTGATTCACCCAGTATTTCCTCCATCTTTTCACCGTAAGGTCCTTTGACATAAGAAAAATTCACACCTGCCTTTTCGATGATTGAACCTTCGCGCATGACACATGTAACGCCGCCGCCAATGTCTTTTTCCCAGGGATGTATTCCGAATGTACCCCGGCCATCAGCATGCTCCAGTACGCTGCAAATATGCGACTGTATTGACCTGTATTGATCAGCTATTTCATCGGCTTTAAGCAGTATATCAGCTTGTTGCATGTCAGATCAATTTTTCGTTTTTCTAATAATTCAGTTGTGTTCTCAAATAGTCGGCTAATCTCCTGGCCTGCTCTACCCGGTTGGCCATGCCTATGCCATTTTTTACATTGCCTGCGATAATCAGGCCCGGGTATTGGTTTTCGATGTTATCTATTTGTTGCAAACGTTCTTTCATGGTTATGTCATATTGCGGTATGGCTTTCTGATAGCGGAATATCCTTATCAAATCAGGCCTGGCTACTGAGCCCAACATGTTTTTAACTTCATTTAGCACTAATTTTTTTATTGTCTCATCCGGCATGTTAATTATTTCCGGTTGTCTCACACCTCCAGCAAAAACCGATAACACACATCCCTCCTCAGGTGCCCTGCCCTGAAAAAAAGACGATGTGAATAAAATCCCCAATATATCCCTTTTTTCCTTTGATGGAACCAATCCGCCAAATGCATTCAGACTCATACCCTCCCATTTTTTATAGCCCAATACAACCTGAACCACACCGGCATAAGGAATATTTGTTACATTCTCAACCATATTCTTGTCCGGAAAGGGCATAAGTTTTTGAATATCAAAGGCACCAATTGTGGATATAACCCTTCTTGCCTGTATTGACAATTTTTTTCCGGATTTAGTATAATGCGCTTCAAAGCCATCATCCACCGGCTGTATAAAAGTATTCTCAGCGCTCACATGTATACTCTCCTGCGGGACAGAGGTTTGTAATGCATGAATCAAATTTTTCAAGCCGCCTTTTACAGCAAAAACTTCACGTGTTGCTTTCTTTTCCCAATCGCTTTTACCTGCTTTTTTCTTCCTGATACCGCCATTAATAAAACTGCCATATTGCTGCTCCAGGTTGTATAGCTTAGGCAATGCAAATTTTGTGATTAATTGATGGGGATCACCGGCATAAACACCTGAAATAAAAGGGTCAACCGCGTAATCCAAAAAACTTTTCCCCAGCCTTCTTATGACCAATTCAGCCAATGATTCATCCGGATTATTTCCTTTTGACCGAAAAGGCTCACCCAAAATCCTAAATTTATCCTTAATAGTAAATAATTTGGTATTAACTGCCTGAACCGGACCTGAAGGTAATGGATGCCATGTATTATTCTTCCGGATCCATCGGCTTTTGGCTTTGGGGTCCGCTATTTCCAATTGGCATTTATCTGATAAATCATCCATTAATTCAGCCATCTCCGGTGTAGCCAGAACGCCGGTGTTCGGGCCGGCTTCGAAAGTAAATCCATCCTCATTGTATGTTTGCATCACCCCGCCCATTCGCTCGCTTTTTTCAAGCAGTTTAAACGGAATGTTGTATTTATGCAGGTAAAAAGCCAGGGTGAGACCGGTTAAACCACCTCCAATAATTAAAATATCGGTTTGTTCATCAGTCATAATTCAGACAACTTTTGAGAATTGCTTATCCCGTTTTTGCATGAGTGGATCAAGCGATGCTGCCACATTACGAATAAAAGGGCTACCCGGTGTGGTAACTGAAAAACCGTCTTGCGTAAAGATAATGAGCCCGTCCTTTTCCATATTTTTGAGTGATTCTTCATCATAATGTAAGGTGTTCTTTATGCCCTCCGTATCCATGTTGAATTTATCCGAAAGTTCAGTCCAACACAGCCGCTCATTGCACATTATCTGCTCAATTACCTCACGAATAAGCATTTCATCCTTGTTTAACCGATATCCCTTAATAATAGGGAATTGTCCATTGTTTATGGATGCAATATATTCATCCACCGACTTTGTGTTTTGGGCATAGGCAAATTGCAACTGATGAATTGCCGACACCCCGAATGCATATACCTGCCCCGTTGTACGCGTCGTGCAATAACCCATGAAATTCCTTTTTAACTGTTGGGATTCCCGGGCTGAATACAATTCATCACTGTCCAGCACAAAATGGTCGAGTCCAATGCTTTTGTAACCATTTTCCAAAAGAAAATGACGGGCATTGTCAAACATTTCCTGTTTCATATCCTGCGATGGCAAGCCTTTTTTCTCGAGTTGTTTTTGTCGTTTGTTAAACCAGGGTACATGTGCATACGAAAATGTAACCAGTCGCTCGGGTTTTATCGCCAATGCCTGTTTCATACAATCGCGAAAACTATCAGACGTTTGGCCCGGCAAACCATAAATAAAATCAAGATTCACCGCTATTTCATCGTTGTCCTGCCTGATATAAGCTACCAATTCGTTAACCGGTACTTGTGAAGGTGCCCGGTTGACATTTTTCAACACCTCATGGCTGAAATCCTGAATACCCAAACTAAATCGATTAAAACCAATTTTTTTCAACTGATCAATATACGGCTTATCAAGGTATGCCGGATTACATTCAATGGCAATTTCGGGTCGCGGTATAAATTGCATTTCGGATTTTAACACATTAACTATTTCAGAAAGATAATCAGCCGAAACGGTATTGGGTGTTCCACCACCAAAATGAATTTGCGATATGCGCCGGTTGGGATCAATCCTGCCTTTTAGCAATCTGATCTCTTTTAACAGGGCGTCATGGTATTTTTTTACAATATCACCTTTGGGAAAGGGACAAGAATTACAACCGCAATAAAAACACATTTTTTGACAAAAAGGAATGTGTACATAAAACGATATATTTTTCGGCTCCCAATAATTTGATTCCTCCACAGCATGCAGGAAATCATTTTCGCTGTACTGTTCTGAAAAATAATTTGCCGGGGGATAACTTGTATAGCGTGGAACAGGAATATTGTATTTTGATAATTTATCTTCGCCCATAATTAATTATATCTCCATCTCATATAAAATTCAACAATGCCTATCCTCTCTGCCAATCGGCATGTTGCATATAATCAACAACAAATTTGACATTCTCAACAGGAATACCAGGCATGAAACCATGTCCTACATTAAAAATCCAATCCTGATGTTGGCGGCCAAACGCAACATACCGTTGCAATTCAACTTCTATCTCCTCCTGCGAACAAAACAACAATCGCGGGTCCAAATTACCCTGTAATCCGATTTGATTATGCACGGCTTTACGGGCCATTTCAATAGGTGTATGCCAGTCCACACTCAAAAAGTCGCATGTGTCTGGTGTAATATCGCCAATTCCCACACTAAGGCCTTTTGGGAAATAAATGAACGGAATATTTTTCTGTCTTATTGCCCGTGCAATAATCTTAACAGCCGGCATAAAAAGCTCGTTATACAAATCAAGGGGAACCAATCCGGCATGACTTTCAAATAACTGAAATACTTCAACCCCATGTTTTATCTGACCGTGTGCATATTCAATAGAAAGTTCGGTAATATGATCAACCAGTTTTTGTACGGTTCGTTTATGCTGATAAATATATTTGATCGCTTCGGGAAATTCTTTTTTTTGACTTGATCCCTGTAACATGTATAACAGAACCGTTAATGGTGCACCGCAGAAGCCAATAAGCGGGATGTTTTTCGGACGTGTATCAATAATCACATCAATGGCATTGTAGATATATTCAAGCTTCGAAGGATCGGGATTTAGTTCGGCTACCGGATCACTGCTGTTGATCAGGTATTTTTCAAACACCGGCCCCTTATCCGTAAAATCGAGTCCCATACCACTGGCATACGGTATTACCAGAATATCCGAAAATAAAATAGCAGCATCCACATTCAGGTCATGAATCGGCAATAGGGTAACCTTTGCGGCTATTTCGGGTTGCTGCATCATCTGCCAGAATGAATATTTTTTTTTGATGGCCATATAGGATGGTAAAACCCTGCCTGCCTGCCGCATAAACCAAATAGGTGGTCGAGGGGTGGATTTACCGTGTAATGTACGTAGTAATAATGAATTCTGCATGTGTGCCTGGTTAAAGAAGCTTTTTCAGGGCTTCGTAATTTTTTTCAATGGTATACTGAATATCTTTTTCGGTATGTGCCGATGAAACAAAGCCTGCTTCAAACTGAGACGGGGCTATATATATGCCGTCCTGTAATGTTTCGTTGAAATACCGCGCAAATTTATTTGTATCACTGGTTAATACATCGTTAAATGACTTTACCGCTGCCTGATCGGTAAAGAACAGGGTAAACATAGACCCTATCCGATTAAATACTGCGGGAAAATTCAGTTTTTTCAGATTATAATTAATGCCCTCTTCCAGCCGTTGAGATATCTTTTCAAGCTCTATGTAAATATCGGGTTGGTTATTGAGAATTGACAATGTGGTATATCCGGCAATCATGGCTAATGGATTGCCTGATAATGTACCAGCCTGATAAACCGGGCCGGTAGGCGATAGCATTTCCATAATTTCCTTTTTACCACCGAAAGCACCTACCGGTAATCCGCCACCAATAATTTTTCCCAGGGTGGTCAGATCAGGATCAATGCCCAGTACTTCCTGTGCCCCGCCACGGGCCAAACGGAAACCGGTCATTACCTCATCAAAAATAAGCACGCTGTTATATTGGTTACATAGCATACGCAACCCTTTTAAAAATCCTTCATCGGGTACTACAACGCCCATGTTGCCTGTTACCGGTTCCAGAATAACCGCTGCTATGTCGTTACCATATTGATTGAACAATTGCTCCACTGAATTCAAATCGTTGAAAGAAGCGGTTAGTGTGTTTTTGGCTGTTTCTGGTGTTACTCCTGGTGAATTGGGTGTTCCGAATGTCAACGCACCCGATCCGGCTTTGATTAAAAAACTGTCTCCATGACCATGATAACAACCCTCGAATTTAACAACCAGGTTTCGTCCGGTATACCCGCGAGCCAACCTGAGCGCACTCATAGTGGCCTCTGTACCGGAATTCACCATTCTCACACTTTCTATGGAACTTACCATTTCTATAATTAGATGGGCCATACGTGTTTCCAACAAGGTAGGAGCGCCAAAGCTCGTTCCGGAAACGGCCATTTTTTGGACAGCCTGAATAACTTCGGGCCTGGCATGCCCCAGAATCATAGGGCCCCATGATGCTACGTAATCAATAAAATCATTGCCATCAATATCGTATACTTTTGATCCCAATGCTTTTTCAATAAAAACAGGGTCGTTATCAACACTTTTAAATGCCCTTACCGGTGAATTAACACCGCCGGGTATACATTCCAATGCTTCCTGATATGCTGCTGTACTCTTGTTGAAATTCAAAATCCGTCTTTTTTTAGGGTTTATAGATCCTTTATTATTTCTTGTGTATGATAGGATATGATAATGTCTGCTCCTGCCCTTTTCATGGAAGTCAGTAGTTCCGACACCAGACGTTTTTCATCAATCCAACCTTTTTGCGCCGCTGCTTTAACCATCGAAAATTCACCACTTACATTATAGGCAGCAACAGGCACATTAATATTTTGTTTTACACGGGTGATAATGTCCAGATAACTCAATGCCGGCTTTACCATCACAATATCGGCTCCTTCAGTAATGTCCATTTCAATTTCGCGCATGGCCTCACGGCTATTGGCGGGGTCCATCTGATAGGTAGCCCGATTTCCGAATTGTGGTGCGCTTTCGGCTGCCTCACGAAAGGGGCCGTAGAAAGCCGATGAATATTTGGCTGCATAAGACATAATGGGAATGCCATGATAACCCTCCCGGTCCAATGATTGACGAATATGCTTTACACGCCCATCCATCATATCGCTGGGCGCCACCATATCAACCCCTGCCCGTGCCAGTGATAATGACTGCTTCGACAATGTATTGAGGGTGACATCATTATCAACATCACCATCTATTATGGTTCCGCAGTGGCCATGCGTGGTATACTCGCAATTGCAAACATCAGCAATAAGGTATAGATTTGGGATTTCTTTTTTCAGGGCACGAATGGCCTGCTGAACAATCCCGTCTTCCTGACAGGCTATTTCACCCGTTTCGTCTTTTTCTTCCGGAATACCAAATAATAAAACTGCCTGAACACCCATTTTTTCCAATTCACTGCATTTTTCAACCAGTAAATCGACCGATAACTGGTAGTTACCCGGCATAGATGAGATAGCCTTTTTTACATTTGATCCGCTACGCACAAATAGTGGCATAACCAGATCGTCACCAGATAATCTGTTTTCTCTTACCAGGTTTCGAATGGTTTCTGTTTTACGCAATCGACGTAATCGGGTAACCGGATATGTCATTTAACTAATATGTTTTAGTTAATATTCAACTTCGTTTATTTAATATAGTATTCACAAATGCTATCGGCAATCCCTTTGGCATCAGACATACGTGCTGTAACAACCGGAATCACACCCTGTTGTTCAATGGCAGTTGTGGTTGTATGCCCGATGCTGGCTATCCGTAATTTATTGGTAACCGACTCATCATCAATCAGGTTTTTTAAATTATCAAATCCCGAAGGACTTGTAAATATAATAAGGTCGTATTGATCATTCATCACCTGATCTAAAATTGTTTGATCTACCGCTTCGGGTTTTACTGTGTTGTACACATATACAACTTCAATATCAGCCTTGTGTTTAAGGTTATCCTTTAAAACAGATCGTGAAAGGTTACCGGTTGGCCATAATACCCGGGGATTGGCATTTCCGAATTCCTTTTCAAGAGCATTCGCAAAATCGTTACTGGTATTCCCGGAATTTATGAAATCGGCTTTTAAATTGTATGCTTCAAGTTGTTTGGCAGTATGCTTACCTATGGTGGCCAATTTAAGGCTACGCGGCAGCTGCACCTGCCCGAATTCCTCTTTCAACAGATGAAAAAAATACCGGATACCATTCGGACTGGTGAAAATAATCCATTGATAATGTGAAAGGGGAAATATTTTGTTTTTGACTGAATGATCAATCTTTCGTTGTTGAATTTCAATCATGGGCATTTCCAACACTCGCCCCCCCATCTCATTAATATAGCCGGCCAATTCATCCGTTCTTCCGGGTGGCCTGGTTGAAATAAATATTTTATTTTCCAGCACTTTGTTCATTATGTCCTTATTTCATCTAAAATTTCTGCTCCTCCACGCGCCAACAATGACTCGGCCAAGGCAATTGCCAGGTCATTGGCTTTGGTGCGTTCGCCGCTAAATGTATCCTGAATATATTGATGGCCTTCCAGTGAGGCCACAAAACCATGAATAGTAAATTGTTCGTTCTGTAATTCGGTGTAACAACCAACGGGCACCTGGCACCCGCCCATTAATGTTCGCATAAAACTACGCTCGGCACAAGCAGCAATCCATGTATCTTCGTGATGGAGCGCATTTAGAATTTCTTTGGTTTCCGCATCACCGGCATTTATTTCGATGGCTATTATCCCCTGACTCACAGCAGGCATGAATATCGACGGTTCAAGGATTTCAGTAATATAATTATCCAGGCCAAGCCTTTTGATCCCGGCTGCAGCCATTATCATGGCGTCACAATGGCCCTCCTCCATTTTTCGCAGTCGTGTATTAACATTTCCCCGTATGTCAACTATGTTAAATCGCCTGTTAATATTCAGTAATCCTGCTTTTCGCCTCAGGCTGGAAGTGGCGATGGTATGCTCCGGTGTCAGTTCATTGAGTTTAATATGATTCCGACTAATAAGCGCATCCCTGCAATCCGCCCGGTCGAGTACGGCACCAATTTCAAAACCCGGTTCCAGCTCGGTTTGTAAATCCTTTAAACTATGCACAACCATATCCACTTCGCCATTGGTAAGTGCAACCTCCAGTTCTTTTGTAAAAAGGCCTTTGTCACCAATTTTTGACAGGGCAACATCGACAATTTTATCGCCTTTGGTTTTAATCACTTTGGTCTCTATGAGGGTATCGTGAAATGCGTTTTCAAGGTGTTTTTTTACTTCGTTCGCCTGGAACAATGCCAGTTGACTTCCACGAGTACCGATTCTGATGTTTTTTTTGCTCATGTTGTTATCCCTGTTTTCAGGATACCTTGTCGGATAAAAACAGATCATTTATCGCTTTCAGGGAAGTTGATGAGCTGTCGGTATGGGCCACCTGTTTAAGATTGCGAATAAACGTTCGAATATATTTCCGGGTAAGATTACCGGTATATTGCTCTATATATGCAGCCATTTCAGGATCACAATGATTCTTATAATTCAATAATTCTTCATCACGGATTTTTTGCATTTGAGCGGTAATGGTTTGAATAACCGGTCGCAGATTGCGGCTTTCAAGCCAGGTCATGTATTCAGCAACCATTTCCATGATTATTTCTTCGGCTGTAAGAATGCTGCTTTTACGCATTTCGGCTGTACCATTGACAATTTCCTGCAAAGCATCAACATCAAACAAATGTTTATCAGGAATACAGCCAATGGCCGGGTCGATGTTATTGGGCACTGACAGATCAATCAGTACCTGTGCATTCTTCGGGCCACCTTTGGCCTGAAAATGATCAGTTGAAATGATATATTCTTTTGCACCTGTTGTTACAAAAACGATATCGCTTGAAGATAAGTGCCTTGGGAATTGGTTGTAATCCACCACAATTGCATCGAATTCAGTGGCCAGTTTCTCAGCTTTGGCAGCTGTACGATTGGTTATTTTTAAATGTTGAACCCCTCTTTTTTTAAGATAGCGCATGGTCAATTCGGCTATTTCACCCGCGCCTATTATAAATACTTCTTTATCTTGAAGGTTACCCACTTTATTTTCGCATAAATCTATAGCCACATAACTGATAGATGTTGCTCCCTGTTGAATTTCTGTTTCGGAACGAACCCGTTTGCTGGTTTCAAACGATTTTTGAAACAATCGCATGAGAATAGCATCGGTTAAATTGGCGTTTGTGGCAAATAAATAGGCATCTTTTACCTGTTTCACTATCTGAACTTCGCCCAGTACCATGGAATCGACTCCTGAGGTAACCCTGAATAGGTGATCTACAGCTTTGTCATCAACATATACGTAGAAATGTTTATGATATGATTCCTGAATTTGTTTATACTTATGCAAAAAATCAAGTATATCACGTCGTATATACTGATTGCAAATATGTTCACATGAAAAATAAATCTCTGTTCTGTTGCAAGTTGAAATTACTACTGCTTCTTTAATACCGGTATGCTTTTGCAATCCTTCGGTAAAGGGTATTATTTCATCAGATGTTAATGAAAATTGCTGTCGAATATTTTGAGAAGCTGTTTTGTGGCTTATGCCCAAGGCTCCAACCATATTACTGTAATGTTTCGTAAGGTGTTTACTTAAATTAAATATATAAAAATTTCACAAATGGATTCGGTCTTTGGAAACTGTTGAATCTTATACAGCATGTGGAGGCGGGCGAATAAAAAAAATGGTATTCCGTTCGGCTATTTTCGGGGATGCATCAACATCCGCTTTTACTTTACTGATAATACAGGGCGGCGATGCATTAAATAAATTTTGTTGAATAATGCCATTCCAATCTTTTTCAGAAAGGAATGTATGGTAAAAAATTGTTTTTGCTCTTTCCCGGGCATTGTCAATTGATTGAATTTGTTCTTTATCAATTTCAATCGTTTTATTTTCAGCGTATGTTTCCTGATCCTTTTCTTTGGCCTGAAAGGAGTAATTAATCATGCCCAACAGGTATATCGCAAAAACTGCAATATACGGTAACGGACCGGAAAATATTCCAATAAATATCATACCCTATAATTTCGCTGTAAAATTAGCCATTTTAACCCAATTTTTGAAAAGGTTTTGCATATTTTAATTAATTCTACTTCTAAAAGGTTTAGAATACGAATAGCTTTGGCCTATTTAAAAATGGTCCCGAACATTCATATCTGCCAAAAAATGTGAGGATGATAAATTAATTGAATTTACGGGCGGAAATAATGGCCAGTCATAACAAACGGCTAATAAACATTGGGGCAAAGTGGATATCCTTCCCCGATGTTTCATAAGAAAAATCGGGATAGGCTGATATCACCTCATAAATTCGTATCAGATATTGTTCATTTTAATCCTGACTGGTTTCTAAATTTTCAAATTGGTTTTATCTTTTTCTTCCTGCGCAGTTACACTATTTTCTGATGTTATGAATACTGTAACAACAACAATTAATAAATAACGCTAATTTTTGGTGTATACGTATCATAATGAATCTCCATTTTTCTATTAAACATTTACAAAAAGACCTGATAATGCCACCACCAGTAAAACCATTATGAGCATCCAGTATATGGTGCCAATGGCCATTTTGGTAGTTTCATTGTCTGTTTCTTGCTTTTTGGGTTTATCAAGTTCCACCTCCCTTGTTAATTTTGGAGTAGCCGCTGCCAGTATGAGCGCTATAATGACCCCTACAATAAGCGGTGGAAACCAATAAACCTTGTAATTTTCAGGTCCCCTGGGCTCTATCCATGCATCAAAACCCCATATAGCCAAAAACAGTACCAGGAAAAAAGTCCAGAAACTTCCCCAGGGACCTCTGATTTTAAAGCCATAATAGAATATCAGTGTTGCAATGCATGCAATAGATATTATATATATAATGTTTAGTAAATTCATAACTTTTTTACAATACCAGTTGAAAAAGCCATGCCAGCATGATTATGGTGAAATTTAAACAAGCACGAAAACAGAAATAATGGCAGGTTGTTTTTCTTGGGGCTTATTCATATCATAAAGACAATCAGTTATTTATGTAGAATTATTTCTACATAATAAGGAAGTGTGTTCACAAGCTCTCCGTTAAAAGCGAACCTGGTTGTTGCCTTACTTAATCAAATAATTGTTAATAGTGTTCGGCGAATCTCCCGAAGGGTGCTCACGAATACAATTAAATTCAAATTTATAATGTGTAAACCTGACCATAGAAAAATTCATACTTCAACTTGTTATTAGCACCGCTGCGCTCGCAAGCAAGGTTCATGTTCTTTTGTTATTGATTCGGATTACGATACAGGGAATCTGTTTGTGGTAAAGTCAAGACATTAATAAGGGCCGTTTCTTCAACTGTATTGCTGATATCATCGGTTACAATCGCTTTCACTTCGTCGCCATCAACCAGGTTACCGGTTGTAAAATTATTTCCTGACACACCGTCCGTTTGTAACACATTATTTACGTAAAATTCAATTGTTAACTGGTTTACACCACCGTTTGCGGTAACTGTAAAGGTGATTATATCTCCCTCACAAATTATCAAATCAGCATCATCGGCATCCAATGTAATCATTAATGTATCATATATTGTGATGGACTGGTTACAGTTAGAAATATTGCCGTTACCATCATCAGCTGACCAGTTTATGGTATGTGTTCCAACCGGCAATGAAAAGCCGTTTAAACCTGCACCTCCAACGTCATAATCATGGCTTAGGGTATAAGAACAGTTATCACTAACCGATGGATCCAGTGAGTTATCTGATACATTGAAGCTTCCTGCATTGTTTACCACCCGGTTTTGGTCGGTACAGGTGATAGCCGGTACCTGATTATCTTCTACCGTTACTTCAAAGGTATATTCAACCGGCCCGTTTCCGGATGCATCGGTGTAATTGTATTTTATGATGGTTGTACCGATTGGGAACACAGAACCGGATGAATAACCCTGCACAAGCGTTCCGGGTTGATCCCCGTCGCAATTATCTCTGAATACCGGGACATTAAAATGAAAGGCGGCACCACAATCACCAGGTGTGGCATGAATGGTTGTATCATTGGGTGCGCTGAGGATGTATGGCCGTGTGGTATCGCTTACCTGAATAATGGATGTGCATTGATCCTGCGCATTCATCGGATCACGAACTGTAAATGTCACTATGTTCAGGCCTTTGTCGGCACAACTGAAAACCGATTTACTGAGTGTTCGCGTCAACGGATCACCGTCCGGATCATGGGAACCATCATCAACATCAGCGGGTGTGATGGATACATTTCCCGCCGCACCTAAATATATTTTAACAGTATCCTTGCATTGAGCCACAGGCACATCATTATCGGCTGTAACGCTGATATAAACCGTAGCCGTATTCGATTCCAATCCGCCATTGTCCCTGAAGGTATAGGTAAACTGATCGTTTCCCTGGTAGTCAGCATCCGGTGTGTATGTTACCACCCCATTGGCGGGAGAGGAAAGTGTGCCGTTTAACGGACCAGACTGGATTAAAACACTCTGATTATCAATGGTGCCAATACCATCCTGATCGCTATCGTTTGTTATTACATTAATAGCTACATCTGTATCTTCGGGGGTGGAAATAGTATCGTTATTGGCAACAGGATTGTAATCGTTGGAGTAACTAACGTTAATACTCACAGTTGCCGAGGCATTGTCGCCATTTCCATCGGTAATTTGGTAGGTAAACTGATCGGAACCGTAGAATTGATTATCCGGGGTGTAATTAAATTCCCCGTTGCTGTTCAAATTCAGTGTGCCATTGCTAACATCGGCAACCAGGCTCACGGTTATACCATCTCCCAGTCCGCTGTCATTCACCAGTACCGATATATTCGTTAATGCAGTATTTTCATTCATGGTATAACTATCGTTTTCCGCATTGGGAATGTCATTCACGGATTGAACCGTAAAAATTACACGGGCAGTTGATTCATCGCCATCCTGATCACGAATGGTGTATTGTATTGTATCGGTGCCATTAAAATTGGCATCCGGTGTATAGGTAAAATCACCGGTGGCGGTATTCAGACTCAGGGTGCCGTATAAAGGATCACTATTGGAAGGGATAGTTATTGGCGGATCTCCCAATCCGTTGTCGTTGCTAAGTATATTGCCGGATACATTTTCGTCTTCATTCAGGGCATAAGCATCATTAACAGCAACCGGTGTTTCATCATTGTCAACAATCGTACCGGCGGCCTGATTATCTGAAAATTCTGCATTGCCCGATATATTACTCAGGCTTATCAGCAAGTCTTCATTGCCTTCTTCCTCGGTGTCCTCAATGGTTGTAACCTGAATGGTATCCGACATATCGCCTGCTGAAATGGTAAATGCCACATTGGCGGCAGAAGTAAAATCACCGGGCGAAACGGCCGTATTATCCGATGTACTATAATTAAATGTAATATCGGAGCTACCCGGATGTGAAATGGTTACGGGAAATTTAATAATGGTGCCCTCAGTGGTTGTTGCATCCTGAACGGAGACCTGTGGTAACCCGTCGTTATCCAATATACCGGCTATAAATTTTTTGGAGGTTGAAGCATCAGAAAAAAGGGCATGCTGAAGATTCTGAATATGAATTTTAAAATGCTCAAGGCCTTCGTTAATTATATCATCGTTTGTTGGTATGTTTAATGAATAATTAACCGTTCCGGCGGGAATTGTATCGAAATTAGAAGGTATGGCCGTATAATCATCAGGAGAAGTTGCTGTGGAATCGGCTGTAAATATTCTGAAAATAATATTTTTTGCACTCGGGTTGTTAAGCGTTCCGTTTAACACAAAATTATTGCCCTCACTTATATTGGTTGCATTCAGCGATAATACCGGCTTGGTTTCATTATCGGTAATTGAACAGACGGATGTTAAATTCCCTGCTGTGGCATTTACCACATTCGACAATGTAATAGAAAACGTTTCATTTGCACCAGGTTCATGTAAATTGTCGTTATTGATATTAATAATCAGTGATTTGGTTATATCACCGGGGTTAAAGGTGAGTGTTCCGGAATAGGAAGCCGCAGAAAAATCATCAACCTGAGTGGCAGTGTTCGCTGTAATGGTAAAGTCTGTGGTTATGAATTGACCACTGGCCCTGTTCAAATTTATAGCAAATGCAATTGTTCCGGCATTTTCATTAACTGTTTTAGACGCTTCCAGTGTTAGCACAGGTTGAGGGTCGGTATCATCAATGATGGTACATATTGATGAATTATTACTGATCACGGCATTCACTGCATTTGAAATTTGCAATTCAAAGGTTTCATCATTTTCCGACAGCAGATCATTCTGGATAGGTACACTAATTACTTTGGTTGTGTTGCCGGCAGTGATGGTATTTGTACCACCGGATGTTGTATAATCGTTTCCTCCACTGGCCGTACCGGCAACGGTGGTATAATTAAAAGAAACATCGTCTTCATCCCAGGGATGGGACAAGGTTGCTGTAAACTCTGCATTCGGTTGGGCTGTATTACCCTCGGTAATGGAGAGTGTAAGCGGTGTTAAATTAAGGCAGGGCAGAATAACTATTTCAGGTGACGGATATGTATAACTGCTTTCACCGGCACATGTAGTAACACCCACCACTTTATATCGTCCGGGACCCGTTGGAATATAAACCGAATCACTTTCTCCGGCTACTTCAACACCATCTTTATACCAGGTGTATGTTGAATAACCTTTTGCAGTTAGTTCAGTATTCCCCGCGCATAATCCCTGTGCGGCCAAAACAGGGTTGAAACTTATCTCAGGCACCGTACCAAAACCAGAGTAAAATCCACCAGCGCCGATAGCACCCGATTCAATGGTAAGCCCGGCATTTAATGCGCCGGTTGACACCACCGTGAAATTCCAGTCTGCACCAGGATTATAACCACTTAATTCCGATTGTGTTACAGTATATGCTTCCCAGTAACTGTTGCCAGGAATAGAGATAGCGCCGCTTATGGTATTGCCATTAATGGTAACCACAGAACCAGCCTGTGTTACAAGTTTCAGGTCCGGATTACCCAAAAAATCAGCATACGAAATTTGAACACTTTTGGATGCATTGCATGACAATCGCGGAATAAACATCATACCCGTGGTTGCATCAGATGTAGAGCCGGCAAGTGATTGATATACATATACCGGTTTGTCCGATTCGATGTATAAAATATCATTGGCATTATACTGATTTTCAGGGATAACTATATAATCACCGGCATTTGACATGGTTCCATAAGCACTGCCTGATCCGTTAAGGTAAATATCATTATTGTCCTCGGTACTTACCACAATCACTCTTTCGGTATTGTTTGAACCTTCACCGCGCATGACAATGTATTCGGTACCTACAATTTCGATAGGTACGATTTGATCGACACCAATATCTCTAAGACTATTATTATTTCCGGCTGTCCATGAACCCGAATTTACCGCAATTGGCTTGTTTGATGTAATATTGGTTCCGTTAATATGATTTACCGTAACATCCGTGAGCCCGGATTGGTGAAAGTCACGTGTAATTACATAAGACTGGCCTTCCTGAAGTACAACTGTAAATGAGTTTGAACCTTTGTCATCGAAGGTAAAATTAGGATTTTCAACGGTAACGTAGGTGTTGTTCTCAGTAGCCATAAAGGAAATAAAATGGGAACGTCGTCTGTTACGGTTATTATTGTGATTATTGCCCTCCATATTTGTAAACATGTGGCCGCTGTAAAAATTCTTGCCAAAACCTACAGATCCCTTAGAGGTTAGAATGGCGGCCTGTATATTGGTAAGATGTGTAATATTTACAAAAAATCCTTTCGGCCCTGAGAATATCAGTCCTTCATCATTCAATACCGTATTTTTATCAGCCGGTCCAATTAAACCTTCCGCATTAAATTTGTTACCCAGAAATATGCGGGCCGGGGCGTTTTTTGATATGGTAAAGGACTGATTGTATGAATTATCGCGCGTACTCACAGTTACAGTAAACGGTGTTGTTTCAAAGGTAGACAACAATGCGTAATGATCGTCATAATCGCCACCGTTGTTTCCGGTATAGTACAGCGGTGGTAGATAATGAATGGTATCAATTTGTGCGATACTGTTGATACCTATAAATGCGAATCCCAGTAATAATAATAATCTCAAAAACTTCATGCCCTGTAATAAATCGTTTGATCCATTATTTATACGTGCTATCATAAGAAAGTTATTATTTTTTTACCATTTTTCGTGGTAAACAGATAAATGAACAATACTGAAGGATTAAAAGTATTTATAGTGATAACAATAAGCATTTATTTACTTAACAGATGTTCCATTTTTTGAATGAGCAGATTGAGACTTATGGGTTTGGCCAGGAAGTCGTTAAAACCGGCATTTTTAATTTTTCTTTCGTCTTCACTCTGTGTAAAAGCAGTTTGCGCAATAACCGGTACATCCCGTTTTTCTCCACGAATCATCTGAAAAACCTGAAAACCATCGTAATCCGGAAGTTTTATGTCAAGTAAAACGATATCAATGGTTTTCTTTTTTTCTTTTCTGATAATATCCATGGCTTCACTTCCATTCTTTGCCCACAATAATTTTATATTGGTTTTTAAAAGGGCAAATTTGAGATATTTATAATTCGATTCTTCATCTTCAACGATTAAGGCTGTTTTATCCTGCCAGTTTTTTATTATGGAGATTTGTTGTTCGTTCTCATAATTGGTGTCACTATTTGATTCCTCTGCAACATTGCGTGGTAGCCAGAGAATAAATTCAGACCCCTTTTTCAATTCGGATGTAACATCTAAATCTCCTCCTAAAAGATTGGCAAGCTGTTTTGAAATTGATAAACCTAAGCCGGCACCGCGATACACTTTTTTAATACTATGGTGTACGGTAGTAAACCGATCGAATACGGAGGGCAGGTATTCGGCTGAAATACCAATACCGGTATCTTTCACTGAAAGAAGTATCCGGTCATCATCAACTGTGCAGGATACCGTTATTTCTCCCTCATCAGTGTATTTTATTGCATTGTCAATTAAATTGGATACAATTTGTTTAAGCCGTAAATCGTCGGTATAAAATATAGATGGTACATTTTGCGCAATATCGAGCTTCATTTGAATGGCAGGGTTGTTGTTGATTTGTTTGATGATGTGTTTCGAACAACTGCGTAAGTACCCTTCTTAAATCGCATTTGGTTGACGATATTTGAATGTTCTGTGATTCGATTTTGGAAATATCAATTAAGTCATTAAGCAACTTAAGCAACATTTCACCATTGGTCTGAATTTGTGTGACAAAAAGTTCTTTTTCATCTTGTTGAAATTCATCAGCACTTGCCAGTAAATCAGAAAAACCGAGTATGGCATTCATGGGTGTTCTGATTTCATGACTCATATTGGCCAGGAATGCCGATTTAAGCCGATCGGATTCTTCGGCTTTTTTAAGGGCTTTTTCCAGTTCTGAGGTTCTCTGTTCAATGAGTTTTTCCAAATTTTCACGGTGGTGCTGTAACTCGGTGTTTTTTGCCTGTATTTCCTGATTCTGATGTAGAATTTTTTCCTGACGACGTTGTAATAAAGTGTTTGCTTCTGTTAAATTGGTGGTTTGCAAATTTACCAGGCTCTTTAGTTTTTTCTGTTTAATTAACAGGTTTTGTGTACGCAATCGGTAAATAAACCATATAAATGCAAGGGTAACCAACACAAGCAGTGCTTTAAACCATAAAGTTTGCCAATACGGAGGTGTAATGATAATTGTTAGTGATTTGCCTTACTCATTCCATACCCCGTCGTTGTTACTTCCTTTAACATGAAAATGGTAAGTGCCCGGGTTCAGATTGGTATAAGTAGCTGTTCTTTTATGTCCTGCTTCCGTCCATGTTTTATCAAATCCTTCGAGGTAATAGGCGTATTCGTTTTCTTCGGGAAAGCAATAGTTAAGTGCCGAAAATTCGAGACTGAAAACAGATTGTTTGTAACTTAACACAACGGTATCAGCATAAATAATATTTTTTTTCAGCGCTCCATCTGTTGTAATATCCAGTGATTCATTAAAAACTTTAAAGTCTGTAATAAATATTGGCGGGATAAAATCATTGTTGGAAATATGGGCAGGGTTAAAATAAATAAGGCCATTGTTGCTGCCAAAATACATGTGCCCGTTTTCATCCATAGAGGCTGTATTAGGATTAAATTGTTCTGCTTCCAGTCCATCAGTTATGCCATAAGCAGATACCGTATATTCGGTTTTATTGAACTTACAAATACCTTTTGATGTACTCAACCATAGATTATCCTCTTGGTCTTCCAGTATATCATACACAATATTACCGGATAATCCTTCGTGCGTTGTAAATTTCCGAAACCCGTCAATCGCAGGATCAAACAGATTTAATCCGCCACCATGTGTACCTACCCAGAGCATATTATCTGAATCTTTATAGATCGACAAAACCCAGTTATGTCCCAGACTATGAGAATTATCTTCTGCATGGAAGTAATGTTTTATAAGATTTCCGTCAATTGTATATTTTTTTAATCCGTTATATGTCCCCACCCAAATATTTTTTTGGTGCGGTAAAATACGCCAGGCAAATTCTTTTTGTTCTTCGGACAATATAACGAAAGTGCCTTTTATTATATCAAATAAAAGAGCCCCGTAATTTTTTGTAGCCAACCATAGTTTATGGTCATCATGGTGCAAACTGATGTCCCAAACATTGAAATTCTTAGGATCAGTAATCCAATCAGGAATATATGATTTGAATGAACCGGTTGATGGAGAATAAGACACCAACCCCCTTCAAAACAGCCCAGCCATATATTATCGAAACGGTCTTGTTTAATGGAAAGCACTTTATCTACATTTCCGTATTTGGTTGAAATGGAACGGGTTGTATATAATTGTGCTTCTTTTGTGTTTTTATTATATTGATGAATGCCCTTTCCATCTGTTCCAACCCATAAATTATCCTGGTTGTCATGGAATGTAGATATCACATAGTCCATTTTCATTTCAAATAAAGCGGGCATTTGGCGGTTGTTAACGTGAAATTCTTTTATGGATTGATCGATGTAGTTTAAACCTCCGTTAAAGTTACCGATCCAGCGTGAACCGGATTTGTCCTGGTATGAAGTACGAATAATATTATTATTCAGTGAGTTCGGATCACCTTCATTATACGTATAAGTTATGAAAATGCCATCCTCTGTGCAATATTCACTAATACCCCCATCCTGTGTACTGACCCATATATGATCGTTATCGGCTTTGTTAAAAGACCAGATTATATTGCTCTCCAACATTGAATTACGGGTAGTATACTGATGCAATAATTTACCGTTCCCGTTCATTTCAAATATACCGTCACCATGTGTTCCGATCCAGTATTTGTCGGGGCCCAAATCCACGATAGCGGTTACAAAGACAGTTGTTTGTTCCATATCGGGTGTCAGATCCCTGCAATGCCATTTTTTTACAAACTCCATATTGTAGCATTCAACACCTTTATCTTTGGTTCCAATCCAAATATTGTTATATCTGTCAACCAGGGCAGTTTCATTATTATTGCTGGCCAGTGAGCTAAGGTCATCAGGATCGTGAGAAAGTTTCACAATACTTCCGTCATCTTTGTGCAGAATATAAATTCCCGTTGATTCGGTAACAATCAACAACCTGTTATTTGTAATTTCCAGGATTTTTAATACCGTGTTCGGCGGCTCTGACTGAATATCAGCAACCAAATAAGATGTGAACCGGTCTATATCTCTTTCGTAACGATTAAATCCATTAACTGTGCCTACCCACATTACAGAATCAGCATCCTCCATAATACAATGAATTGAATTGTCACTCAACCCATAATCGTTTTGGTTATAAATAGTAACGTGGTATCCATCGTAACGATTTAACCCATCCCAGGTACCAAACCACAGAAAACCGTACACATCCTGATATATCGCTTCTACATTGTTGTTGGATAAACCGTCTCTGATAGTAAATTTCTGAAATTTTTGATTTTTATGGGACTTACAGGTATATGCAGCCTTACTGTTTAAAGTAAACAGTATGCAAAAGATGATAATAATTACCCGGGTATAGTGATAATTCATCATTATTAAATTCCAGCATGGATTATGCGAATAAAATATACGCAATAAATCAGACATTGTTGTAGATTTTTATTAAGAAGTTGTTAGAAACAATAAAACTTTTTAGCTTTGCGGCCATTAATAACGGGGTGCCTTAATACAACGGGCTGAGATCATACCCATAAAACCTGATGCGGATAATGCCGCCGAAGGGAGCGTATGGTAAACGTAATGGAAAGTTCCCCGCTTTTCGCTTTGTTTAACCAATAATATTTTTTCATTATGAAACGTTTTTACATTTTTTTGGCTTTGGTTATGAGCTGTTTAAACGGTATCTCACAACAAGTATCAGGTGTGGTACTTAACAAACAATCCGGAGAACCATTAATCGGGGCCAATGTTTATTATTCTGAAACCGGAAATGGTACTGTTACCAATGCTGAAGGCTACTTTTCAATGAATGTTCCCCGCTCTGCAGAGCATATAACCATCAGTCATGTCGGGTTTAAAACAAAGAAAATTGCCATAAGCGATACAGTTAAAGCATACCTGGCTCCGGCTGTGGATTTGGAGCAAGTAATTATACAGGCTGTCCGTGCCGGCGATCAGGACCCTGTGACGCAAAGTACGGTTGAGCGCAAAGAACTGGAAAATGTGTATAATGGTGAGCAACCGATATTTTTTCTTGAGGACCTGACTCCCTCAATCATATCCTACTCCGAATCCGGAACTAAATTAGCCAACTATGGAAGTATGCGTTTGAGAGGTATTGGTCAGGAAAGAATTAACATGACACTGAACGGGGTTCCATTAAATGATATGATTGATCATGGCGTGTTCTTTTCCAATTTCACGGATATCGGTAACAGCTTCGAATCGGTACAGGTGCAGCGGGGAGTCGGAACCAGCAGCAACGGTGTGGCTTCCTATGCCGGATCAATTAATTTCGAATCTGTTAATATTGAAGACCGTGAACAGGGCGGACAACTGGAACTGGGACTTGGTTCTTTTAACACATACCGGTTAAATAGCAGTCTTTCCTCTGGTATGATTGATGATAAATGGTCATTTTATGGCAGCTATAGTCGCATTGCTTCTGATGGTTTCAAGGATAATACCGGTACAAATGCATATTCGTTTTTCTTTTCAGGTGGTTATTTTGGTGAAAAAGATATGTTTAAGATAAACGCTTTCGATGCACGCTCCAAAAACGGATTGGGTTACAATTCTGAACCGGAAAGTGTATTAAAAAAAGATATAACTGCCAATTCGCTAAATGAGAATGACCAAGACGACTTCGGTCAACGCCTGATACAATTACAGCATACCCATATTTTCAACGATTTGTTCTCGACCAATGCTTCACTTTATTATGGAGGGGCATCGGGGGATTTTTTGTATACGTATCAGCATCCTGATGATACAACCGCCCTGGCACAGATTAACTATCCGCTTATAAATGACCACTATGGCCTTATGGTTAACGGGTTCCTGAATTATGGTCAATGGGAAATCAGTGTTGGTACCCATGGGTATATATTTAAGCGGGTAAATGAAGAATCATTTACACCGGATTTTGCCAATCCCTATTATTTCGAAACTTCCGACAAAAAAGAGGTCAGTTGGTTTGGAAAAGTTCAATGGACCAATAGTACCTGGCGCATTTATGCCGATGCGCAAATGAGACAAATGAACCTTTCCATTCACCCCGATTATGATGCTCCCGGCATGGAAGGCGTTGAACCTGAAGGGGAAATTACGAGAAACCGGACATTTATTAATCCCAACATTGGTGCAAGTTATTCTTTCTCTGATCATTTATCGGTGTATGCATCCCTGGGGAGAATGGGACGCGAACCAACACGGATCGATATATTAGGTGGTTTTAGTTTATCTGCAGCCAATTTCGAGTTTGCGCAATCAGATGCTTTTAAGCCTGAGTATGTAAACGATTTGGAAGCAGGCATTAAATGGAATTCACAAATGTTGGCAGTTAATACAAACTTTTTCTATATGGATTTTGAGAATGAAATAGCGCCAATTGGTGAGGTATTGGCATTTGGCCTGCAAAAACGCCGAAATATCCCTAATAGTTATCGTACAGGTGTTGAAATGGAGTGGAATTATCTACCCGTCCGCTTTATCGGTTTCCAGGGAAATCTGACCTATATGCAAAGTGAGATTGAAACATTCACATCCGGCACTGGTGAAACATACAATAATAAAACTCCCATACTCAGTCCTGAAATTATAGGACGGGGAAGAATAAATATATTTCCGGCAGAGAATCTTTCGGTTAGATTCTCCGGGAATTATGTAGGCCAATCATTTCTGGAGCTTACCAATGATCCTGAATTTACGCTACCTGCTTATTTTACAATGGATGCCGCCATTGCCTATGAATTGGGAAGTATATCAATACGATTGGAAGCTAAGAATTTAAGTGATCAACATTATTATACGAATGGTTCACCATTGGATCTTGATTTTGACGGTACAAATGATGAACCCGGATATATTGTAAATGCCGGCAGAAATTATTTTTTATCAACAACATTTAAATTCTAGCACGATATTTGCTTGTAATCACTTTAAACGCACTATTATAAAATTCAAACCTGATTTTAACTTTTTTTTAGAGTGCAGGTGAACAACATAAGAACAATAAAAGCGTTAGAATATTAGGTTCTCATAATGTTTAGGTTTAGATTTCTAGGGTTTTTAACCGGGGTGCTTATTGTGGCACTCCGGTTTTTTCTTGCATGATTTAATCTGACATGAATTTATATGAGCAAGGGTTACTTTTCGTCGTTACGGTACATTAACTATCAAGCGGTTAAGTAATCTTAAAATATTGGAATATAGTTTTGCGGTACTGGATAGTAGTTAGTTAGTTAGTTAGTTTAAAGGGAAGTGGATGAATATTCACCTCCCTTTTTTTTTAAATTGTACCAGCAATATCTTATTGGGGAAATATCAAATAATGCAAGCTACCCATCAATTATTGACAGCATTCAATTTCATAATTCAATGTTACGTAGCTAACCAAAAGCAACATCCAAAATCATCATCACGGTGAAGCCCAACAAAGTACCCAAAGTAGCCAAATCGGTATTGCCATGCAATTGCGATTCAGGAATCAATTCCTCCACAACTACAAAAATCATGGCACCTGCGGCAAATGACAGTGCATATGGAAGTATGGGTTCGATGAGGATAACCGCGGCGGCCCCTAAAACACCGGCAACCGGTTCAACTATACCTGAAAATTGCCCGTATTTAAAACTTCGCCAACGCGAAAACCCTTCTCTTCTTAACGGTACAGCAACCGATATGCCTTCCGGAAAATTCTGCAATCCGATTCCCAATGCCAATGCCACTGCCCCGGCAAATGATGCAGTGGTTGCATCCGAGGCAAGTGCTCCAAAAGCCACGCCAATAGCAAGTCCTTCCGGTATATTATGTAAAGTAATTGCCGTTACCAACAAAATGCTTCTGTGCCAGTTGGTTTGTATACCCTCAGCTTTATTGCGCGGAAATCCAACATGCAAATGCGGTAGCAACTTATCGATACCCCAGATAAAAAATCCGCCCAATAAAAATCCGGTGGCTGCCGGGAACCAGGGAGCAATTTTATCCTGCTCTGCCATTTCAATGGCCGGGTTTAGTAACGACCAAAAACTGGCTGCAATCATCACCCCTGCCGCAAAGCCCATCATACCATCCAGCGCCTGACGGTTAAAACTTTTGAAAAAGAATACAACGGCAGCACCCAGTGCAGTAACACCCCATGTAAACAATGTGGCTAAAAAGGCCTGAAAAATCGGGTTTTGTTCTGCAAACCAATCCATGACAATATTTTTTTAGATTAGCTAACAAAAATGTTAAATACCCCTAACAAAAATAAATTGTTGAAGCTGTTGTATAACAGTTTTGCGATAATTAATAATTATCAAAAATGCATGTCGGATTTTGCCAAAAGATAAAATGATGGCCTATATGTTCGGTCAATCAGTAATCAGTTTAATACCTGTTTAACCCAATTAACCGAATCACTTCAGCATCGAAATACCCTATATTCATGTAAAGTGCATGAAAATCATTAAGCGGCAGGTTTCTCGACCTTCAATACTTCCTTAAAAGCTTTTTCAAATGTTTCCTTTGGCAATGCACCCATAGCCATTTGGGGCTCGGCATCGGTAGGAATGAACAATAACGACGGAATACTTTGAATGCCAAACATTCCGGCCAGTTCTTTTTCCGATTCAGTATCTATTTTATAAATATTTACCTTTCCTTCATATTCCCCTGATAGTTCTTCCAACACAGGAGCAACTTGTTTACATGGCCCACACCAGTCAGCATAAAAATCAATCACCGCCGGCTTGTCGCCCTCAAATTTCCACTCTTTGTTTTGTTCGAAATTGAAGACTTTCTCTTTAAACGTTTCTTTAGTCAAATGCTCTACCATAACTATTTTATTTATAAAATTATTAATCTAAATATATACATTTATACATTTGTTCAAAAATAGTCAAATTGTATACCAAAACATAATTTTTCAATATACTTTTCGCAGCAGCCAAAAAATGGTAATTTTGTCCAGTATTATTGACAAATTGACATATCTAAATATGAATAATTGTCTAAACGACACTGTTTTTCAGGTTATTTCTGAATCGTTAGAAGAATTATCCCTTGAAGGCTATGTAATTGGCGGCTATGTTCGCGATTGCATACTGGAAAGACCCTCAAAGGACATTGATATAGTGGTGGTTGGCAGTGGTATTGAATTGGCCCGACATACAGCCAGGAAACTGCCAGGGAAAGCCAACGTTACTGTATTCAAAAATTTTGGTACCGCCCAGGTTGTGTACAAGGATATGGATATTGAATTTGTTGGCGCCCGAAAAGAATCGTATCGCCAGGATAGTCGCAAACCCATTGTTGAAGACGGCAGTTTGCAGGATGATCAAAACCGACGGGATTTCACGATCAATGCCATGGCCTATTCGCTGAATAACGATACCTTTGGCCAACTCACAGACCCGTTTGACGGTAAAGCAGACCTGCAAAATAAAATCATTCGTACCCCGCTTGATCCGGACATCACCTATTCCGACGATCCATTACGTATGCTGCGTGCCGTACGTTTTGCCACCCAGCTGGAATTCCATATAGACAAAGCCTCATTTGAAAGCATTTCACGTAACAGTGAACGACTGCAAATTATTTCGGAAGAGCGCATCATGGACGAATTTAATAAAATATTGCTGGCACCAAAACCCTCATACGGTCTATTTTTACTGGATAGGACCAACTTGCTCAAACAATTTTTACCCGAAATGGCAGCCATGAAAGGTGTGGAATCGGTTGAAGGAAAAAAACACAAGGATAATTTCATTCATACGGCCATGGTACTTGACAGACTTGCACCCCATACAGATAATTTGTGGCTGCGATGGGCCGCCCTGTTACACGATATTGGCAAACCCGGAACGAAAAAATTCTTTCCGGATCATGGCTGGACGTTTCATGGCCATGAAGTAGTGGGTGCCAGAATGGTCCCGGGTATTTTCAAACGCCTGAAACTCCCGCTCGGGCAGCCCATGAAATATGTGCAAAAATTAGTCGCTCTCCATTTGCGGCCCATTGCGCTGGTAAAGGAAGAAGTATCTGATTCTGCCGTACGCCGACTGCTCTTTGAAGCCGGTGATGATATTGACGATTTAATGACGCTCTGCGAAGCTGATATTACTTCTGCCATTGACGAGAAAGTAAAACGTTACACACGGAATTTTAAAAAGGTGCGTCAAAAACTTATTGAAATTGAAGAAAAAGACGCCATTCGTAATTTTCAGCCACCCATAAGGGGAGCGGAAATAATGGAAATGTTTGATCTAAAGCCAAGCCGGGAGGTTGGTATATTGAAAAATGCGATCAAAGAAGCCATCCTTGAAGGAGAAATAAGAAATAATTACAACGAAGCCTATCAATATCTGCTTAAAAAAGCAGATGAAATAGGGCTTGATAAAAAAGTCAGACAATAATATTGAACCAATAAGCATTCAGCAAAGTTTAGCAGTATGAAAAAATCTTATAGTATGAAGATAAAAGATGCCAATCGGATTTTAACCGTAATAGTTTTGGTTGTTTTTTTATCCGCCTGCCAAAAGGAAGTAAAAAAATTACCCGATCATGCCGCCAATGAAACAGAAGTTACATCCGCCAAAACATTTGTGCAGAACTATTTTGAAACAATGCGAAATGATACGGTCTACAGACTCCCTGACAATATCAGCCGGGAAATGAGACAAAATATAACACCGGGTACTTTACTTGAATATTACCATGAAATTATTACCGGGTATGGCGATATGCAATCAATCCAATTTACCGAAGTATGGGGATCAGGGAAAGAAGATGCCATGAAAATTCTTCGTTTTAAAGGGAGGTTTGAAAAAATGGATCATCCCGCCGAGATCCGGGTACATTTGAAGGAAGACAGTATCATCCATGGATTTGAAATTAAACCCTGGAAAGATAATCTTTATCAATAATTAACATTGGCGATGAAAAGAACACAAACAGGCTGGATATTTTTGGTTTTGCTACCGCTCATACAGGTTGCATTAACCGTTGCCTTTTGGCGGGAATATCAGGTTCCCGTCAGTGAATTTCCTGACCAGGCCAGGTATGGATGGTATACATCCTTGTGTATTGTATTGCTGTTACTGTTGTTGTTTTACCGACTCACCATTGTTGTTACTGACCGTGAAGTTCGGTTTTATGTTGGTATTGGTCTCATCAGGGGCAACTACAAACTCGATAATATCACTGAGGTAAAGGCTGTCAGTTATTTTCCTTTGGGTTGGGGTATCAGGCTGAGACCCGGAAAAATTATATACAACGTTTCCGGACGGAAGGCAGTTGAATTGTCCCTCAATCACAGAAGAAACAATGTGTTAATAGGTACCAATCACGCTGAAGAGTTGGCTGGTTATATCAGGGCCAAAATTAACCCACCGGAAAAGTAGCAATTTAACATTGGAATTATTATCATTACCATACGCAACCAAATAGTATTTGTATGCATCTTGTATTTAATTCGATCACGCATTGAGTGTTATATCAGGTTCTTAATTGGTGTTTGGTATTTCCGTTCAAAATTGAATAGTGCAAATTTGAATAATGTTTTATAATTAAACCCATATTGAGTGATGACGCTGAATCGATTAAGTAAATGTAAGCATTTCGCTATTCGTATTCGGTAAATGCAACCTTTTCTATCTCAATAGTCATCGCGACGGGTTAATCCTAAGTGAAGCGCTTATTTGTTTTGCTCCTCGATTAAAATGCCGGGCTGGTCAACCGCTCAACTCAGGTTAAATTGAAAATGCAGGAATGGAAAAAGAATTTTGTCATCGGGTGTAAATTATAAAACACCAACAAAATTGATAAAGTCATTTACATAATACTTAAATTACTTATCATGAAACTACTTGCAAAACTCTTACTTTTCATCCTGTTAGGTACAATCCCTGTTGATAAAATAAATAGTCAGGTAAATTTTGATACGGAGACCTATCAAACCTTTTTAACCACCAATCAATCTTATTCGACTGATCAGATACTTGAAGCGAACCCGCCCCAAACGGATTATTATGTAAAAAGACAATTTCCTGCTTCTCCCCATGAAATAGCCTGCTTCCCTTCTATCGACAGTGTTTATCAATTTACGAACTACGAAAAACAATTGCTTACACAAAACCATTTTATGGTAACCGAGCGGCAAAGAAATAATTCCTGGGCCCAGTCATTTATTCAGATATACAGCAATGATCTGCCTCTTTTTATCAGTTCCGATTTTATTCTTCATAGTTTACACCGATCCTATGATGAAATTCTAATGGAACTGGAAAAAGAATTGTTGGAGCCAAATTTAAAAATATTGTTACAGTCAATGTATGATTCATACACTGATTTATATCAAAAATATTCACAAAACAGCGATATGTTGCCGGCTCTGAGTGATGTAGACTTGTATATAGCCGTTGCGCTATCATTGAGCAAAAATAATACATATTTACCACAACATTCAAATCGTGAAATGTATGATTTGGTAATGAATGCCATAGAGGTCCAACAACTTGTTAATTTAAATCTTTTTACAGACGACCGTATCCGTAAACTTGATTTCAGTCAGTACAAACCCAGAGGACATTACACACATGAATTTTATGAAGAAGGTAATTTACGAACATTGAAAGATTATTTTGTGACGATGATGTGGTTAGGACGTATTGATTTTTTGCTTACCGGCCCTCCGGAAAACCCCTGGGAAACAGACTGGACGCAAGAAGAGTTACAACGCATGCAAATAGCCGCGGTATTATTGAATGAACTGTTAAATACTTGTGGAGATAAAAATCTTTTAGATACACATGAGAATATTATCAGTTTTTTAGTGGGGCCTGATGATAATCTCACACCTGATGAATTAACATCACTGGTCTCCGATCATTTGGAATCCCCTGAAGATATCCTGAATGAAAATAATTTTGATGTCTTTACCAATGCACTGAATGCCTCTGATGATTATGGACAGAAAATCATGTCCAATTTTTTTTATGTCGATCCGAAATCTTCAGATCCGGGAAAACTACCCGTTTCTTACAAGCTCCTGGGGCAGAAATTTATACTTGATTCGTACATTGCCAGTGAAGTTGTATACGACCGAATTGTTTGGGATGAAGACAAAATATACAGGGGTATGCCTGATCCGTTGGATGTAATGGCAGTATTAGGCAATGAAGATGCACTTATGCTCATGCAGGATGAGATGAAAAAATTCCACTATGCCTACAAAATAAATGCATTGCAAGAACTAATCTCATATTATGATGATGGGTTCTGGGAACAATCTTTATACAACAGCTGGTTATCTGCCATTCGTACACTCAACCCGCCGGAAACCAGTGATAATTTGCCTTATTTCATGCAAACAACGGCATGGCATCACGAGAAATTAAATACACAGCTTACGTCATGGGCCGAGTTGCGACATGATAACATTCTTTATGCTAAACAATCATACACAGGAGCAACCGGTTGTTCATTTCCTTATACGTACATTGAACCTTACCCGTCTCTTTATCAAAAAATTAAAAAAATTGCGTATGACGCACAACATTTCTTTGACGACTTATTAGGCAGCGATCATAAAATCACGCGATTCTACGAATCCTATGGAAACCTTATGAGTCATTTTACCAATATTGCTGAGAAAGAATTAAATGCCATACCACTTAACGATACTGAGGTCACTTTCTTAAAAACCATGATCAATGGAACTATGGCTTCAGGACCGTCTATCAGCGGATGGTTTAATGATCTGTTCTATACTCCTTATAAAGCATACGGTGAGGATTTTATTGTTGCGGATATTCATACACAACCAACCGATGAACACGGTAATGTTGTGGGCAATGTTTATCATGTAGGAAGCGGATATATAAATCAAGGAGTGTTTTTTGCTCCCAATCCTGTGCGACCCAAACAAATCATGGCATTTACCGGGCCGGTTGCATCATTTCATTATGACATTACCAGTAACTTTGAACGCCATAGTGATGAAGAATGGGAAACAAAATTTGGGATGCAATCTGATATGCCAAAACGTCCCGATTGGGTGAATATATATCTGGCTAACGAAAAGGGAGAGGCTTATCCTGATGGCAGAAAATTGCATGGTAAAACTTATACAGGCAAATTGACCAATGTTTATGAACCCAAATTATCGGATTACCTGTTAGCTTTTCCAAATCCTGCCAGGAATAAGATAAATATACGATTAATGCTTAATAACCAAAGTGATATCCAGGCTACCATATATGATATGCGGGGACGGGTAGTTCAGCGGATGCATCATACCCGTTTGTTACCTGCGGAACATAACCTGGTAATGAATATTGATCATTTGCAACCAGGTCAATATATCGTACAAATACAACTGGATAAAGAAATGATAACAAAAAAAATTACGATTCTATAGTTTCATGTATTGCCGAATTTCCGGGATGATTTTCGCAAATTATTCCTTGCGGATTACGGATGTGGATAGCCAATTTCAAGGCTATTAACGATGGTTGGAACAGGTCAGATACAGTGATTAAGCAAACAGCTCCATCACTTCATCCACCGAAGCAGCTTTAAACGGATTATTATTATTGATAAAGACATCCGACAGATCAGATTTACGCTTTTTAAGTTGCAATATTTTTTCTTCAATGGTATCACGGCCAATAAACCGATATACAAATACATTTTTATCCTGTCCGATTCGATGTGCCCTGCTAATAGCCTGATTTTCGGCTGCCGGATTCCACCAGGGATCCAAAATAAATACATAATCAGCCGCCGTTAAGTTAAGACCTACCCCGCCCGCTTTGAGCGAAATCAGGAAACACCGTATCGATTCATCTTCCTGAAATTTTTGCACGATATCATTCCGATGATCTGTTTCTCCGGTCAGCATGCAATAGCCAATTTCATTTTCAACCAGTTGTTTTTCAATTAATTCCAAATGTTTAACGAAAGATGAGAACAACAATGCTTTATGCCCCTCAGCCACAATATTGTTTATTGTACGCAGAATTTCGCCATACTTGCCCGATTCATATTCGTATGATGGATCGATCATAATGGGATGATTGGCAATTTGCCGCAATCGGGTAAGTGATTGTAATACCATGATGGCTGATTTTTCAGCACCAAACTTACCGATATTTTCAAGTATTAAATTCCGCGCTTTCGATTTCTCCTCCTCATAAATTTTACGCTGTTCAGGTGTCATTTCACACATGACTTGTTGCTGTGTTATAGGGGGTAGATCCTTGGCAACTTCTTTTTTTGTGCGCCGGAGAATAAAAGGTTGGATGAGTGTTTTTAATTTATACTCTCTTTCTTCGTTATTCTGTTTCTCGATGGGTGTTACAAACTCACTTTTAAAAAAATTAAGATTCCCCAGCAGTCCTTTGTTCAGAAAATTAATTTGCGCCCACATATCTACCAATGAATTTTCGATTGGTGTTCCTGTGAGTACCAACCGATGATCGGAATTAACCTGATTGATGGCTTTGTACGTTTTGGACATCGGATTTTTGATCATCTGGCTTTCATCCAGCACCAAATAAAGGAAATGGTACTTTTTAAGCATTTCAAGGTCATTGCGGATAATACCGTAGGATGTAATTATCACATCGCTGTGCTTATATATCCGGCTGAAATTTCTTCGGTTAGCGCCAATATAAGTATTCACTTTTAAACTAGGCGTGAATTTTTTGGTCTCGTTAATCCAGTTAAAAACCAGCGATACAGGCACCACAATAAGAACGGGGTAAGTCTTTGCCGCTTTGGCTCCTTCGGGGTTATCAAAAATGGTTAGCTGCCCTTCGGCTACATCTGTGGGCGCACCAACCTGCTCACGTATATTTTCATTAATCACCGACTGGATCAATACCAATGTCTGGATTGTTTTTCCCAATCCCATATCATCAGCCAGGCAACCACCAAAATTATTTTTGTACAGGTTATACATCCATTTTAACCCCTGATACTGATATGACCGAAGTTCAACATTCACACCTTCGGGAATTTCAACCTCATCACCAATTGATTCATTGGTCAGGTCAATTAACTTATCCTTATAACTTTTATCAATCCCTTTCAGCTCTGATTTTATTAAGGAGAAGTATTGTTTATCCAATTGCAGGTTTTCGTCCTTGTCATGTCCAAAAGTGAATATCTCCCGAAAACGTGAGAACCATTCATCGGGTAAAATAAATACCTCCTTGTTCGGAAGCTCAAATTCCCGTTTTTCATTCAAAATATGATCACGGAACTGAAGAAACGGTATTTTAAAATCAGAGAATATAACATAAGCCTTTATATCAAACCAATCCGCGCTGTCATCGGATACCTGAACATCCAGTCTGAATTCGCGGGTATAATATTTACGTTCCTGCAGGCGCTGTACAATCGTAAAGCCATTTTCCTCCAGGGTAGTATTTTTCTGGTTAAAATAGTTAATAAACTGGTATAAATCCTCATTATGCTTATATCCCAGGGGGATAAAAAAAGGCCCGTCGGTATTCACAAAACCAGCCGACAGAAACATGGATATGTAGTGATTTTCCTGTTCGTATTGACGATTTATCTTGCTAAAAAAAAATGCTGACCCGTTTTCCTGAAACAATACTTTTAACTCTGACTTTTTGTTAGCCTGATATTCAAGGCCTTGTCCGTATTTAAATTTCAGAATGGCCACCGGTTTGTTATTAAAATCGTACTCAAGCGAAATAACGGGCTCAGGTGTAATATCCTCATCCACAATATCAAATCCGGTAGCATTTACACGGAAGTTCTTAATGGCATTCAGTACAAATGTACGCAAATATTTGGTTTCAAAATTCGGAGGCACCGATACACTTTCTTTGCTGAAAAATGGCAACAGTTTCTTACCATCAATATCCTGGAACTGGTAAAGTGTGTTTTCTACAATCAACCGACAGGGTTCGTTGCATAAAATAATACCTTCCTTATTGGTCAGGGATATATCATTGTCGCCATTGCTTATGGTAAGATAATACCGAAGTCCTTCACCGTTTTTGATAAAATTAAAAACCGCCTCAGCCGGCTCAGGGCTTACTTCTATTTTATCAGATTCGTAAATATTATTAAGTGCAATTTTGTGGTATATATCAATATCGGCAGAAGACAAAATTTCAAGACATCGATTCATTCGTCGTTCTACATAGGGACGAATATGATCACGAAACAAGTCATCAGGGATATTATTCAGGAAATTCTGCGTGCCCGTTTTTTTCTTTGAAAAATGTTTTGTGAGATTACTATCGTTATACTCATCTACCAATCTGACTATTTGACGGGCATCTTCGGACAATTCAGGGTATAAATTAATATTGGTTTCCAACACACGATCTACAATGGTGTAAAACTCCTGTCCCGATTCGCGCTCTACATAATATGGTGCAAAAACGTATCCAAGTACCCTATGTTCCGTCAAAGCGACGATTAACTTTCTCATAAAACAAAAATGTGAAAAAGAATACTATTGACAAATGACCTTTTACAAGAAATTCTTAAAAAATAACAAATTAACATTGGTATATTTCGGGTCATTGTGCAAAAAAATCAATATAAACCGGCAAGTGGTCGCTGTAACCAGGCTGCCAGTTAAATCCATGATAGGTTCTGAAAGGATATTTTCCTGTGAACCGCTCATCATCTGTTAATAAAAAATCCGACTGAAATATTTTTATAGCATCCAACCTTGTATATATTGAATTTGAAGGATTGAGCAATGAACCTGATACCATCACCTGATCCAGTATATTCCAATGTCCCTGGTATTTATGAGTGCCTATGCTCAAGGATTCCAATGTGGCGCTTACATTGTATATGATGGTATCCTGAATGGACGAATATTCATTTTTTGCCCTGAGATATTGTTGGATGCTTATGTTTTGGGGTGTATCGTTAAAATCTCCCATAATGACTATGTTGGCATCCTGATCCTTCATGAAAATGGAATCGAGCATATTGCGCAGGTTTTTAGCTGCCGCGATACGGTTTGGGCGACTTCTTTCTTCTCCTCCCCAACGTGATGGCCAGTGGTTAACCAGAAAATGCATCGTATCTTTTCCTGCGTGCAATAATGTGGTATGAAGTATTTCACGCGTAGTACGGGTACTATCAAAAGGATAATTTATGGTTCGGTAGCTTTCGGCAACCCTGGTGAACTGATTTGTATTGAATAGAAGCGCTACATCAATCCCCCGGCGATCAGGCGATTCACGATGGATAATCTCATAGGGATGTTTGGATAAGGGTGTTTTGGAAATCAAATCTTCCAACACATGGCGATTCTCAATTTCCGACAAACCAATAATATCCACACCGTCCCACTCACCTACTGCAGCCAGCACTTTATATATATTGTTCAGTTTATGGTTGTATTTATAGTCAGTCCAGGCCCTGTTGCCTTCAGGTGTATACTCATCATCGTTGGTCAGTGAATCATTTTGGGTATCAAACAGGTTTTCGACGTTGTAAAATACCACGCGAAAGGATTTATGTCGGCTTTGGGCCGATAAAGACCCTACTGCGGTCACACCCATCAGTACAATAAAAATCAACATAAATAATTGTTGTCTGCTAAGCTGCATTAGGTATTATTATTCGGATTGAATATATTCATAAGCCCCAATATCCGGTGCTTCATCAGTATTTCTGAAATTTCCCAATATATCCTTTTCCAGGCCCGCAACCTCATCCAGCAATGCCGGATTACCTTTGTCAATGGCAAAAGCAGCTGAATCAAGCGATAAATCCAGGCTATCTGACGATACCTGCCTAAATCCGGGTTCGTTATTCCAGTAAATATTTTTAAAGCGTTTGGTATCGGTTGTATCCATATCCTTGCCGGAAGCCTTAATCAGGCAATTCTCGAAATTATATTCATAAACATTTAAAAGCGTATCGGCCAATACCAATTCATCTTTGCTATTGCCATATATTATGGAATTCCTGAAATCAGCTTTTAGTAAATCACCACCAAAGTGTATGTCAAAAATTTCACCGGTAAACGGATCGCGATAGTTGGCGTATGTAAAATAATTGGATAACCAAATTCCGGTACGCAAATTTTTTGAAGCCCCTACCGTGGTCTTATAGTTGCCAAATGTGCAATGATGAAATTCATATTCGCCCCCTCTGAAAAGGGCTAACAACACTTCGGAGCAATTGCTTATTTCAACATTTATCCCGGTAATAGTTGCACCGAAGGCGTAAATACCGGAAAAACTCATATTCTCAATTATCACATTTTCGAGCATCACCTCAACGGGTTCATTTTCGGTAAGTAACCCAACCTGCATACCGGTAATGGCATTTTTTATTTGCGCATTTTTGATCATATTCCCGGTACTTTTCGGGAAAAATACAATGGTTCCCCACTGACTTGGAATATCCTGGTAATCTTCTTCTAATCTGTCGGCCTGAAATATTACCGGATTTTCAACGGTGCCTTCTACCAGCAACTGTCCCTGAATAATAATGCTGGAGCGGAAATGAGAATATACCTTCACCCCTTCCTGTATGGTTAATGTGGTATTGCTGTCCACCAGTAAGTTATTGTAAATCACATAAGGCTTGTCGGCGGTCCAGGTTTCATCCGTTCTAATGGTTTTGGCGTTGAATAGATGTATATTCTGTCCCCAGGCTACAATTTGTACAAAATGTGTTTGATTGTTAACCTCAAAAGCAATGGAATCGTTAATGAATATGGGATTGTTCTCATCCGATCCGTCGATAGTAGCCTCTACAAAAATGAACAGGCTGTCCTTACTGTGCAAGGTAATGTTCTTTCGTGATGTGTTTTCCTGTCCGTTAATGTTTAACCGAAAATACGACTGATTACCACCCATCAAACGTATTTCATTAAATTTAACCGATTTATTCTCCCGATTGTAAACCTTAAAGATTTTGGTGGTTGTGCCGAGGGTTGTAAAAACGGTGTCGAACATAACCGTATCAGTCGAAAAACCAATATTCACATTGGATTGACTGTCAGCAAAATCATCCTTTTGGCAGGCAATCACCGCAAGCAGACTAATACATACAGGAATAAACTTATATATCAAAACCAGGTATTTTATTACACACGAACGTCAAAGATAAGATGATTATTACATTGACCGGATACATGTTTAAAAAATAATGAATTATTCACATTTGATTCGTAAATATTAGTTTATAATTTTAATTATCTTTTATCTTTGAAATGACTTTATTAAATCAATCGTTTAGATGGAAATAAAACTTGCTGTTGAAAAAGACATTGTTGAAATTATGTTCTTTTTTAGAGAATGTGCCAAACACAACATAAAAAACGGTCTTTTTTATTGGAATAACCACCACCCCGCCTATCAGGATACGATGAATGATATTAATAAGCAGGAATTATTTTTTTTACAAGACAGGTTTATTTGTGCCGGCGTTATGTGTCTGAATTCAGAGCCCGGTAATAAGTTTGCTGCATTGGCCTGGAATGATAAAGAAAACCCCTTAATTATGAAATATTTTGGTGTTCATCCCGACTGGCACAAAAAAGATGTAGGCAATAAACTACTTGAATTTTCAAACCAAAAAGCGCTGGATGAAGATTTTACAAGCATACATGCCGATGTATTCTCCTCCGATGAAGTGCATAAGCGAATGCTCATCGACAACGGATTTGAGGAAATTGGTGAATACCTGAGAGAACCTCAAATGTTTTCGTACAAGGCGTTTGAAAAAGAGTTTTAACGCATTATTGCGTTTTGTGCCTAATTTAATGATAACTGATTACCCAGGTAAAAATCAATTAATTTCAATTGAAATACATACTCAAATTTGGCCTGCAGAGAATCTGATTTTGCTTTTATTAAATTGTTTTTCGCCGTATTGTATTCAACAGCAGTAATCATACCCACATCATATTTTTGCTGCGCATAGGAAAAGGCTTCTTCGTTGAATTTCACAGCTTCCTGTGCCGCGTAATATCTGTCCAACGCTGCCTGACCATCGGCATATACCTGCTGAATATCCTTATAAAGTTGTAATTTGGTTTTCTCAAGGCTAAGCTCAGCTTGCTTACTATACATTCTTGCCCGGTTGACGGAAGCACGATTTTCAAAACGATTAAAAATGGGAATTTGTAATCCTACCGACACATTGCCATCCTGGTTGTCTTCAATCTGATCGAAATAGGGATAATCCTCCGTTACTCCGGTATTTTCGTTCGGCAATGTACGTAAACTCGAATAACCGGTTGAGATTCTAAAACTCGCATATAACGAAGGACGAAATCCTGACTTTTGAATTTCCACGTTTTTGTCGGCTGATTTAACGCGCCATTCGGCACTCTTCACCTGGGGCATAATGCCCAATGAGGTTTGATACAACTCGCTTACCGGCTGTAACAGTCGATTGTGCTCCTGAACAGCTATTTCAGGTATAACAATTTCAAAGTTATCAGTATCCTCAAGATCGAGTAGTTGAACAAGGTCAAGATAAGCAATATTCAATTCATTTTGGGCATTGGTAACATTATATTTCTCATTTGCGGCCTGTGCCTGAATCTCATATAAATCGCCTTTGGCAACATTACCAACCTCCACCAATGCTTTTGTTCGTTCCAGTTGCATTTGAATTAGGCTGTCCTGACTTTGTGCCACCTGCAGCAATTCCTTATTAAAAAGGATTTGCAGGTAAGCCATAGCTATTTGAATGGAAATATCATTTTTAGCTTTTTCCAGCTCGGCCTCCGTCATTTTCAACCTGTATTCCCGATAGGCCAGGTTATGATATTTTCGCAATCCTTCAAATAAACTCACCTGTGACTGTACATAGAAATTATTACTGGTACTTGGGTCAGTAACAATTTCATTCAAAAATGGGTCCAGTGAACGCCCAAAATTGTAATTATAACCGGCACCGGCATTTAAGTCGGGCAAAAGACTGTATTTAGCCACTTCCACATCGGTCTGGCTAATGTTACTTTCAAGTTGCTGTTGCTTAATATCAAGGTTGTTTTCGTAAGCATATTGTATGCAACGTTCCAATGACCATGGCTGGGCAGTAGCCGCAAAAACCATCATAAATAGACAAATAAGCAGGATACTAAGTTTTTTCATTTAATGAATTGTTTGACTTATGAATGACTGAATTATTAATTAGAATGATGTTAACCATATAAAAGTAAACTTCCTTACAAATAACGAACTAATTAAAGAATTATTTATAATTATTTAAGAAAAAATAACGTTTCAGGTTAATGTTATACAATATCGATTGCTAAATCCTGAAAATGAATTACATCATCTTTCCTGATTTTGGCCCGTTTACGTGTTTCAACTTCATGATTAACCGATACATGACCTTGTTCTATCAATAATTTTGACATGCCTCCTGAATGAGCCATCTGTAATACTTTTAATAGCTTATATAATTCAATCGAATCGCTTTTTAATTCAAAGGTGAGATGTTGCATGAAGTAATGTTCGGTAATTGAATACCAATTAAAGATAATTTTTTGAGAATTGAAAAGAAATACTGATAAATACGCTGCTTATTTGCTAAGGGTAAGTGTTTCAACAAGATCGTTTACCTCCTCTTCAACGTTGGTAATCAGAATTTTTGCTCCTTTTTCGTTGGCTGATTTAAACAGATCAAACAATGTATTAAAACCTTTGGAGCTGAAGTTCCTGATTCCTTTGAAATTAATGATAAACATCCTGTCTTCTCCCAGTTTGGGTGTTATTTCGCGGGTAAGTGAATTGGCCAGGTCTTCGGTAAATCCGGAATCATTCCCGATGTTTACCATATATTCTTTTTCTTTATAATGATTGATATCGATCATACAACCTTTTTTATATTAAACATGAGCAGGAATCAATTGTTCTACAACTTACTGAATACTTTTTACCACAAAGCTGATTAATTCATCAGCCGGATTTGGTTTTTCGAATGCTTTGGTGATATAAGATGGTTTATTTAAGAGTTTCCGATCGATCATTTCATTAATAGTATCAACATATTTCAAGGATGTTTTACCCACCAACAACGAATCAAGTTTGCCATTTTCCTGATAATAATTAAGTATATCACGAAAACCACGCAGATATAAAAAATCTTTTGTAAATCCCCCTCCCCTATACACACGTGCCGTAAAATAAAAAGCCTTTTCGGCAGAAATATCAGCCAGGTCGCGGATGTAATAAAAAGTATCGCGGAAGCTTTTGCCTCTTAAAAGGCTTTGGATACATAAAACCCTTAAGGCTAATTCTTTTAATCGTTCAATACTGAGATTACCTGAAAGCATTTCACTTAAAATAGCCAGCCCTTCCTGCGTTAATGTATTAACAGGCAATCCCAGCCGTAATATTTGCAAGGGTTGGTTCCGGGCATTGATGGTAGTTACCATGTGAACACCTATTTCATGTTCGCTCAATGCGCGCAATGCCCTTTCGGAATAATAAGTACCGCGTCGGAGCCTTATGGTTTTTTTGTTGTTAAGCACCAATACTTTGGCTACAATGTTTTTGGCAATTTCCACTTTACAGTCAAAGCCATAGTCGGCAACTTCCTTACGGAAATAGTTCCTGGCTGCTTCCACCGATATATTTTCTTCTACATCGCCAACATCATGATTACCGGCATGCATTATGAATTGGGCATTACTCACATCATTCTCTGATGGCTCACCAAAATAACGCAATGAATTATATACGAATTTATCGGTACCGATGGTGGCAATCAGGTCTACCTTATCAGCATAGGCATCAATCACATCCTTATACATATTTTGGATGTTGATGTCACTAATTTGTTCCACCTTTATATTGTACAGTTTACGTTTGAATTCGAAGGGGTTAATAACAAGCTGACGATACCTAAACTCGGGATTGACATTGAATTTCGACTGAAAGAACCGTTTTTTTTCCTGTTCCAGGTTAACAGGGTTGATAAAATTCAATATTTCAAAATTGCGTACCAATTGAAATAATTCCCGGTCTACTTTCATGGTTTCTTTATCGGGTGCCTGAGAAAGCAGGTATGGCGCTTTAACGTTGCGGTCTTTAATAATATACCGATTGAAATATTTGGAAAGATTAATTATGGACTGACGCATACCAACCGAAATTGCATCTACCACCACGGGATAGAATACGCCCTGCTCTTCATCGCCATATACCTTCTTAACTTCAGTGGGTAATATCAGGGTGTTTCGGAAATTTTGTTGCGCAAATTCGGCCAGGTACCCGCGGCCATAGAAAATATCGTTTATGGCTACGGTAGTTTCAATATCAGGAATTTCGATTTTTCGCAGTTCAGCAAACCACTTTTTTATGGCTTTGTTGTATCGCCTGGTATCAATCAGATCAGTACCAATATTAATGACCGGTAATATTCGATTGTATCGCTTATAGTTAAATGAATGTATATCAAATACCAAACAGCTGTTAAAAGTTTCTTCAAGGTGCTTGATTAAAGCATATACTACTTTATAAAAATTATGATGTTTGGACAGCGATGTTTCTTTCTGTTTTTTTGTTAATGGCTTCTTCCACACCTGTTTACCCCATGCTTCGCCATAAATTGCATCGGCAGGATTTCGATTCAGGTCATATTCATATCGCGTATCATTCCCCACCAACCGAATGGGAAAACCACTTATAAACTGATCTGTTTTCGGGTCTTCTTCATATAACCGTTCGTTTTCATTTAATAAACAATTACCATGCAGCTCCTCCCGGAAATTATGTCCGGCATGTATGGCCGCGCATACATAAGGTACATAATCATCAATAAATATACTGAATGATTCGTCTTCGGTAGTTGCCTGAAAAGTTTTATGCTGATTGATCCGTTTCAGGATATCATCGATAGATAGCTTAAGCATTTTCAATTATATTACGGAAACTACGCTTACGGTCAATGGCCGATTCTTTATGTTGCACAACATTCTCGGCAAAATCAATAATCTGTTTTTGCAGTTTTACGCGGTTGAATTTATTGATGCGGGTAATTCCTCCCGGACTGCAAACATTTATTTCAATGAGTTTACCATTGATTATATCCAGCCCTACAAAATACAACCCGTCTGATACTAACTTGGAACCGATATTCCTGCATAGTTTTCTTTCGGCTTTGGTTAAATTATGTTTCACGGCATTGCCGCCTGCATGAATATTTGAACGTACATCATCATCGGCCGGCACCCGGCGGTATGCACCAATGGGTTCACCGTTGAGCATCAATACGCGTACATCACCTTTTTCAGCTCCTTCAACATAGTCCTGTAAAATCACATAATTACTGTCCTTTTTGCCGGATATATAAAAATCGAGAATGGAATTGATATTTTGGGTGGCATTTTTCTCCAACACTATCACACCGCTTCCGCCAAAACCATCTAAAGGCTTTAATATCATCCATTTGGAGTCAGATTCCTTAATGATCTTTTTCAAATAATCTTTATTCTTGGATACATGCGTAGCAGGAATCATTTCATGTTCCGGATCATTAAAACATGCCGGATACAGTTTATTGCTTGCTTTACGCAGGCCATCAATATCGTTTATGATAAAAGTATCGTCCTTGACAGAATCCAGGAAATTTAACATAATCGGATCAAGCGGTGGATTGGTGCGAACAAATATCACATCAAAACCCGATAACGGGAACATCTGCTCCTTAAACCTCGCTTTTTTATAAAATGTGGTGATGGTAGGAGATATTTTTTCATCTTTCAGTAGCATTTTTACAAATGCATAAGCATTGTTTCCCCGTATGGTTAAATTATTGGGATATACCACACCAACCTTATGCCCACGCAAAGCGGCCTCGTGCACCATACGTAAACTTGAATCGGTCTCAGGTTCAATTACTTCCCACGGATATAAAATAAAGCAAATATTCATTACGCCAGTTGTTTTTTTGCGGTTGCTAATGTCGTTTAATAAAATTGAATTTACATTTAATTTGCCATTCAATTTGCCATTCAATTTGCCATTCAATTTGAATAAAATTTAGCAGATTAAAAAAAGATTGCTTCAGCGATCATATATACATTCACCGAAGCCCATGCATCGAAAAGAAAAAACAACTTTGAAATCAATGCCGTTTAGCGGAGGTAATTTATTTTGTAATTATAAAAAATAGGAGAATACATTTATAACCAATATTATTTTCAGTTTCATTTACGCAATGGGTCGTGTTTTATGTGTGGGGCCACGTATTTACCTGAATTAGGTGAGATTTGCTGATGAAATAGTATATGAGGCTGGCTATAAAATTTTTAATCTGATACTTTATTAGCCAGCCTCATGAAAAAGGTGCTTTATACCGGTTTGAAAATTGCATTTTTCTTACATTCCGACCCGGGTATACGAATGCCGTTAATACGTAATGTCCAAACAACCATATAACCTTAGGCTGCCAGTAATTTATTCAGGCTGGATACGGCTCCTTGCGGATCAGGAGAATATGCATCAGCACTAATTTTCTCACAAAATTCCTGATTAACAGGTGCTCCGCCAATTATAATTTTCGTATCAGGAGAAGCCGCCTTGATTTCCCCGACAATTTTCTCCATACTTACCATTGTAGTAGTAAGCAAAGCCGATAAACCGACAAAGCAACCGGGATATTGTTTAATGGTTTCAATAAAGGATTCAGCTGATACATCAACGCCTAAATCAACTACATTCCATCCGTTTCCTTCCACCATCATGGAAACCAGATTTTTGCCTATATCATGCAAATCACCCGAGACAGTGCCTATAACAAATGTTCCTTTTTGTTGAACCGACCCGTCCTGAAAATAAGGTTTAATATGCAACATGGCTTTGCTCATGGCCTTGGCAGACATAAGCATCTGCGGAACAAAAATTTTATTTTGCGTAAATTTATTACCGACTTTTTCCATTGCAGCAATCATGCCATCGGAAAGTATTTCCGAAGGTTTAATTCCGCTATCCAGGGCTGATTTCACCAGTTCATCTGCTCCATCCTGTCCTTTCATATCAGGTGGAAAGGGACTGTTTTTATCAATTTTACCAAACTCAATACAATGCGCGATTTGTTCAATTATTTTTTCCATGACAATTTATTTATTCAATTATTTAATTTACTAATAATTTATGATTTTATTGCTTTAATTTAGGTGATACCATACTCATTAAGCAAAATTTTATTTTGATCTAAAGTTGGTACTACCAGGTCAATAAACTTCTCCTCATTAAACGGGATTGCTTCTAATTCTGAACGTAACATGTCAATCCAGGTAAGTTCCATGTCATTTAATGTTAGTTTATCCTGTTTATAGGCCTTGTCTATAATTTCAACTGATTTCAGACATCCTAATACGCAGGCTTCGATATAATTATTGCCCTTTACGATTTCCTTTGAAATTTCAATTACGCTTTCAGGTGCAAGTACCAATGCCTGCGGATCGTAAGAGATATCAGAATTCACCATTAGTTCCTGTAATTGTGTGCAGGCATCGTGGCCTTTATGTACAGCCTGGTTCATTAAACGACAATCGTACTCAAGCTGTTCAAGATAGACGGTAGGTGCAAAACCAGCCAACAGTTTAATGTTCTGAACCGATTCGTTGCTCCATAAATCGCAACAAGCGGCTGCTATGTTACCTACAGGACTTAAATGTGCACATGCGGCAGTTTTACCTTCCATCGAAATGGGTATCCCGGCAATAGCCTTTAAGAAGGGGCCTTCATAACCACAGTCTTTATCCGGCCCGGTAGCACCGTGCTCAACAGCCACCAGCGTTCTTACCACCGTTGCTACGCGAGCAACAGCCGCAAAAATTTTTGGTATATATTTTTTTTCGGCAAGAACCATTGCTGTATTTCCAAATCCGCATGCCGTATCACCACCCATCAATACACCTGTTTTACCGGCAACGTCAGCAATTTTATCCCATAAAAAATGCATGTCACGAACCCCCAGAACTGCCTGACTGAATATGAATTGTGTCATATTACACATCATCAGTGCGTCATCAGAAATTTCCTTGCCACCGGTGCTTTCGATACTCAGCAGATTACCACCTGCTTTCGCCCCTTCTTCAAACAACTGCATCATCGGATCAAGATATGCACCGGTACGTTGCCTCGGAGGGCGGTCAAATTCGCGTAAATCATTTGGTGTAAGGCGAATCTCAGTAGGCAACTGATGCTTTTGATAGTATTCTTCACAAATTTCATTCATGGTTTTTACAACTCCCACACCTATATCCGGGTATTTGGTCATTTCAATAACCGTTTCCAGTTCTAAAACCACTCCTTGGCTATATAAGTCCTTAGCCCTTTCAAGTGCACCGGTTGTAATTTGACGATAATGTTCAATAACCTGTTCTTTAGAATCCGGGGAGACTTCAATAGAAGGAAGGGTGAAATTCAGTTCCGGGTAAACCCGGCCTCCGCCAATAACCAATCCGCGTTTGGTTGTTACAGGATGTGGTGTATTACCAAAAATCAGGTCATTGGCATTTTTTATAGCTAAATCACGATATTTCATATTCAAATGTATTAATTATGTTTCACGTACTAAAAGTTCAGATAAAATGACTAATTGTTTACTGGTTAGTTCAGGGTCGTTATGGATGATTTGTACAATTCTGCGGGCCATCTCGGCATAGTTGCAGTCTAATACTGTTAAAGGCGGATTGCAATACCTTGTAATCTCTGTATTGCCGTATGAGACAATGGCAACATCGTCAGGTACTTTAATACGCCAGCTTTGTAATCTTCCTAAAATCCGGATTGACCGTGTATCCTGTAATGATAATATGCCGGTTATATGATTGTCCTGAATATATGCTTTGTTTATACGGTTTAGGTTGGTATTAATAAATAATTTGCGTTGTGGCTGCCTGGAAGCAATAATCTGCCATGCCGTATTTTCAATTAATTCCATAATCATGTGTTTTCCTTGCCAGGGTTCATCAACCGAGAGTAATATATTTCCGGAGTTAGCACTAAAAAGATAATTGATGGCGCGCTTTATACCCAGGTCATAACTTTGTACGGCATATTCAAAATACGAACCGGCCATGGTATAATCGGCCAGCACAAGTTTAGACTTTTCAAGTGAAAGGTGTCGGTAAAACTCGGCGGTGAGCATTTCATTATAGTTAGGAACCACAATGATAGCCTCAAAGCCCTGATTAATAAGATTCCCGACCAGACGCATTTCTTCAGCCGCATTATTATAATGCAGAAAATATTGCAACTTACGCTCATACTGCTCGGCCAGGTTGTTTATTTCAGAAATTAATTGTTCAATATTAGAAGAATAAAAGGGTATGACCATACCCCAAATTTTAATTACTTTTTTTACGGACAAAACGTAAGTACCTTTGCCTGCCCGTGATACCACAAGATTTTCATCGATAAGAGATTTAATTACTTTTTTAGCCGTTTCACGCGATACCTTATGCCGGTCCATTATACGATTTATGGAATCAATGCGTGAACCGGCTTCATATTCCTGAGCAATAATCTTATTCCGGTAGTAATCGGTAAGACGTTTATAGATAGGTATGTAATCCTGAAATTCCAATGGCATTATTTTATGGTTCCAAGATAGTCAGTATAACCATAAATACCATCACATTACATCACGGTTTATTATAAATCATCACATTTTCTTATTTATGATGTGAGGAATGATGCGTGGTGGCATGTTTTATTAACCTACAGCCTGCCAATAATTCGATAAAAAGGTCATACACATCATCCGAAGGCAAATAATTGGCATTCAGGCCCAATTTTAAATCAAACCCGTTTTTGGCTGCCAAACTAACACCAAGCGGTACCTGCAAGGCAACTTTTTTCCGCATAGCACCAACTGATAATCCCGAGTAAGGTTTTATAATGCCTAATTTCACTGAATGCAAGTAGTATCTCATACCAACAAAAAAACCATTTCCGCCGTCTTCTGTATTCTTCACCACGTCGATTGCATAGTTTATGGATGGTTTAGTGAAATAATTCAGGTGGAATTTATAGAAAAAACTTCCTCCGGTAAGGTCCATCATCATACCAGCACTTATGCCATGCCTGTCGGGTATTCGTTTTGACCTGGCGCTTACAAGAACAACATCTCCATTGTTATAGATAATCTTATCAATGTTTTTGGTATCCTCAATGACTATGATGGTATCTTTGGCATCTAAAAACCGATATTTAACCTGTTTATCGGACTTTTCGGTAATTTTAACCAATTTTTCTTCGCCTGTTTTAAAATAGATTGTGTCTTGTGAGTAACTCATATTTGCCATGAGCATAAAGCCGGCAAACACGCTCCATACGCCCCAAAATTTCATGTTCCGTATTTAAATGATGCTGTTATATGTATTTTGAACTATTGGGAGTAAATGTAACCAGATAATATATAGAGACCAAATAGATGAAGGGTATTTTTCAGATTTAAAGCTATTTTATTCTTATTTGTTACAAACCCTGTAAATTATTCAATATTAATAAGCCGGTATAAATCAAAATCACTGTCGGTATAAATTAAAGAAAAGCGGTTAGTGTCTAAGTGCGAAGGTTTATGTATGACCAGGTATGCGGCGCCCCTACTAATTAATTCATTAAGTTTATGCTGATTCAGTTTGTTATCATCAATAGTCCATCCTTTTCTGTTAAGAAAATATAATTGCTGTGGTGACGGACCTGCATTAATCACAACCAGTTTATCTTTTTCAATATATTCACCTGAAATGTATTCAAGTCGTAATACTTTGGTGTCATTCTTTTTGAGAAAAAAATCGTGTTGCTGATTGGCCACGGCTTCAATACCAATAATAACTAACAATAGTGTAGCATATTTTTGTGGTATTTTGTTAATAAATAATCCTGCCACCAATGCCATTATTGGTGTATAAGGGATCACATAATAATTATGTAATGGAAATACCGACCCTGTTTTAAGTATAAACACCAAAAAAACCAGGGTTACCACTCCTAGTGTGTAATAGATATACCTATTGTTATGATGCAGTAATATAACTAAACCTCCTATAAAACAGCAAAAAGCCAAATAGGACTGTAACGAGCTGAAATAAAATTTTTCAAGGGTTTCAGGAAACAGCTTTTTTATCTCACTGAATCCCTCAACAATCCCTTTGGGAAAATATAATTGGTACTGATATTTTTCGAGTAAATGAGGTACCCATTGAAAATACCATAGATATATCAAAACCAGCCCGCCTATTGAAATTGAATAAAAAATGAATTTTCGCTGACGCGGAATTTTTTTATCAAATAAAGGAATAACAGCAATACCCAAAAGACTCAACGCCGGGATTTTGCATAATACGCCTAATGAACAAAAGATAAAATACAAGATCAATGAAAACAAATTTCCCGTAAATAAATACTTATAGGCCATGAATAAACCAATAATAACGAGTGATACACTGAAGGTGTCAGGCATAATTTTTCTGGAAAAAGTAAACCAGATAGAGAGCGTTAAAATAATGGTGGCGTTGAATGCAACCTTTTTATTGAGAAGATTTTTAACCAATAGATAAAAGTAGTACGCTCCAAAACCGGATACAATGAGGTTTATAATCCTTCCATACCAATGCGTATAGCCAAAAACAGAAGATACTATATAAATTAAATAGTTAAAAAACGGAAACTCCGAACCAATAATTCCTGATTTATCTCCTGCCATATCAATTCTTGGATAAAGGATGTTGGAATCGACTTCGTAAAAATTTCGGGCAATCATATTGGTTAATGACTGACGCCAATTGTGGCCGGATTCAAGAGGTGGATTGGTTATGCCAATTAGTCGAATGAGAAAAAATAATATTATCCAGAAGCGTATGTCACTAAGGATAGCTTTTAAACGATATTTTGTGTTAACCACTGTTAAATCTTGCACTTTAAAACCCGTAAACTATTGTATACTTCAGCATATGGTATTAAATCAGTTTATACTTTTACCCATCTATTCTCATAAATGGAAATTATTGTATCAACAATGCTGTTTATATTTTCATCGGCTATTTGCCATTTCTTATTATTACGGTACCATGATACGACTTCCTGCACACCCTGTGAAAATGGCACTGTGCATTGGAAATCAGGTACCAGTTTTTTGATCTTTGCATTATCAAATATCACCGAATGTGATTTATCCCCTAACAGGCTCGCCCCACGATCGGGTGCATAACGGGCAATAAAGTCGGTTGGTACATGCACTGCATTTAAGGGAACCCCGAGTGCATCGGCATGCATTTGAAAAATCCGGTTCCAGGTAAGCAATTCATCGGATGTGATATGATAGGCTTCGCCAATCGCTTCCTGTTTACCCATTAGACCGACAAATCCGCGTGCAAAATCAGTATTATGCGTTAAAACCCAAATGGAAGTACCATCGCCATGAATGATTACTTTTTTACCTTTCAGCATACGGTCGAGAATGGTATAGCCCCAGCCTGTGGTAACCATGCTGTAATCGTAAGTATGTGAGGGCCGCACAATGGTAACAGGAAAATCCTTTTTTTTACAGGCATCCAACAATAAATTTTCACATTGTGCTTTTAATTGTGCATATTCCCAATATGGATTGTACAATGGTGTATCTTCATTAATAGGTAATTTTTGTACTGGTTTTTGATATGCCGATGCGGAGCTGATAAAAATATATTGTTTTGTTTTGCCCGAAAATATCTCAATATCGGCCTTTACATGTTCCGGTATGAAATTAATCCAGTTTACCACTACATCAAACTGATAACCATTGAGTATTTTCTCGGTTTCTTCAATATTACGTATATCGCCACGTATGTGATTAACCCCGTTAATCTGTCGATGGCTTTTGCCCCGATTGAAATGAAACAACTCAATCCCTTTTTTTACGGCCAGCTCGGAAACAGCTGAACTAATTATTCCGGTTCCGCCTATGAACAGTGCTTTCATACGGGTTTTTACTTATATTTAGTATAAAAATAAGGACTTACGGTGGTAATACAAAATTTGTAGTTATCAGACGATCATTAAAATTGAATGTTAAACTTTTCTGCGAATATGATAATTAAATTCCATATTCACCTGCTTCACCGTTTTATCATCCCAGATCGGTTTAAGGGCCTGCTGTAAATGACCGATAATATCGTCGCAATGATATTCGTCGTATCGTTTAACCGCAGACCATGTACTGAGGTAATTAAGCAGGGTATCGCGTGTCCAGGACTGTACCATTTCAAAATGGGGCGGTTCAACCTTTTGAAAGGGAAATTCAACTTCTTTGTAGCCCGATTTGGCCAGCCAGTTTCTTTCTGACCAATAACCTTCAACGGGATTAAATAATTGCTCGTTTATAACATTATCTAATTCATCTTCTATATTGAAAAATCCATAATTAAAACACGCCATTATACCGCCTGTCTTCAACACCCGGTCGGCTTCTTTAAAAAATGCCTCAATGTCAAACCAGTGTAAAGCCTGGGCAACACAAATCATATCAAAATACCGATCGGGAAAGTTGGTTTGTTCTGCCGGCATGACCTGGTAATTAACATGTGTGTGCTGAAAAGCATGGTTGATTTGATTTTCGCTTATGTCCGTACCATGCACTTCTGTAAATTCATCAGCCAGATCAATAGCAACCTGTCCATTACCACAACCACAATCCCATAATCGCTCTTTTGATTCCAATAACGAAATCAGGAATTTGTAAAACGCGACTGGATATTTAGGGCGTGCCAATGCATACTGATCAGACTTTTGATTGAAACTTGCTGCATTTTTATTGATAGCCATAATTGATAAGCATTCCTTTTAACTACTCATGCATTATTAAATGCGCTGCTTCACTGTCCATAAACCAGAACAGATTACCCGATACCGGATTAACCAGTGCTGCCGGATATTTATCCTTCACATATTCGCGCTCATCCAATATACCTGCAACAATATTTTTTTTATTGGTTCCTGTTAACAGGAAAGCCACATGTTTAGCATTATTAATTACCTTACCGGTAAGGCTCACCCTTTTTTGGCCGGTTTCAGGATGTTCACCAACCACACAATTGCTATTTTCATCCCATAGCTTAATCTGATGCGGGAAAATTGATGCGGTATGTCCATCATTTCCCATGCCCAGGATGATTAAATCGAAATGAGGAGTATTGTTCTTTAAGGGCAGTTTTTCCTGAAGCAGAGAAGCATAATTCCCGGCTTCTTTCTGCGGTGATTCTTCACCCTTCATGCGGTACACCTGATCCGGATTAATTTTTAACTTATCCAGCAAATGTTTTTTTGCATTGTAAAAGTTACTTTCATTGCTATCGGGTGGTACACACCTTTCATCAACCCAAAAGAAATGCACTTTCTGCCAAATATGGCTTTCTTTTAAATTGTCGGCCCAATAGTTAAATAATGCTATGGGTGTTGTACCACCGCTTATGGCCATGTAAAACGTTCCTGATTTATTATCAGCCAGTTGTACAAAGAATTTTGTAAATCCCTCACACAAACCATGTATATCGGTAAAAATTTGTTGCTTGTCCATTGATTTTATTATAATTCACAATAAATACCATCATCAGCCAGGTTTTTACAAGGATACCGCCATGTCAGGTTATCCCCGTCAATAAGATTATCAGCCATATCAGGCCCCCAGGTACCTGCCGGATAACCATACAGGGGCGTATCCGGATTATCATGCCAATACTGAATTACGGGATCGACAAACTTCCAGGCTTCTTCAACCCCGTCACCCCGGGTATATAAAGTTGCATCGCCCTGCATGCAATCCAGTAACAGCCGTTCGTAAGCACTTGGCACATAAGTTTCCTGCAGGTCTTTGTAATGAAAATCCATATTTACGTTTTTTACCTGAAAACCAGCGCCCGGAATTTTCATGCCCGTTTTAAGCAAAATACCTTCATCAGGCTGAATACGTAATACCAATACATTTCCATCATTACAAAAATCGAGATTTTCAACGAATAATTTATGCGGTGTTGGCTTAAAATGGATAACAATTTCAGAAACAGTGGTAGGCAGCGCTTTACCGGTCCGGATATAGAATGGTACACCGCCCCATCGCCAGTTATCCACAAAAAATTTCATGGCCACATACGTTTCGGTACGCGAATCGGGGTTTACACCTGTTTCTTCGCGATACCCTTTTGTCTGTTTGCCCTGCACATGCGCGGATGTATATTGTCCCCGGATAACATTTTTATAGAAGTCGGCTTCGGTAAAGGGCCGTAACGACTGGAATACCTTAATTTTTTCGTTTCTGATAGCTCCTGCATCGATCACCGTAGGTGGCTCCATGGCAACCAGCGCCAACAACTGCATTAAATGGTTTTGTACCATGTCGCGCATGGCACCGGCCGGATCGTAGTAACCTCCTCGCGAGCCAACACCCAGGTTTTCAGCTGCGGTAATCTCAACATGGTGAATAAAATTGCTGTTCCACAGTGGTTCATAAATACTATTGGCAAATCGGGTTACTAAAATATTTTGTACGGTCTCCTTGCCCAGGTAATGATCAATACGGAAAATCTGTTCTTCATCAAAATACTGTAATAGATATTTGTTAAGCTCTAAAGCCGACTTTAAATCAGTACCGAAAGGTTTTTCAATGATAATACGTCGCCAGTTCGATTCACTTTTGTTTAAATCATGAGCAGCCAGAAAACCAGGGATAACGGTGTACAAAGATGGTGGTGCGGAAAGATAGTAGGTATAATTACCGCACGTGTTACACGGGCCATCCAACTCTTCAAGCCTGGATTTTACTTTTGCATAATCTTCTTCAGCGGATGTATCAATGGCTTGGTAATATAAAATTTTACAAAAATTATTGATCTTGTCATCCCCGGAATTATTGAACTTAGCAAAGCGCTGAATACCTTCTTTCATTTTGTTACGGAAAGCCTCATCAGACATCTCACTACGGCTTACCCCCAACATGGCAAAATGACCGGGTAACAAATCCTGCATGTACAAATCGAAAATTGCCGGAACAAGTTTACGAAATGTTAAATCGCCCGATGCTCCGAAAATTACCAAAATATGGTCGTCGGGTTTTTTCAATCTGTCGTGTTTTATAGTTTTTAGTCTCTACAAAAACACTGAAATGCAGAAATGGTTCAGACAATTTAAAATTCGACTTTATTCTTTTTGTAATCTGTATAAATAAGTGTTTATTCTTCGCAATGTGTAATATAAAGTTCTTTTGCCTAAAAAAAAAACCACCCACCTGACTTGTATGGTAATTACTCAATAAATTAACTTACAAGCGTTTAGGAATATTTATCGGATTATAATTTATTTTCATTTGTCGGATAGAGCTCGCCATGATGCATCATATACTCCAAACAACTTGTTAATAGCTTCATTATAATTATTCATGTGCGTGTCAATTTTATTATCATGGCTCGGTTCCTATTATTTTTCTTTGACCAAACAAGGAAACGTCAAATCAGGAATAAAAAAGAAACCTTTCCCTGCGTAGGCAGGGAAAGGGAATTCTAATGCAGGCTGTTTCAATCTATCAATTAGTTAGGTACCGGCGGACTTCGGCATCACAAATTCTCTGAAATTTTTTCTTGTAATTGTTTTATTCTCTGAATTATATGCATCAGTGAATGTTTTTGGTAATTTATTTGATTTCTTTTCTGACCATTTAAATTCATATCCAAAAATCTTTCCCCCAATATCTTCTACAAAATCAACTTCTTGTTGTTGTTTAGTTCTCCAAAAATATATTCTTGCCAAACTCTTTTTATACTCATTTTGCTTAACTCTCTCCGAGATCAGGAAATTTTCCCATAAAGCTCCTTTATCTTGAAAATACAGAATTAATGTTGCTGTATCGCTGCTGTTATTGCAAGCCAAACAATAGTGTACAAACAATCTTTTTTATATCCATACAGTGGAGTGCAGCAGTATTACCAGGCACTCCATGCATTCAATACCTACGATAACCCTGCTTCATTTATCACCTCCACCTGAAATGGTTTGCTCGCTTCTCCCCTGTACAGTGAAACATGTGGGAACGGTATTTCAATTTCTGCACGCTCAAAGGCTTCCTGAATGTCAATAAATAAGCTATTTCTGAGCTTCACGTAGTTCGTTTTTTCAAACCAAACACCGAATGTTATATCAATGCCACTGGCTCCGTAATTCTGAAATAAAATTAGTGTTTCAGGTTCATCCAATACCAATGGGTTTTTAACGGCAACATCCTGTAACACCTCTTTCACTTTGCGCAGGTCTTCCTTATAAGCCACACTCAATTTTACATCCATCCGACGGATGGGAAATTTGGTGATATTGGTAATATCGGTACTCAATATGTTTTGATTGGGGATACGAATCAGTAAATTATCGAGTGTTCGTAGCTTGGTGGATAGCAAATCAACCGAGTAAACAATGCCGAGTTTATCGCCGACACGGATCAGATCACCGATTTCAAAGGATTTCTCGGAAATTACAAAAAGACCGCTAATAATATTCCCCACACTGGTTTGTGAAGCAAATCCGACAATCACCCCCACAATACCTGCCCCGGCCAGTAAGGTGGTTATATTGATGCCAAATTCGCGTAATACAGCAAAAACCAGTAAAATAACACCGGTATACACAATGGCTTTATTTAACAACATGCGGCCCTGTGGTGACATCTTACGCGTAAAAAAGCGTCGTACAATTAGCGCCAGCAGCTGAATGAGCCCATAACCCACAATGATAATAATGGCAATTTTCAGTGCTTTGGTTAGATTTTCGGCACTGAGGAACTGTTGAAAATCGAAGTTAAAATCCATAGCTTACTGGGTAAATGATTTTAAAAAATGAAAACTTCTTTTTAGTAAATTCCGGTTATCGGATGAACGAGGATTGGCCAACATTTTAAAATGCTGGCTGAAAGTAGGTTTCGACTTTATAGGTTGCACATCACTGGCCACATCCGGCCCACGAAATGTAATCCTGGTTTCGTTGCTACACAAATAGGATTTTTCGGCATATAATGTTAAATGCTCTACCCGCAATAAAAAGCGCTGAAAATCCAAAATTTCTTTTGAATCATTAAATAGTTTTACAGGGCATATTACATGATTGGTTTTTAATTCCTCCGGGCGATAGGTAAATAAAATGGAGCGGTCGCCTGACAATGCCAACTCTCCGTTATCCGGTTCACCAAACCAGGTTTGCGACATTTCAACGGATGGAAACTCTATTAAACGATTTTCTTCTTTCACCGTACCCAGATAAAACTGAATATAAACCGGAACCTGGAAATATATGGTACTCTGAATACCAGGGGCAATTTTCAGTTCATCCTGTGGTTTAAATACAATGGGATATACAGGCATGGCCGGCATCATATACAACTGACTGCGATCAGTAATAAATTTAGTTCCTCCCTCCAAATCAATCTCAGTATCTTCAGTGGTATAAAGATATTCCGGGCTTTCCTCATCAACCCGCTCTTTTAATATGGTAATTGTCTTGCCTACTTTGCTCACCTGCAATTGTATATCCCCCAATTGCCACTTATGTAGCTGATTGTCTTCCAGTTTATACCTGGTCCATATTTGCTGATTCATAATCAACGCTTTTATCTATCGAAAATTAGAATTATTCGCGTAAAGATAAAAGCTTTTGTATTGAATTAAATCATGGTGAAGAAATGATAGGGTCCAATCATTTTAAACTTTTAAAGTGGATAACCCACCGTCTACCCCGATGATTTGCCCGGTGATCCAGCTTGATTTTTCAGACAACAGAAAGCAGGCCATTTCCGATATATCCGTGGGCAATCCTACACGTTTCAGTGGATGTCTGTCAGCCGAAGCCTGCTTTTTGCTATCGCTTGAAAGCAATCGCTCCGATAAATTGGTTTCGGTAAGCGACGGTGCAATACCATTTACCCTCACCTTTGGTGCATATTCAGCTGCCAGGGCACGAATAAGGCCTTCAACCGCTCCTTTTGCTGATGCAATGGAGGCATGAAATGGCATGCCTTGTTTAACGGCAACAGTAGACAATAATACAATAGATGCCTGATGGTTCATGGTTAAACTCTTCATGGCCCATTTTATGGCTTTGACTGCACCCATAAAATTGATCTGCATATCATTATGAAAGTCATTTTCTTTCAGACTTTTAAAGGGTTTCAGTGTAATGGTACCGGGCAGGTACAGCAATCCGTCAAGTTTTTCAGGTATGATATCAACCGGTAAGTCATCTTCTAATATATTTAGCTGATGGACACTTATATTGTCAAAATCTTTTTCTGGCTTGTCCCTGGCAATCACTGTACAATAATCGCCTTCTGATGTGATTTTTCCTATCACTTCCATCCCTATAGTGGAATTCCCACCAATAATTAAATACTGTTTAGACATACTTTTTTTAATTGTCTAAACATCCAATGTATTATTTTTGTTTAATTATTTATATTATTAGTTAAACATTATTTGTATCGCTCCAGATTTCTGATCATGCCATTGAAAATGAAACCATGAAAAGGTAGCAGTAAAAACCAGTAAATCCTGCCCCAAACACCTTTTGGACGAAATGTAGCCGTTTGCTGCAGGATAAATTCATGATTTTCTTTTGTAATATTGAATGCCAACCATGCTTCACCGGGCAATTTCATTTCAGCGTAAAGCAATAACCGACCCTCCGCGCGATTGGCATAAATAACCCGCCAGAAATCGATTACATCGCCCGGTTCAATCATGGCAAAATTTGTTCGCCCCCGACGCAACCCGATGCCTCCTGCCATTTTATCCAAAACACCCCGTATACGCCACAAAAAATTACCATAATACCATCCTCTCTCACCACCTATGCTCCATATATTATCGATCACATTGTTAATATCATTTGTGATCTTAATTTGTTTATAATCTTTAAAACAACCGTATGTTGGCACTTCAATAAGCGATTGCAATGATAAATGACGGTTACCGGCAATCATGGCATCTTTCCAACTGGATAGTACCAGATTTTGTTCAATACGTTCAAAGGCCTGTTTTATAGCATGGGTGTAATCGATGCGTTCAATGTTCACATAATTCTTAATATCGTCATTTTTACAAACCACTTCTATTTTCATACTGTTCACCAGGTTTACAGCCAGATTATAAGAAGTAGACGTAACAAAATACAACCAATAGGATGAAAGTCGCGGAGTCATAACAGGTAACGTAATGATCAACCGTTTCAACTTTCGGAAGGCGGCAAATTTCAGAAGCATCTGTTTGTACGTAAGTATTTCGGGACCACCTATGTCAAAAGTTTGGTTGTAGGTTCCGGAAACATGTAAGACACCATACAAATATTCAATAACGTTTCGGATGGCTATGGGTTGACATTTGGTTTTCAGCCATTGTGGTGTAATCATTACCGGTAGTTTTTCAACCAGATCACGAATGATTTCAAAGGAAGCGCTGCCTGAACCGACAATTATGCCGGCTCGTAAGGTGGTTAACGGGACTTTGGAAGCAGCCAACAGATTCTCTACCTTTTTTCGGGATTTTAAATGCTCACTTAAATGATCGGCATTGCTGATACCACTTAAAAATACTATTTGCTGTGCCCGTGTCTGATCCATTAATTCCACAAAATTGGCTGCTGTTTGTGACTCTAAATCACTGAACCCACCGCGATTGGCTCCCATTGAATGAATCAAATAAAAGGCAGCATCAATATCATCAGGGAATGCATCGGATTCTTTGACATGCAGTAAATCAATCTCCATGGTTTCAAGCAGACCGGTATCATACTTATGAATATCAAATCGGTTTTTGTCTCTAACTGTTGCTACTACCTCATGGCCATTTTCAAGCAACACTGGTAAGAGTCTTTTTCCTATATAACCATTGGCACCGGTTAGCAATATTTTCATATAAACAGCTTTGTGTATACATATTATACCCTGAAAACAATAAGCCCACCTGTTGGTTCAGCAAAATTGAATATGGAATGAGCAAATTGGCTTCATTGGCCTTCAATATCAATTGAGCCAAATTTCAAAACCGGTGCAGTTATAGAATACATTGCGCTTGAAATTTTTCTTCAGAATCACATAATTATTGATTCCTGTGCAGTGACACACACCGACCTGTTTCACCTTATGTTTATTGAAGTACTGATAAATACGATGTATACTATCCAATGATGCCTCTTTGGTATGAAAACCGCCAATTACCATGTTTACCGGTAGTTTAAAATATCTAACTGCTGTTTCCAACATATTAATGATACCCCTGTGCGAACAACTACTTAGAATATTTAGCATATTGTCATGCTTAATAGCCAAAAATAATTCATCTTCAAACTCATCCGGTATCATTTCATCCTGCTCTTTGATCTCAAAGCCCTCGTAATGCGTATCCGCCTGGTTATATATGGTTGTATCCGGGCAAACAAAAATACCAGGGCATATCTCTTCAACTTCATGTACAATATGCAATCGATCCGCAGGTATAGTTATGGAAGGGTCGATGCCGACATATCTGTCTCTTTTATATTTGGGCCTGAATATTCCTTCCTTAGCAATTATTTTGGCCTTTTGGTTCAATTCCAAAAAACGTTTGAGCCCGCCAACATGATCGTAATGACCATGACTGAGAATGAGCACATCAATATCAGCTATATCAATACCCAATTGTTCGGCATTTTGACAGAATAAATCGCTTTGACCGGTATCAAATATTATTTTTAAATCCTCGTGATGCAAAAAAATGGATATGCCATGTTCCGCACCCAGGTCTTTATTATAAACTACATTTTCAACTAAGGTCACAATTCTCACTTACCAGTATCTTATTAGGTCCTTTGCATTTAATTTGAGCATCGGTTAAGATATTGAATCGATGCCATAAATACAAAAATAAGTTATTAAACGCCATATTCCTTCTTAAACAGGTGAACGGTGAATGTAATAAATTTCCTTTTGTCAAGGCTATTCTACTCCCTCGCCAGGAGCGAGAAAGAAAAGTAATTTGTACCAATTAGTGATACAAATTAGTTCATTTATTTTGAACCTGTTAAATTAAAAATATTATTTGTCATTATCCATGTTTGAAAACAGCTTTCCGTTAATTCTCATAAGGTATTTGATAAAAAAGATCAACCAATTGCTTTTCCAATGGCAATTCCTTTTCGGAATAACGCGGGTCTTCAATAAATTTTTCCTTTTCCATTCGTTCAACCTCAATACTGTAAAAACCAAACTCCTCAACCACTTTACCGGTAACCTTGTATATACCTTTACCACGGACCGGGTAAGCTGCTGCCACCGGAGGAAAATGGGTTGTATCAAAAAAGAAACCGTCGCGGTCCAGAAAAGTTCCGAAAAACATTATTTTTTTTTGAGCCGTTCTTGTTTCTTTGCGCGTAACAAAATATCCCCATAGGCTTATTGTTTTGCCCAAATATATTGGTAAATCATGGGCGGTTAAATTATTACCCGGCCGATGTTGTGTTAATGCAAACGGATTGATCAATGGAAAATGAAGCAGCTCTATATGATCAAAAGCATCCTCGTATTTCGACCGTATGAGCGCCGGTATATTATAATTTTTCCGGCTACTAATAAATAGCTGTTTTTGTTGCACTTCTTTTTTACCTATATTCAATATAAAATGGGCTTTCCACAATAACTCACGCTTATTAATATGCGTGAAACGAAATGCATCTACGCGTATAAGAATGGAAATTTGTTCCAGTGAGATACTTACCCGCTCCATGAAATCATCGAAACCATCAAACATTCCATTTCTATTTCGTTCCCTGATAATTTGTTCGGCCACACCAGAATCAAGCGCATGTAAATGTTGCAGTCCAATATAAATATGATGGCCATAAATGGTGGTAAGCCATTCGCTTTTATTGATATCGGGTGCATGAATGGCGCCTCCATTAATACGGGCTTCGTTAACATAAATCTCAGACCGGTAAAAGCCCCCGAAATTGTTAATTACAGCAACCATGTACTCAAGTGGATAATATGCCTTGAGATACAGGCTTTGGTAACTTTCAACGGCATAAGAGGCGGAATGACCTTTTGCAAAAGCATAACCTGCAAAGCTCTCTATCTGTCGCCAAATATCGGCTGTAAGTTGTGGATCGTATTTCTTTTCCCGACAATTATTAAAAAATTGGTTTTTCGCCTTGGTAAATTCTTCCCGCGAGCGATATTTACCCGACATGCCGCGCCTCAATACATCCGCTTCTGATAAGGTTAAGCCGGCAAAATAATGTGCTACTTTAATAACATCTTCCTGGTACACCATAACACCAAATGTTTCCGGCATAATATTCATAAGCAGGGGATTCACATCTTTTCTTCTTTCAGGATTTTTTAAACGCAATATATACTCGCGCATCATACCCGATTTTGAAACACCAGGCCGGATGATTGAACTGGCGGCAACCAGACCCAAATAGTTATCAACCTCCATCTTCTTCAGTAGCATTCGCATGGCAGGCGATTCTACATAAAAACACCCGATTGCTTTCGCGTTTTTCAGCAGATGCTTCACTTTCGTATCCTGTTTAAACCTTTTTACATCATGAATATCAATAGGTTCATCACCAGGATTATTTTGCCTGACAATGGCTAATGCATCCTTGATTTTACCCAGGCCTCGCTGACTCAAAATATCGAATTTGTAAAGGCCTATATCCTCTGCCACCAGCATATCAAAATGTGTTAACGGAAAACCTTTGGGAGGTAATGTGGTAGCCGTGTAATAGTGTATCGGCTTTTCGGAAATAAGAATACCACCGGCATGAATGCTTAAATGACTCGGGAAACCGTGTATACGCTCACTGTATTTTAATACCAGTGATGAAATATGGTCTTGTGGTGCGGATTGATACCTGCCTTCGGTAAGCACTTCAATTTCATGCCTGGGCAGACCAAATACCTTTCCTAACTCATGAATAGCCGCTCTGCGCTGAAATGTGCTAAATGCTGCCAGTAAGGCCACATTCGGAAAACGGTTAAAAATATAGCTGATTACATCATCCCGTTCCTGCCAGGAAAAATCGATATCGAAATCAGGTGGATTTTTTCGGAAAAGATTGATAAATCGTTCAAAATACAAATCAAGCTCAACCGGGTCTACATCCGTAATACGCAGTAGATAAGCAACAATGCTGTTGGCACCGCTTCCACGGCCCACGTAAAAATATCCCTGACGGCGTGCATAGCTCACGATGTCCCAATTTATTAAAAAATAGGGCACGAATTGTTTTTGCCTGATGATTTCCAGTTCCATGTCCAACCGCTCCATGATTTTCTGATCGGCATCGGGATACCGATAGGTTATTCCTTCCCTGCAAAGCTGTGTTAACATTTTGAAATCTTCTTCTTCTGAGGAAGTATAGGTTTTCTTGTTTTTGGGCGGAAATTCACTACCAAATTCAAATCTGACCTCACAATTTTTCAGGAGATATTCAGTATTGGCAATTATCTCAGGATAGTCATAATATATTTTCAGTAATTCCTTTTGAGGCAGCAACTTATCAGTCTCTCTTCCCTCCTCGCTTTTCGGCAATTTGCTCAACAATGTGTTATTATCGATAGCACGCAAAAGGCGATGAGTGTTAAAATCGCGTTTATTCCTGAATGTTGCTGTTTGTAAAACAACCAGTTTATCTCGCTGCGATTCCCATGGGGTGAATTTGATGCGGTTTAAATCGGAAGGTGCGATACCCAGGTATTCGTTGTCCAACAATTCCCATCCGGTATATTTTTTATACGGATATATAATATATGTGTTTTTAAGATTTGGTGGCCTGTCAGGAATCCGTTCCCCGTTATGCAAATAATACGAAAGAAAATGATTGAGTTCATAAAACCCTTCATTATTCCGGGCTATACCCACAAATTGTTGTTGCACACCGTTACGGAAATCAATACCCGTAACCGGTTTTATATTCTGTTTTTGGGCCAGCCGTAGAAAATTAAGACTGGCTGAAGTGTTGTTGATATCCGTCAACGCCACACACGAAATGCCTTTCTGCTGAACTTCGTTCAACAACTCTTTGGTACTCATGGTGCCGTAGCGCATGCTGTAATACGTATGGGTGTTCAGGTACATTGAAGCGCGTATGAATTATATCCAAATATCGGTAAAAAATGGATAAAACAGCATGGTGAGTATGCGATCGACCAGGTATTTGGATAATAAGCGGGGAATAAAATAATTCATACAGATCATTCTGATAATCAAATTGTTTTTTTCGGATAATCAAAATTACTTTTTATCAGGTTATCCTTTTTAATGGTTTTCCATTTATCAGTTTCAAAGGTGAGTGATACTATTCCTGAAGTGGGCATGTTATGGATATACTCCGGGTAAAACAGATTGGCAAAAACAGTAAAAGTAGGATTATGCCCAAAAAGTATCATGTGATTAATTGCATTGTCGGTATCATAAATGAGTTTAAAAATATCCTCTTCTCCGGCATTGTAGATAATAGGCTTGATTCGGATATTGTCAAACGAAATTTCAAGTTCACGGGCAAAGATGGCAGCGGTATGCAACGCTCTTGATGCGGGACTGGTTATAATCCATTGCGGTTTGGCATAGGCTTGTTTAAGCCTTTCGGCCATTTTATGTGCATCATTAATACCACGTTCCTTCAATGGCCTGTCAATATCGACCACTTCTTCATAATCCCATGTTGATTTTCCATGACGAACGATATGTAATATTTTGGGTGCTGACATATTTTCTATTCTTAATGTTTTATAATAAATGACTGGCTAATTCAGCCAGGAAGCTTCTTTCACCTTTTACTAAATTAATGTGTGCGTATAAATCCTGTCCGTGCATTTTGGCAGATAAATAGCTCAATCCGTTGGATTTCACATCAAGGTATGGGGAGTCGATTTGCTCTACATCGCCCGTAAATATCATTTTGGTGCTCTCTCCTGCCCGGGTTATGATTGTTTTTATTTCATGCGGGGTAAGGTTTTGCGCTTCATCCACAATAAAAAAGACATTGGATAAACTTCTGCCACGAATGTAAGCCAACGGAGAAATGATGAGTTTTTCATTTTTCTGCATTTCTTCAATAATCTGTAATTCACGACTTTGCGCTGCAAATTTATTTTTAATCACCGCCAGGTTGTCGAACAATGGTTGCATATAAGGCTCCATTTTTTCTTTGATATCGCCCGGTAGAAAGCCCATATCGCGATTTGCTAATGGAACAATAGGCCGTGCCAGGTAAATTTGCTGATAGCGGTGGCGCTGTTGAATGGCTGCTGCAAGGGCCAGCAATGTTTTCCCCGTGCCGGCTTTACCCGTTAATGTCACCAATTGTATCTCCGGATTTAACAATGCATCCAGGGCAAATGTTTGCTCAGCGTTACGCGGATCGATACCATAGGTGCGCTGTTTCTCCACCCGGTTAATGGTTCCGTTGCGTGGATTGTAATACGCCAATGCACTTACATTGGGTGCTTTAAAAATAAAATATTGATTGGGAGCCGGTTCAAAGTCGAAGTTGAATTGATCAACCGGGATTCCTTCGAATTTTTCATATAGCTGAGATACCAATCCGTCTTCCATTTTATCCAGCGTAGTTATGCCCTTGTAAAGCTCATCAAGGTTTTGCACTTTGTCATTTTCATAATCTTGTGCCAGCACCCCGATAGATTTGGCTTTCATGCGAAGGTTAATATCCTTGGATATGAGCATGACCGTTTTTCGCGGATTCTCATTTTGTATGTGCACGGCAATGGACAATATTCGGTGATCAGGTGTGTCCTCCGGAAAAGATGTGCGCATTTCCCCGGAATATGGTTTACCTGTTTCAATACTAAGTTTTCCAAGTCCTTCACCCAGTTTAACCCCACCATTGAATAAATTATCCCCTGATAAAACATCCAACTCACGCGTAAATTCACGGGCATGGAAATTAATCAGGTCATTTCCTTTTTTAAACCTATCCAACTCTTCAAGCACCGTGATGGGTATCACAATGTCATTTTCCTGGAAATTAAAAATGGATTTGTAGTCATGTAAAAGAACGTTGGTATCAATTACAAAAATTTTCTTCTTCCTGGCCATACTTTGCTTACCTTAATTATTTTGAAACCTTATTGGTTAAATATAGAAATTTTTATTCGTTTCTTTTGGCCCTTGAAAGCGAATAATTAGCAACATTTATTCACAATTTAAGGAGTGTTTTAATTGCGTAGCATTTGCAGAAATAAGTTAACTCAACATTAATTATTTCTGAAAAATTCCGGTATGTTTGCGCATTAACAATAACTACTGTGATGAATTACGATAAAGCCCTGGATTACATTCTAACCAAGTTACCCATGTACCAGCGTATTGGCAAGGCAGCTTATCGCGCTGATCTTACCACTTCACACAAGCTGGATGAACACCTGGGATGGCAGCATAAGCAATTCAGGTCGATACATGTAGCCGGTACCAATGGTAAAGGATCGGTTTGTCATTTACTGGCTTCGGTTTTACAGGAAGCCGGATACCAGGTTGGTTTACATACATCTCCTCATTTTACTGATTTCAGGGAACGCATAAAAGTGAATGGGATTATGATCCCTGAACGGGATGTGGCCGAGTTTACGGAATGTAACCAACATTTTTTCGATGAGATCAAACCTTCCTTTTTTGAGATGTCCGTATTCATGGCATTCTGGTATTTTGCCAGACAACAAGTGGATTATGCCATTATTGAAGTAGGAATGGGCGGGCGACTGGACAGCACCAATGTGATTACACCCGTATTAAGCGTGATCACAAACATAGGATTGGACCATACTCAGTATTTAGGAGATACGTTGGAAAAAATAGCGGGGGAGAAAGCCGGTATAATCAAAGAAGGTGTGCCTGTTGTGATTGGACAAACACAGCCTGAAACAGCTCCGGTTTTTGAAGCCACCGCCCGGGAGAAAAAATCCAGGCTGTTTTTTGCCGATCAACGAATCAGTGAACAACATATTAAAGAATTAATAGCGGGGGATCACGAACCAGTTATGTCACTTGAGGCACAACCCGCCTATCGAGTCAAAAATATGATAACCACTTATGGAGCTATTCTAATGCTGACGGAACAACATGTTGAACTACCGGAAGATGCCTATCTGCGCGGAATTCAAAATCTTTCGGTTAATACCGGATTTAAGGGCCGTTGGCAAATACTTGGAGAGCATCCGCTTGTTATTTGTGATTCAGGCCATAATACAGATGGCTTGCAATTGGTGGTTGAGCAACTTAAACAGTTAAAGGCCAAAGATTACCATATTATCCTGAGTTTTGTGAGCGATAAAGAAATAACCGAAGCGCTAAAGCTTTTTCCCGGGGATTGGAATTATCTATTTACACAGTCGTCTGTTGAACGAGCGATGCCTGCAGATGAGCTGGCCTCCAAGGCCCTTACGGTCGGGTTGATTGGTGAAACGATTCCGGAACCACAAGAAGCATTTCAGCTTTCCCTGTTGAAGGCAGGAAGTGAGGATGTTTTATTTATTGGTGGTAGTTCATTTTTAGTAGCGGATATATTGAAGCTTAAAAAAATGTAAATATCATTTTGGAATAATTATTTTCTCTGCTATATTTGCACCGCCTTATTCAAAAAAGGAGTATCTACAAATGATACAATACGGGCGATTAGCTCAGCTGGTTCAGAGCACCTGCCTTACAAGCAGGGGGTCGATGGTTCGAATCCATCATCGCCCACAGGAAATAACAAGGCCTTGCAGAAACGCAGGGCTTTTGTTTTTATGACTGGTTGAAACATGGTTGAAACAAATATAAATTCTGAATCTAAGTTCTGGTACTTTTTTCTTGGGTATTTTGGGAATGATATTTCCGATCACATTCCAATTAAAACGTAAATCAGCGTAGTATTCACTACACTGTGCTATGCTAAAATGATTTATACCTAAGTTGAGCGATTTGTTCAAAAAAAAATAAAAGATGTCTTGCTTAACAAATTGTTAATGAATACCTTATAGGTGATAAAACAAAAAAATAACACATCACTTTTTAAGTGAACAAGAACATCTTTTATGGGTATAAAGATAACAAAAATAGGCATTACAAA
>JAAAOM010000025.1 GCA_009908855.1 Bacteroidota bacterium
TAAACCCGGGTACCGAAAATTCCATAAAATGCTCACCGGTTCTTCCTTTACGGTAGCAGGCGGTACAAAATGAGGGCATATAGTTACCATCGAGCAATTCATCAATCACTTCGTTGAGCGACCGGTTATCACCAATCCTGAATTGTTCACGTTTCAGGTCTTGTTCACGAGCCATTGCATCCTTGTAACTGCCCAATTCGATTTTGGTCCCCCCGTCAATTTGGGATACCCCAAACTGCAATACCTCCTTACGGATAGCTGCATTTTCCCGGGCCGTTAAAATGAGTCCTGTATACGGCACAGCCAGTCGAATGATGGCCACTAATCTGGTAAATTCTTCATCGGACACGGCAAACTTCGGATTGATTATGCCCGATGATGATTCTTTTAATCGTGGAAATGAAATAGTGTGAGGGCCAATGTTGTAACAAGCCTCCAAATGGTTCACATGGCGCATCATGGCGAGCACCTCAAATCGCCAGTCATACAAACCAAACAATGCGCCTATACCCACATCATCAAGCAATGCTTCCTGGGCACGATCCAGTGAAACCAGCCGGTTGTTATAATTGCTTTTTCGACCTCCTAAATGATACCACTTGTATGCATCCGGATGATAAGTTTCCTGAAAGATTTGATAGGTTCCGATGCCAGCTTGTTGCACTATCTTAAAACCTTCTTTGCTAAGCGGTGCAGCATTGATATTAACCCTTCTAATCTCGCCATTCCCTTTTTTAGTAGTATATACCTGCTGCACGGTATTGGCAATAAAATTAGCATCATATTGCGGATGTTCGCCAAATACCAAAATCAATCGTTTTTGTCCGTGTGCTTCCAGCGCCTCTACTTCTGCCCGGATTTCATCACCCGCCAATGTTTTACGAACTGCTTCCTTATTGGAAGTACGAAAACCACAGTAGGAACAGTTATTGGTACATCTATTCCCCACATACAATGGCGCAAAAAGTACTATACGATTGCCATAAACTTTTTCTTTTAATTCCCTGGCACCATCTTTTATCCGCTCAATCAGTTCAGGGTCCTGCACATTTATAAGTGCAGCCACTTCCTGCATGTTAAGCCTGTTTTTATCCAGTGATTTTTGGATAATTGCTTCCACCTGCTTTTTGTCAGGAATCTGGTTGTTTAACGCATCCCAAATTTCGCCGATATGAATAAACGGTTTTTCAGGAATATCTTCAATGGTATATCTTTCCGGTGTGAATTTCATACAGTTACTGTTTTGTTCTGATCGTTTGCCTGAGGTTTGGCCATAACCGTCTTCACCTGTACCTGAGAAATTCTACCGAGTTGTCCGGAAAGTGAATTGATTTCTTCCACTTCACCTTCCACAATTAATGAAATTATGTTTATTCCCTTGTAATGCAATGGTAAGCCCTGTCTGCCCAAGATGATGGGTGCATGCCTGGTAAGCACCTGATTAACCGCTGATGCCATCTGGCTGTCGTTAATCAATATAAGGATACTGCCTATTCGCTTTTCCATAAGAGAATTCTTCCGGATTAGTAAATTATATCAGGTACTCTTTAAAGTAGGCATTGCCCGCTCCTCAGATTTACCACCTAAAGATACAAATAAAAACCATGTTGTTATTTAAATAACAGTAATTTGAAATGATTCAAAATTGCAAGCTATTCTTCAAACTTTACTACCGGATAAAGCTGACTACTTTTAATGTAAAGCGTATCTAATAAAGAATATCTCTTATTTACCAGTGAGTCGAATGGTACGATATAATATCCGTCATTACCGATTTTACTTTTCAATGGTACAACAGCCCCTCTGGCTCGTTGCAGATAAAACAATGTCATATCTTTGATTAATTTCGCCTCCTGATGATAAATAGAAGGATCATCCAATACATACAATGTCTCACCTTTGGTTTTCTCAGCAATTTCAATGGCACTGTTTTCGCTTTTCACCAACCATGTTTCGTTGTATCTGTGAGGTAATACAAAAAGGTTAAAACCTATTCGGGCCGATAAAAGACCAATAATCAGTACCAATACACGATATTTTGGAAATCGAATAAACAACACCAAACTCAATAATGCCAATATCAGAATGCTTAACACCCTCGGGAATTTCTGAGGGATAAAGGAAAATTCCGGGTTGAACCAAAATACAAAAGATGCCGATAAAAAGAGTACAAGAAATAACAATATGATGCTATCGAATATCCTTTTCACATACCAATTGTCCATTTCGGATAAATATGCGGAAAACAAAAACATAAAATAAATCGGTAGGAACATGATTAAATATCGCGGAAAAACACCCGGTGATAACCAGTAAATTATAATATTACTAACAAAAATAAATAGCATGAATTTATAAAAAGGATGTTTAAACAGGCTTTGCCAATTTTTATTTACAAACAACAACACGATCAATAAGCTCCAGGGCAAAAAATTCAGTGAAAAATCGAACGGGAAATAGAAAAAATGACTAACTGTTTCTTCAATCGCTCTGCCGGTTACGGCTTTTTGATTACTCTCGTTAAAAAGTATATAGGCTATTGTATTTAAAGAATCATTGTTTATTTGCTGTTCATTTTAATTTAATTCGCAATAAAATCCTTTACATTAAAGAATGCTTACTATCTTTAAAAAAAAGATAAACAGGAATATGATTGATATTAACCACTCCCAAACCAAAATAATTGCCACCATAGGCCCGGCTTGTAGTTCAAAGGAAGTTCTAAGAAAAATGATCCATGAAGGTATTGATGTTTGCCGATTAAATTTCTCACATGGCAAGCAAAAAGACCATGCTGAAGTAATAAAACTGGTGCGTCAGCTCAATAATGAATTGAATACAAATGTTGCCCTGCTGGCTGATTTGCAGGGGCCAAAACTACGTGTTGGCGAGGTGGAAAATAATGGCGTAGAATTGATTGAAGGGAACGAACTTGTTTTCACCACGAAGGAATGCAAAGGGAACGCCGAACAGGTTTATATGAGCTATGAAAATTTACCCATTGATGTGGAGGTGGATGACATAATTTTGGTTGATGATGGCAAATTAAAACTTCAGGTGGTGAAAACCAATTTAAAGGATGAAGTGGTAACCAAAATTATTAGCGGTGGAATCTTGTCATCCCGTAAAGGTGTAAATTTACCGAATACTAAGATATCCCTGCCCAGTTTAACGGAAAAAGATATTAGCGATGTCAATTTTATACTTGATTTTGATGTGGATTGGATTGCCTTATCATTTGTAAGAAAAGTTACTGATATTTTGGATTTAAAAGATGTTATCCGCAAAAAGAAAAAGAACACACGGATAGTGGCCAAAATTGAAAAGCCTGAAGCCCTAAATGACATAGATCAAATAATTGAAGCTACTGATGCCATAATGATTGCCAGGGGTGATTTGGGTGTTGAGATTCCATTTGACCAGGTACCGATGATCCAAAAGCAACTGGTAGATAAAAGTATCAGCCAATGTAAACCGGTTATTATCGCTACCCAGATGATGGAGAGCATGATTACCAACTTCAGGCCTACCCGTGCAGAAGCGAACGATGTGGCCAATGCAGTGGTTGACAGTGCGGATACACTCATGCTAAGCGGTGAAACATCAGTGGGTAAATACCCGGTTGATGTAATTAAAAGCATGCAACGTGTTATTACAGCCACAGAAGGAAAAGGTTTTCAGAAAAAATATGATTACAAGCCGGATCCGGACGGACTGGCTTACTTGCCGGCTTCGATCTGTTACAATGCTTGTAAAATGGCTGACACAACCAATGCATCTGCCATTGTAGTATTTACATTTACGGGTAGTTCGGCATTCCGGATTGCCAGCCACCGCCCCAATTCAAGAATATTTGTTTTTACCCCCGCCAAACATCTATTAACCCAACTTTCCATTTTATATGGTGTTTCTGCCTTTTTCCTGGAACCCGAGTCCAGTATTAACGATGCCATCCATCATGCCATAGAAATACTTAAGTCACATGGATTTGTGAAAGAAAACGATGTGCTCGTTTTTGTAGGCAGCATCCCTATGCGGGAGAGGGGGAATACCAATGTCATGAAGATTAGTCTGGTTAGTTAATTTACATGGAAACCCCACGTGAACAATATAAAGTTCTTGAAGAAAAATGGTTTCCGGATATTGGCAACTATTTTGAAACCGCATTTAAAGGCACCTATTTACCCTCACATGATTTTACCCACCATATCCGTGTGTGGCAAATCAGTAAGCAGATACTGAATTGTATATATAATAAAACCCAACAAATAAAACCCGAAATAATAGAACAAACATTCTGGTCAGTAATGTTCCATGACCTGGGTATGTCAGAAACGGTGGGCATAAAACATGGCCACGAGAGTGCAATAATGTTTCAGGAGTTTATCAATAAATATAAAATCAAGCCCGCCGGAGTTGATGAAATATTATTTGCCATTAAAAATCATGATAATAAAAATTATAACACCAATGATAACAGTGTTACCACACCATATCACATATTAACCCTGGCTGATGATCTCGAAGCTTTCGGATATATTGGTGTATATCGATATATAGAAGTATATTTATTGCGTGGGATAGAACCCTTTCAATTGCACGAATCCATACTCAAAAATTTAAAAAACCGGTACAACCATTTTCAACTCAAAAGCAATACCCTTCCGGGCCTTATTAAAAAGCATACAAGCCGATATGAATTAGGTAAAGAATTCTTTCTAAATCTCCGTAATGAATTGCAGACGACAGGTTATAAATCATTTTACTTTGTTGGACATATCGGGGTATTAAACTATCTTAAAGAATTGGTTACCAACAAGGCCAATATTTTTAACGTTGAAAAACGCAGCATTGAATTAATACACGATGCGGTGTTAACCAATTTTTTCAAGAATTTTTTTAGGGAGGTCAGGGCTTTTCAACATAAAGATACTTAAACATGTATGCATGTATCCAATAAAGAATGCCCCGGGATTAAGGAATTATTAATCTCAAATCTCCTATTCTCTGGTCATCAGAAATAAAACCAATAGGCAAGAAATAAAAGTTGAGGCATAAAAAAACCTCCGAATTACTCCGGAGGTTAGAAACCAAACAACCTACAAGCACATGGAAACCAAATTCTTAATTAAATGCGTATCCTACTCCTATTTTAAAGGAAAGTGTGTATCCACCATTTTTGGACTGGTTAGTAATTCTCGCTCCCCCCTCATCATGCTTTACTGAACCAATATATCCTCCTGCTCCCATGCTACCTTCAAGGTGCATTCTGTTCATCAACTTCACCTGCATTCCTATTCCCACATAATGCTCGATGGTAGATACTTCACCTTCCATTGTCGGTGATTCACCGGTTGATTTAAAATTGCCGGCTAAATCCATGTTTTTTTCGGTTGTACGTTTCTGGTACATGCAATTGTATTGGAAAAATGTTTTCACCTTTCGGCTTTTGTAAACAAATTCATTGGGTGTACCTAAAAACACCTTGTATTTAATATCCGCACCAGATATTCTGTTTTCCTCATCATTAAAAATAGCACCCACTTCAAGTGTTTTGTTGGCCTTACGTACGTTTGTGCTTAATGCCACATTCGATCCATGACCACTACCGGTATGATTTTGAGACATTGCTATGCCGTAGCTTGCGTTTGCTTCATTATCAAGCTCCTGAGCTTTTATAAGGCTTGTGATGGCCATTAAAATTGCTGCTATTAATAATGTTGTTCTCATCGTCTTTGGTTTATGTTTGTTTCTGATAATATTTACGCGAATGGCTACCGTTAGTTGGTGTATTTGCGATGAGAAGCACTACCCACCTAAAGTGATATAGCTTAAACCAAAAAGATGACCATGATCACCTGTAAAAGATGTTCACTTAACAATAAAAAATCGTTTGTTTTATTACAGTCTGGAATACAACAATTTAAACAATATCACGATTGGCAATATTGGAATAAAAGATATTGGAATATGAATAATAAAATTATATGACTATCGGATTTTATACCGAAAAACTGTAAAATGAACTGCATTTTTATCATAACACACCTCTGACCCCCCTCTCAAGAGGGGAATTTAAGGTGTTCATTTTTCAGTTTTTCTATTATTAGGAAAATAATCCGATATCCATTTAAAATTAAATCGCGTGTTCGCGAATGGCTTCCGGTAGGCCCTCCAATGAAAAATCAGTGTACCCGGATACAACTACTTCTTTGAATTCACCGACCCAACCCGGTTCATCAAGAGGAATTCGAATATTGATCCTGCCTTCGGTAAGGGCTGAGAGACATTGCTTTTTGGCATCGTATCCGGTCACTAACACTTTTAACTTTTGGCCATACAGCGATTTGTTATAGGCCGCCGTATGTTTTTTCAGATGGGATGTAAGTGTGTGCAGGCGCTCTTTTTTAGTTTCGTTGGGAACATCATCATCCCATTTATAGGAGGTTGCACCTGGCCTGGGTGAGTATTTAGCAATATAGGCCATATTAAATGCAAATTCATTGATAGCCTTAACAGTATTGTCAAATTGGTCGTCAGTTTCGCCTGTAAAGCCAACAATAATATCCGTAAATAAAGTGGCTGTGGGTAATTTCTCCCGAATGTATTCAACAATTTCCCTAAATTTAGCCACATTATGGTTGCGGTTCATTTTTATCAGTACTTTGTCATCACCCGACTGCAATGGCAAATGTATCTGATTGGCCAGAACAGGATATGTAGCAATCACATCAATTACATCGTTGGTCATATCTCTGGGATGGGGAGATGTGAAATACACCCAGGCATCAGCGTTTTTCTCCATACCTTTCTTTCCAATCAGCTCCAACAATTCAGCAAATGATATTTCATCACCATTTTTGTCTTTGCCATAAGAGTTTACATTTTGTCCCAGCAGGGTAATAACCTTGTATCCCTGGTCTAATAGATTTTCGAATTCATTCAGAATGTCTTCGGATGGCCTTGAAATTTCGCGGCCGCGTGTATAAGGAACAGCACAGAAAGTACAAAACTTATCGCAGCCATTTTGTATAGGTATGTAGGCTTCAAAAGATGATTGGTATTGCGGTTTAATATTCCAAAATGGTTTTATTGCTCCGGGTGCTAATAATGTGCCTTTTAAAGATTTTTTAACCGGTTCACCGTTTAACTCGACCGGATTAAACGTTTCATCCTTTTTTGAATCATCAGTGGCGCCATTTGGCAGGTTAAAATTCATACCATTGCCCACACCATACTGACGGATCATATCCGGTAATTTGGGTAATTCACCCATTTGAAACACCATATCAAAAAGTTTCAGAAACTTTTCCCGATCAGCCGGTAACACACAACCGGATACAAAGGTGATTAAATGGCGATGATTTTTGGCTTTATTCCATTTATGAATTTTGGAATATACTTTATCGATCGATTTTTGTCGAACGGAGCAGGCCAATATACCCAATAAATTGGCTTCTTCTTCATTTTCAACAGGTGCATATCCCATTTCTTCCAATACAGCGCTTACCCGCTCACTGTCAGATTTATTCATCTGGCATCCCAATGTCAACAAATGGTATTTCATAACACCGAAGCTATAAAAAATCTAAAAATAAACTTCTGTATGGATTTGTTCAGTAGGAAAACCTTTGTTTTCCAGAATATCAAACACATCCAGTATCATTTCGGAATTTCCGCACAAATATACTTCCGTTTCATTAACAATCTCCTGATTCTTCAAATAATCAGTAACCCGGCCTGCAAAATCGCCTTGTTGGTCTTTTGAGGTACATACCACCATCCTGTCAGGATCAAAAAAGTCTTTTTCATACGCTTCCTCACCATAATGAACGCCATGAATAAGTTGATAATTCAGATTTGGATAGGAACCCACAAAACTATGAAAAGGTGATATACCTGTACCGGTACCAATGAAAAGAAATTTTTTATGCTGCTCAATGTGCTCATCCTTGATAATAAAATGGCCGAATGGCCCATCGACCACCAGGTTATCACCCGGTTTGCAATATTTTAACTGCCTGGATACCTTGCCATCTTCTACTTCCTTGATAAGCACCTCCAGGTATTCCACGTTATTGGGGCTATACACCGAGTATTGGCGTGGTTCAACATTAAATTTACCGACAGTTATATACTGTCCGGCCTTAAAATCGAGTGATTTTTTATCGAATCGCAACACATAAGTGCTTGTTGTTAAATGACGTATGCCTATTAACTTATGTATTTTTTCTTTTTCCAAAACATATTCCGAGGCCATATCTTCCCTTCTGTTAAATTATATGCATGTTGAACACTTTTAAAATATGAATGTTCGATTATTGTGCATGCTAAAAATTGAATAGCAAAATTAATATATTTCAAATAAATATGTAGTAAATCATCTTTAAATATTATTTGTGAATATGTTACGCATCATTTATCCGGATCAATATAAATGATGAAATTCTACTCCTTATGATTTATTCTTTTTAAATTCGGTAATATCTTTGGATATGCCAAATGTGCCTATTACTTTACCGTCTTTGTCGTAAAAGGGTAGTTTTGTTGTAGAAACCCACTTTTCCTCACCGGCAGAAACCACATCATGCTCTACCAAATTAATAACGCCTTTTTTGGTTTTAATGATTTTTTGTTCCTCGCTGTATTTTTTTTGAGCTGCTTCTTTGTCATGAAAATCAAAATCAGACTTACCGATAATATCCTCATATTTATTAATCCCTTTGGTTTTTAACATTGATTTACTTACACGTAAAAACTTACTATTGATGTCTTTAAAATAGATATTATCAGGCAGATGTTCTAAAATAGCATCGAGCAGTGCTTTTTCATAATTCAACTTTTCTTGTATTTTTTTATTCATTTCCATGCGGTGATGCAATTCCTCCTGAGTGGTTTGCATTTCTTCCAGATTTTGTCGCAATTCTTCTTCCTGCTGTTGCATGGCTTCGGCATTTTTCAGGGCATTTATTTCAGCCGTTTTAAGTCTGGTAACATCCCTTGATATACCAAAAGTACCTATAACATTTCCGTCTTTATTGTAAAAAGGTAGTTTTGTTGTAGATACCCAGACATCAATGCCACTTTCATCCAATACGTCATGTTCAATCAAATCATAAACGCCTTCTTCAGATTGAATGATCTTCTGCTCCTCATCGAATTTTATTTGGGCTGATTCCTGATCATGAAAGTCGAAATCTGATTTACCTATTAACTCCTGCATGTTATTAACTCCCTTTGCCTGCATCATTGATTTACTAACCCTGATGAATTTACATTCCAGGTCTTTAAAATAAATATTATCCGGTAAATTATCCAACATAGCATCGAGTAATGCCTTTTCCTTTTTAAGGTCGTGCTGCATACGTTCATTTTCGTCCATTTTACGTTGCAGTTCATCCTGTGTAGCCTGCATTTCTTCCAGGTTTTGTCTTAATTCTTCCTCCTGTGCACGCAGTTCTTCTGCTTGTTGATTGGAACGATCAAGCATTAATTGAGCTTTATCTGCCGATTTGGTGATGGTTATGACCGATGTGATGTTCTCTGCAATTTTTTCAACAAATCGCAATTTATAATCCTCAATTTTTTTAAACGATCCAATCTCTATAACACCTTCAACGGTTTCGTTTTGCTTTATGGGTATCAGGTACAATTCAGATACTTTGCCCTCACCCAATCCCGATTCCATGGCCATATAATCATCAGGTATTGCGTCGGGTATAATTATTTCGCCATCCTGAAAGCAGGCTCCGACATACCCTTCACCAATTTGGTATTGATGATTTTCTATTTGTTTTTTATCCGCTGCATACGTTCCTTTCAATTCAAGGTATTTATTTTGCTCATCTTCCGTATTAAGCATATATATCACCCCCATATTACCATCAACATAATCCACCAGTTCGGTAATCGTTTTTTGCCCAAGAGCATCAAGGTCATTCTGGTAGGTTGAGATGATATCCGAAAATTTGGCTATTCCCTGCGCAATAAAACGCATTTCCTTTTCTTCTTCATCGCGTTTCTTCAACTCTTCCTGCTGTTCGGCCAGTGTGGCTTTCTGTTTTTCAAGTTCTTGTTCTCCTTTACGGATTTGCTGTTCGAGGTTTAGCTTATCACGTTGTACCATTCTTTCTCTGTATTTGTAAAAAGCATACAGCAATCCGGCAATTGTAATTGCAATAAATAGGTAAAAAACGGTTGAACGATACCAGGGTGGGCGGATTTTAAATTGAACAGATGCACCTGTATTATTCCATACACCATCTTTATTGCCAGCAATTACCTGAAAAGTATATTTACCGGGTCCCAGATTGGTATAGGTAGCCGAACGTTTATTTCCGGCCTCCTGCCATTTCTTATCAAACCCTTCCATTTTATACCTGTACATGGTACCCTCGGGCTGTACATAATTAATGCCCACATAGTCGATTGTAATTACATTTTCCCTGTATGGCAATTTGATACGCTCCTGGTACTGTACAAATTTGTTAAGGTATTTGCTGCTACCATAATTCACTTCCCGGTTTGATAACTTAAAGGCGGTTAAATATACCTTAGGATAATATGGATTACTGCCCGTATTTGATGAATTGAAAAAGGTAATGCCATTGAGACCACCAAACAGTAATTCGTTACCGGATATTTTTATTGCTGCACCTGGCATAAATTCGTTGCCCGCTAAACCATCTTTTTTACTATAGTTTTTAAATGTTTTGGCGACCGGATTGAATTGTGACAGGCCGGCTGAGGTAGATATCCATAACTGGCCGTCATCAGCTTCCAGGATTCCCCGAATGATATTATTCGGTAAACCATCACGATAGGTATAACTGATGAATTGGTCTGATAATGGATTGAACCTGCTCAATCCACCATCGGTTCCTATCCACATAGTTCCGTCATTGGTTTCGCAGAAAGCATTCACCATTTTACCGGGTATTGAATTTGCATCGTCCGGTGTAAACTGATAATTGGTGAACCTGTTTAGTTTCGGATCATAGATACTTAAACCGTTTAGGGTGCCAATCCATATTCGTCCCTGATTATCACAATGTATTTGCAGCCCATAATTGCTGATTAACTTATTGTTAACCTCATTATCTTCAGCTTTGTAATTATTAACGACCTGCATACTAAAAGGATCAATCTGAAAGAGTCCGGCACCATATGTTATGTACCACATAATGCCCTCGTTGTCTTCTATAAACCCCCTTACATCATAAATACCCGAGGATTGGGTTTCGCCGGTATCCAATACCACCGGGTAATAGGTGTTGTTATTATCAAAATAGCCTACTCCGATACCATTACCGCCACACCAAACGCGACCATAACTATCGGTATAAAGGGCGCTTATAACAGGATTGTTCATCAATGAGTCAGATTCATCTGCAAGTGGATTGACATGGGTAAATGACATGGTATTTTTTTGCCATAGATCAATACCGCCACCATTGGTCGCTATCCATATATGGCCGAGCGAATCATGAGTAAAGCAATTTATTGCATTACCTCTGATGGTGTTGTCCGTATCGGTTGATTTTCGTACGACACTGAAGTTATAAAAATCCTTTTGTAACAAGTTAAGGTTGGTATTTAAACCGCCTACCCAGATATTCCCCTGGTGATCATACTCAATAAATTGATGAACACCGTCAGCAATTCCCGCATCCTGTTGATTATTATGCTTAATTAATTTAACTGATTGATTTTTTGGGTTATAACGCGCCAGTTTACCATCTCCACAAGGAATCCAAATCATTCCGTTTTCATCTTCAATAACTTGATGGACAGTTTTTTGCCCTTTTGATACAGCGTTAATACCTAAATTAGCTTTTTGTAACCACGATCTTCCACTTTCTAAATAATACAATCCCTGGCTGGTTGATAACCATAAAATATCCCGGCTATCGGAATAGGTTGATAAGACCTCAGCCGGTTCACCCGATTCACCTTTTATCGGAAGCAATTCATGCGCTTCATTACCCGGATCATATTTATACAAACCCTGTGAAGTAGATAACCATATAACCCCCTGTTTATCCTGGTTGATATCATTTATTCTTAATGATTTTAACCAATCAAAGCCATTTTCGGGATTCAATACCATTTTTTGTCTATAAGCGGAATCATAAATATGAATCCCATCCCCCTGTAAAGCCACCCAGAAATTACCTTTATCGTCGTGCATAAATGCGGTGCAACCGGCGGAGGCAAATCGTAATATATGATAGTTAAAATGATCCATGACCGGATTGTACATTGCCAGTCCCATGTTAGTACCTACCCATAGTCTTCCCTTGTTATCCATTTCAAGAAAATGAACTATATTACCTGCCAAACTGTTGGCATCCGTTCTAACGGGGCGGTATACCTTAAAAGTGTATCCATCAAATTTATTCAATCCATCATTGGTTCCCACCCAAATAAAACCTGATGTATCCTGTTTTATACAGGTGATTTGTTGGCTTGATAGCCCTTCTTCATCTGTATATTTAACAAAACGGTAGTTCTTTTCATTGGCAAAAGCGTAACCTATAGTGGAAACAACAAAAAGCAATAGTAGGAAATTCCCTTTCATTTAATAAGCATTTATGTTTGACAATTAAGAAAACCTTAAATTACGAAAAATGAAGCAGCAATAGGTTATCATTGATGAAAAAATGTTAATTATAATTTTCAGAAAGTAAATATACTGCGTCTTTTGTATGTTGATAATTATATCATATCTAACGATTTATATTTCGATGTAATGAAATTATAATTGATTATCCGCATTCACCTATTAAATAATTTCGCAAAAAAAGCAGAAGATTCAAAGATATGTTATAAAAAAAGTTCATTATCCAGATTTAGGTTACCAAATCCGATATGGTAATTCTAAATGAGGCCGCCAATTATTAGTAACACAATTACCGTTAACACATAATAATTGATTTTCATAAAGTATTTTCCCGGTGAAAACGGGATTTTAAACTGAATGAGCCTGCGTGTTGTAAAAATAAACCAGATACTGAAAACAGCCAGAATAAACGTAACTATGTTGTTATTCAGTACATCGGTTAAAAAATAAAATCCTACCGAAAAAACGGAGGTAACAATAATCCAGATGTAAATAATAGTCCTTAGCTGTTTTTCAGAGAAATGTTGCAACAAGGTTGGATATCCTGCTTGTTCGTATTCGCTGCTGTATTTAATGCTTAACAGATAAAAATGGGGTATTTGCCAGATAAAAAAGAAAAGGGCCATGTACATGGCATCAAAAACCCAAATAGATTTACCGGCAGCAACCCATCCAACCAATGGCGGAATGGCACCGATAAGCGAGCCCGGAACAACGGCGTTGGCCAATACCCGTTTTAATCTGGTGTATACCAGGTTGTACCAGATCAACGCCAACATACCCAGCAGAAATGCGGTAAGACCGGCCGAAACATAGAGCAACAAACCGCCAAGCACACCTTCGATAAAAGAGAGAATAACCGCAAACTGAACAGATATTATGCCAGCCGGTAGCGGTCGCATTCTGGTACGTTGCATACGCGCATCAAAAGGATATTCCTGTAAATGATTAATGACCGATGATGAACAGGCCAACAAGAAAATACCCAGTGTAGGCAGTATAATGGCGGTGCCAATAGACCGACTTGCCAATATATATCCGGTTAGTGTAGTTAATGATACAGCAAATGTAATGCGTACTTTGCTTAATTCTGATATTATTTTGATGTACTGTTTGGGTGTCAAAGTAGCGTATGTCATTATATTTCTTTCTTCCTTCTGGTAGCCATGAGATACACATAAAACAGGATGACCATTAAAAGCATGGATATCCCGCTAAATACGGCGATTTGCCGTACAATGGTATTTTCTTCCGGTTCAAAATTATAACAATATTTTACTGTTTTAATCCTGGATGCTGCCGTTTCCTCATTTCCGGCTATCTGAATAGCCTGTTGGAAATGCCAGGGTAAAAACCAGGTACCATAAAAATATTGACTTACCATACCCTCAGGGGAAACCATAATGGATACCACCGGATGTATTATATCATTCTGATCGGTTCGGAAAGAATATCCTACGCTTTCGGTTAAGGCCATTAAAGAACGCTGATCAATTAAAAAAACCTGCCATTCTTCGCCTGCTTCCGGAATATCATATTTTTTAATTAAACTATCTTTCATTTCCATGCCATATTCAATTAAATCAGTTGTATCGATGCTAATGGAAATGATCTGATAATCAATGCCAATCACACTGTCCGTCTTCTGAATTATTTCGGCAATCCCCTCATGCAAATCCGGGCACAATCCCGGGCAATGAAAGTAACTGAATGTTATCAGTGTAGGTTTATCGATATAAGACTTCAACGGAAATTTTTCACCTTCCTGCCTGAATACATAAACATCACCGGGTAAATACACTCCTTGCTTTTCAACAATGCCATAATCCCTGGCAAATAGCGGAGCAGTGCATAAACAAACCAACAAGAACCCAAAAAAATATTTATTCATCTTTATTAATACGCTTTTTATTAAGGTTATACTGATTGACATAAGCCAATGTGGCAATGGTAATGATAATGATTAAAGTGTAATAGACAAAATCTGGCACCGGTAATGGATCGCCTTTGGCATAGGAATGTAATCCCGAAAGGTAGTAATTCACACCAAAATAGGTCATTATAATTGAGCTAAATCCTATAAGCGACATAAAGTTAAACAGAAATCGGCCTTGTAAACCCGGCACAAAACGCATGTGCAAAATAAACGCATACACCAGTATGGAAACCAGCGCCCATGTTTCTTTGGGGTCCCAGGCCCAATAACGTCCCCATGATTCATTTGCCCATACACCTCCCAGGAAAGTGCCAATGGTGAGCATGTATAAACCAATGGTTAAGGTCATTTCAATGATGGAAGACAATTCATTGATGGTATAATTGGTTTGTTGATATTGCTTTTGATTCTGGAAAAACATGATAATTAGGTTAAGAAATGCCATCAAAGCACCCAGCGCCAAAAATCCATAACTTGCAGTAATAATAGCCACATGTATAACCAACCAATAGGATTTTAATACGGGCACTAAATTGGTAATTTCGGGGTCCATCCAGCTTAAATGCGCTACGTGTAGCGTTATAAAGGCAAGCAATGCAGTTGCTGCAACGGTTATGGGTGATTTTTTTGAGAATACAAAGCCTGCCAGCACGGTAGCCCAGGATATATAGATCATTGACTCGTATCCGTTACTCCACGGTGCATGACCTGAAATATACCAGCGCAGGGCAAGTCCCAATGTATGAGCAATAAAAATAAGAAATACGGCTGCTTTTAATATTTTTACCAGGTTGTACAGTCTTACTTTCGGGTTGAATACGTGGATAAATAATAAAATCAGCAAAATAAACCCAACAACCCCGTAATACTTGCTAATGGTTTGAAAAGGATTGGCTTTGTTGTACCATATTTCCATGTCAATTTTTTGCTGCGGGGGCAGGATATCACCTGCATATTTGTTCTGATACAATTTCATTGCATACAACAGGGTATCGGCATCGGCATAATCGCCGGTACGAACACCCTGTTCCACCGTTTGCAGGTAATACGTAAATATGTTATCAACAAACACTGTATCATCCGAATGTATCTGATCAACTTTGTTTGGTGCTACCCATTTGTTATTTGGGTCTTTGGGAATCGGGAATATCTTCATCAGATCAGCGCGCATTGTCAGAAAAAATATGTTTATCCGCTCATCAACTTTCATTACCTCAGTGTCGAATTTGCTTCGCATGGCTGCTCTTTTCTGATAGGCCTGATTCACATAATCGGACAGCAGGTAAAAGCCTTCCTTTTCGGATTTAAATACATCATTGAAAGCAACAAATTTGTCGTCCGTATTTAAAATTTCCTTTAACCGGTCGTGCGATACCTTTATAATAGGTTGGTCCTGCCAGTAAGCCGGATCAATCAGGATTCCCAACAATACCTGATCGGCGTTAAGTCCTTCCACCGATATTTTTCTGGATATTTTCCGTAACACTTCTGAACTCATTGAATTCACAGGTTTTATACGGCCACCGTTATCCTGCACCAATAATTCACCAAATTTACGGGCATGTTCGGCATCTACCACCATTGCTGAGTCCCGTTCCTGTGTTTTTGCAACCGAGGTAATGGCCAACAGTCCCACCAAAAGAATCGTCATTTTGGCATTTTTCAGGCGTTGTACTTTTTTGGCCAGTCCGGTAAATCGACTGTTTTTATTAAATATACTTAAGATAAATCCAACTGTTAACATGGTATATCCCAGATATGAAATGATGGTTCCCAGCCAGTCTTTATTCACCGATAAAACCGTTCCCAGCTCATCGGTATCATAAGAGCTTTGATAAAAGCGATATCCCTTGTATTTCAGTATGTTATTCATGTAGATGCGTTTTTTTTCATGGTAGCCTTCCTTTTTATCAATAAGCTCTACTTTACTTTCGAACCATGAGGGGCTGTTTGATCCCGGATAACGTTTCAGGATAAAATCATTCAGTTTGATTCTGAATGGCAATGTAACTTCTTTAGCGCCATAAGCAAACGAGGCTTTTACGTCCTCAAAGTTTATATCCGCAGCAGGTGCCATGGTATTTTTCGCACCCCATACGGTAACCAATTCCGATTTATTTGCATGGCTAATTTCAAATTGAACGCCGTCGGGCAATTGCTGATTATCATCATCCTCAATTGTTTTGGGAATTACTGTCCCGGATGATATAAAGTTTTGCATCACTAACTTTTCGCTTCCAACACTGTAAAGAGCACGTGGAACAAAATGATGCAGCGAATCGGGGGGTAATGTATCTGTTTGTTGGGTCATCATGCTCATCCTGGTTATGGGATTTTCTGATTTAATCCACACCGCCTCATTCTTATGGACAATCTGTATGGAGGCATTTTCATTTTCGTGGCCAAAACTGATCATTTTATTATTAAACCGTCGGGTATCGCCATGCTCCATGATAAACGACACCCGCCCCTGGTTACCTGCCCGTATCATTTGTATAACAGGCTTACCGTTCTCAACAGGCTCCGGTTTTTTGGCTGCATTGGCTGCGAAATTTCTCACCGTTACTGTTACTTCTTTGTCATTAATAGACAAATCCTTTGAAAATTTCGGTTTCAGCAGGTTATTAAAATTCACCGGATAATATTTTTGAAGTGAATCAGGCCCGTCAATTAACTTAATCTTTACATAAGTCTGATCAGACAATACAACATTAGAGGATTTGCCTTCACGAATAGGCATTACACCCGTAAATCCAAAATAACGGGTAATCCCCGCCCCTATTAAAATAACAATAAATGCGATGTGAAATACAAAAATGGTGAGTTTGCTTCTGTGGTACAGGCGATACCGGAAAATAACCCCGATCATATTTACACAACCCAACGCCAACATAATCTCAAACCACAACGCATCGTACACAACTGCCCAGGAGGTAGGTATTCCAAAGTCATTTTCAATAAATGTTGCGGTACCAATTGAAACGGCAAATATAAACAGTATGATGGCTGTTAATTGAAAGGAAAAAAGGATATTTTTAAGTTTACTCATTGCTAATATTTTCTAATAAGCTATTCGCTAAAATTTGGACAAAGATGATATTTTCGGAATATATTTTCAACATTTAGGATGTTTTTAACCTGTTGGTTTTTTAGAAAAGGATTTGAAAATTTTGGTTAGTATGCTTAAGCTGGTTGGAGGGCATTGGGGTGGCCGTGGGATTAGAATTCAAGTCTTTCAGTATCCTGATAGTTGTTCCAAAAACTTAATAGCACCAAGTTATTATCCGCATCTATCTCATAAAATAATGTGATTTGCTTGGTGACAACGCATTTTCTTACATTGCCTTTTTCTGTTAAGGGATATTCTGAGGTTCCCTTTTTAATGTCGTAGAGTATTGATTCAACTTTATCAATAAACCTAAGAGCTTCTTTTTCTGACCATCTTTTTAAGACATAATCAATATTTTGATCATATTCAAAGCTGGCCGTTTCCGTCCAAATCTCCTTTCTCATTTAATAAGATTTGGATATTTTTTATGCAGTTTATCCCTTACTTGTCCATCTGATAACACACGTCCGTTTTTTACATCATCCAAGCCCCTGTCTATTGCTGATTTTTCTTCATCGCTAAGAGGAAGTCGTTTGTTGGATATTTCTTCCTTTAGTGTATTATACAGCTTTTCAATGATGGATTCATCGTTTACTTTCAGGTATTGTTCGATAAACTGAAGTTTTACTGCCTGAACATCCATTTCTTTAATTTTTGTTTCTACAAAGTTAACAATAAAATTACTCATATGGTTTTAATTTAAAGGATGATACTTTTCTATTCTTTTTGTAAGTTATCCAGGTTGTTTAGTTGGTATATTACCGTTGAACTTACATGCTTGTGCCCGGCCATGTGCTGCATCTGCCTTAAATTGTAATTTTTAAGCCAGTAGGTGATCACGCTTGCCCGGCCCTGCCTTGCCGTCAGGCAGGTTTGTTTATGATGCAGCAATGCTGGATTTTTCTATTGTATTGCCTTAAACATATGCAAAAGGCTGTTATTGATTTAGAATCATACTATTTCACCATAAATAAGAACGATGAGCGGAAAATAACGTTGTACAACTAATGTAATGTCCCGGAATGAATCTGATTATGGCAATCAGGGCTTTAAAGTTACATACATAGCAACTGACCAAAAGTCTCCTTCGCTGTCATTCTGAAACCGCGATGGACAGTGCTTGTACAGTTGATTCATGCCTGGTATTGTATTGTGAAATAAATCGGCCAAAACTGAATCCTGAAAAGCACAATGGCATTTTAGTAAGTAAGCCACCACTTGCAATGTAGCCAAGCGGTTTCATAACCGCAGGGAATAAACTGGCGGCAATTGAGGCATTCCTATCGATTCTTTAAAAATCGTTATATTTGTATTAGATAAATTTAATGTGTACAAACTATAAAGGCGCGATTGCGTTGGCTTTGTTTGTTGAAATCCATCGGCCTGTCGGAGTACTGATAAAAGGGTTTATTTGGTTTAAAGTAAAATTTTGGAATGAAACAATTAACATACAGAATATTATTAAATAAGGAGCCTGAAGGAGGATATACGGTAAATGTTCCTTCACTTCCGGGATGTATTACTTATGGGGATAACCTGGATCATGCCATAGAAATGGCAAAAGAAGCCATTGAAATGTACATTGAAAGTCTGGTGGAACATGGCGAAGCTGTACCGGATGAGTCCAATACCCTGGAATATTCCCTTACGCTCACAGCAACTGCATGAGTAATACTCCGTCTCTTACACCAAAGGAATTAGTTAAAATCCTTGAAAAAAAAGGGTTTGAACTTGATCGAAGTAAGGGCAGCCATCAGATTTGGCTGCACCCAAAATCAAGGAAAAGAGTTGTAGTGCCAATGCATAATAAAGACATCCCAAAAGGTACTTTCTTCTCCATACTTAAACAGGCTGGTATTGATAAAAACGAAATTTTATAGCCGTTTGGCGCGCGAATTGAATTCGCGCGCCAGTGGTTTGCACAATTTATTCATGCCTGGTATTGTATGGTGATTATAACCGGCCAAAACTGAATCCTGAAAAGCACAATGGCATTTCACTCAGGAAACACTAAGGGCTAAATTGAGCATGCCCTTCGGGCATAATTGATGCTTATTTTGGGGGACATCTCTCATAATTCTAATCCTTGACCCTGCTCATGACCAGTTTGCCATGTATAACGCCCTTTAGGGATATTAAATGGTCGGCTAATTGTGTGAGCTTTTGTGCTTCTCCCCGCACCGTGATGGTCTCCAGACATAAATCATGGTCCAAATGAACGTGCTGGGTTGATATGACCAAATGATGGTTCTGATGTTGCAGTTCAGTCGATTTGCTTTCGATATCCCGTTTATGATGATCGTACAGTAAAACAATGGCACCGGCAACAATATTATTACAGCTCCATTTCTTATCAACCTTATACTGCTCAATTAAAAAACGTAAGGCTTGCGAACGGTTCGGGAAATTATTTTCATTCACAAAATTGTCCAGGTATTCCATGGTTTCTTCTTCCAGCGAAACACCAAACCTTTTTACGGGCATATTGTCTGTTTTTATCGAATCGTTAATTCATCCAACACATAGTGCGACGATCCGTATTTCTCCAGTAAAAATAATATATATCCGGAATTTACCATAATATTCCTGCATACCGCGGGCAGGTAATAATAATCGGCCATGGTGCCTTCCCAGTTACGATCAAAATTCAGTCCTATTAGCTCGCCTTTTGCGTTTAAAGCCGGACTACCGGAATTACCACCTGTGGTATGGGTGTTGGATATAAAACAAACCGGTGTTTCCTGCGTGAAATATTTACCAAAATCTTTATTATCAATTAGTTTCTTTAGCTTTTCATCTTTTTGATATGCCGGATTACCTCCCTCCCATTTATACGCAATTCCTGATACATTGGTATGCCAGTGGTAATATACAGCATCACGCGGACCATATCCCTTTACCTGTCCATAAGCCAGCCGTAAGGTACGGTTTGCATCGGGGTAAAATAATCTGTTGGTCAAGGCCTGTTTCATCATATTAAAATACGCGCGCTGTAAACTGTCGATGCGTGTATCGTATGAATTATAAGATGGCTTGATATGCCCCCAAAAAGTCTGACCCATGTCGTAAGTGAGCTGATATAAAGGGTCTTTCTTTAACTTACGCTTTACCCGCCAGGTCCACATATCCATCAGGTTAAGCAGTGCATCTTCTGAAGTAAATAACGATTCATCCAAAATAAAATCGATATAGCTTGTTACCTCACCGTCAAACTCACTATCAATTTTACTGAAATGCGGTGGATGAAATTTTTCATCAATATTGTTATAATATGTTTTTAGTAATTTTTTTGACAGTTGAACCTGGTGTACCATATCCGATGTGGCCAGGAATTTGCCAACCGATTCATTCAAATCACTTAAATATGCTGTATCCCCCATATTTTCGTGGTAAAAACGAATGGCCAGCTTCATTAAATCTGTACCCAAAAACACCCTTGACGCATAGTCATGAGCCATGTATGAAGGATAGAAGTCCTGGTAAGTTGAATTAATATCCTCTGCCAATCCGTTATACACCGAAGCATTATCAGCAGTATCAGTCCATTTTTTTAATTCATTATCCCTGTTTTTTGTAATTTCAATAGCCCGTGCTTCTTCTAACCCCTCGACCATACCCTTATATTTTTTTAGCACATTGGAAAGGCTTGCCTGCCGCGCAATCATTTTTTGGTTTTGTCCTTTGTGGTTGCCCTCTGTCTGTTCTTTTATGGCATTGAGCTTAATTTCTTTAATGGCAATCCGATTCGGTAATATATTTTGCTGAATTTGTTTAATGCGTTCAGACGGTAAATACTCATTGGTCCTTCCGGGAAACCCGTATACCCATACAAAATCATTCTCTTGAATACCATCTGTAGATATTGCCAGATGGTTTTCCGGTTTAAAAGGCCGATTATTTCTGTGATATTCATTTGCTCTGTTTTCAGGTGATGCATACACCCTGAATATTGAGAAATCGCCCGTGTGTCGTGGCCACATCCAATTGTCTTTTTCAAGCCCGAATTTACCTGTTGATATGGGTGGTGCAGCAACCAGTCGTATATCATTAAAAACTGTGTATACAAATAAGTAAAATTGCTGACCAAAATAAAACTCCTCAACCGAGGCATATTGGTTGGTATCGGTTGGAAAGTTATTTTCAATTACCCGCGCCAAACTATCAGTGTATTGTTCCCTTTCGGCCTGAGACAGCTCACCGGACAATCCGGTAAACTGATCAGTTACATTCACCACCTTATTCAATAACCTTACCGATAAACCGGGTACCGGTATTTCATAATCGACCGACTGTGACCAGAATCCGTTATCAACCAAATTCCTGGTATCATTACTCAGTTTTTCGATACTTGATAGTGCGCAATGATGATTGGTTAGTATCAATCCTTTCTTTGAAATAAAAGAACCCGTACACCCTCCACCGAAAAGCACTATTGCATCTTTCAGACTGGATGAATCGTGCGAGAAAATATCTTCTGCATCCAGTTCAAGACCCATGGCCTGCATCGAGTCAATGATACCCTCCTCTAACAAATAAGGCAACCACATTCCTTCATCGGCATTGGCGCTATTGATATTTACCAAAAAAATTAATCCCAGTAGATAAACTAATTTTCTCATTGCATTGCTACTTCAATATGTTCAACATCTCGGTATATAATTGTTGGGTGGGCAGTCCCATAACATTAAAGAATGACCCTTCAATTTTTTCAACACCGATGAAACCAATCCATTCCTGAATACCATAAGCACCCGCCTTATCCATTGGACTGAATTGTCTGATGTAATAGTCTATTTCATCCTGCCCAAGTTGTCGAAATGTAACCTTTGTTAATGAAGAGAACACTCTTTGCTTGTCAGATGTTCGCAAACAAACACCACTAACCACCAAATGGGTGTTGTTGGATATTGTTTGTAAGAGCCGGACAGCATCGGTTTCATTTTCAGGTTTGCCAATTATTGAATGTTCGTTGATAACAACAGTATCCGCCGTAATTATTAAGGTTTTATCGGCGATTAAATCGGTGTACGACTCACTTTTTTTATTGACCAGGTATGCCGGTACATCCATAGGCTCCATGTTTTCCGGATAGGTTTCATCACAATCACGCACTATAATTTCAAAAGGAATTTGCAATTCTTTTAACAAATGCTGGCGGCGGGGTGATTGAGATGCCAATATAATTTTAGTATCGTTTACCAATTCATGTAATATCATAATGAATGTAATTAATTTAGAATAAAAAAATAGGCGATGAATGCATAAGACACGCCAAAAATCATCACAATTTTCAATCCGGTGCTCGCCTTATGAAAACCACTGCTGCTATTGGCTACCCACACAAGATAGCTGGTGTAACTAAGGGGGATAATTAATGTTACCAGGCAATACAATACAGATATCAGGTTTTGAATATATTGCAGGTTTACAAACAAAATTGCAGCTATTAGCAGAGCCAGAATGGCCATAATAACCATTCTTGTATTTTCAATTCCCCAAATAACGGGCATTGTATTTCTGCCATAAGCTGAATCGCCTTTGTAATCCTCAGCGTCCTTGATTAGCTCACGAGCCAGATTACTAAAAAAAGCAAACAACGAAAAACCGCCTACCCAGGCCAGTAATATAGAAATATCAGCACCGATCAGTGGCAAAATAGCGCCATAATGCATTTTTAAGGCTGGTACTTCAAAAAGAAGAACCATGAGGGGAACCAGACCTGCAAAAAAAGAGACAATAACATTCCCAATCAAAAACTGCCTTTTGTAAGTGGTTGAGTAAAACCACAGAATGCCCATAACCATTAAAAAAACCATGCTTAACTCAGGAATCTGTATCTGAAACGATATATAAGCCGCCAAAACAAAGGCAATTAAATTCAGTAATACATGCATAAACATGGCAAATCGGCGGTTGATATACCAACCGATAATAACCTGCCCGGGCTTATTGATAATATCGGTTTTACGATCGAAGTAATCGTTAATCACATAACCGGCAGCTGCAATGAGGGCCACGGAAAAGGTGAGCATCAAAAAATTATAAAACCCGAATTGCAATTGAATGCCATAATTGTTAAGCAGGGGTTCCACGATGGTATATCTGATTACAAACTGTGTAAATATAATAATCAGCAAATTGGGTAACCTGATTAGTTTTAAAAAGGCAGTTGTTAACCGAACCGTTTTTTTCATGATTTACCAGCTAAAAGCAGTATCGAGCATCCATTTATTTTGTACTTTTAATACCTGTTCAATAACATCGCGCACGCATCCCTCTCCCCCCTTCCGGTCGGAAATGTAATGTGAAATTTGTTTTATCTCTTCAGCGGCATCAGCAGGACAGGCAGGTAATCCGGTCTTAGTCATTACTTCATAATCAGGTATGTCATCACCCATATAGAGTATATCATCGGGTTGTAATTCATACTTAAAATAGTAATCCTCAAAGCACTCCGTTTTATCGCTTGCACCCAGGTAAATATCGGTTACACCCAGGCCTTTAAACCGGGCACGAACGGCTTCTGATTTTCCACCGGAAATAATGGCAACCGGAAAACCAAGTTTCACGCAATATTGTACTGCATAACCGTCTTTTATATTCATCATGCGCACCATCTCCCCTTCCGGATGCAGCATGATGCTTCCATTGGAAAACACACCATCTACATCAAATGCAAATGCCTTTATGTCTTTTAATTTCTCCTTAAAATTCATGACTGTTTTTTATTCGATTGGTTGAAGTTAATAATACTTTCTGACAACGCTTTATATAAGAATGCAATATGTGGATCATTTTCAAGCACCTTTAAGTGCTGCTGAATAGTATTCCGATTACCTCGCACAGCCGGTCCGGTCTGAGCATTAGCAGGGTGAAGATGTTTTAGTTTCTCTAATGTTTCCTCCATCATGGGTAACAAAGCGCTAAAATCTACCTTATTTTTGTTGCATATCTGATGCGCCAGGACCATAAAATGATTGGTAAAATTATTGGCAATAACTGCTGCCAGGTGTAGCGCTAACCTTTGTTCGCCTGAATAAAAATGAATATTGGGTGAAACGGGACGAATGAAATGTTCAAGTTCTACAGTGATCTCAGGTGAAGAACCTTCCGGAAAAAAATGAATTTTTGCGTAGTCGGGTTCCCTTCCTTTTGTAAAAGTCTGTAACGGATAAAGGACACCCGTCTGTTGAATATCTGCATGCAACACATGCATGGGTAATGCACCTGAACAGTGTACAACCACAGCATTAAAATTGATAAAATAACTGCTTAACGTTTCCACCGCATCATCAGATACGGCCAGGATTACCAGGTCATAAAACTGCGGGTCCAACTGCTCAAACCGATGATATGTTTTTACCTGAAACTGTTTTGAAATGTCATCTGAAGAGACACGATTGCGTGCATATAAATGAACAACAGGGTATAAAGAGGTAAATTGTGTAAGCATATTTACCCAGTGCCAGGCCATATTACCCGATCCTGCAATTAGTATACGTTCGATCATTGATATTATCCTGTTTTAACAATCAAAAATCAGAATAAACCATGATCCGGCAAAATAAAATGTATAAGATTTTGATGGAAATTAATGAAATGTAATTTGAAAATTAAAAGCAGACCCGGTATAAAAATTAACCTTAAACTAAAATTGTACTACTACGCTAAAACTTTAACCTTAAACAAAAAACCATGAAAAAAAGAACCGGGTCTGCTTTACTCACCCCTCTTCTTTCTTAACCCCTCGCATATTTCGTATTTCTCCCTGTTCACATAATAGGTGATCAGATCGTTATAGAATTCGTCATCTTTGAAAAAAGGATGTTTTTCGTCGAATGGAATAATCTCATCTACCGTAAGATCAAACACCTCATCCTTCGAATATTCATCTTCCAAAAACAGCCTTTTTATTTTAATGTGGGACAAGAATTCCTTGTCCTTATATTTTTCTGCAAATTTCACCAAATGTAGCTGAAGTTTAATAAGGTCATCGTTGATGTCCAGTAACTCCTTGTTTTTATTAAAACGGTCGTTAAACTCATTTTGTCCGGATTGTCCGGCTGCTGCTTCCGAATGTTTGGCCATGATACGGCTAATTGCATCCTGATTGGAATTAATTTCCTGTAAATTTGCCTTTACACGGTCCTTAATCAGATCAATGAGTTTACGAATATTTTTTTCCATTTGGGTGAATGATTGATTTCTGATGTAAAGGTACAGCAGAACAATAAGCCGGATAAGTGCATAAACACCCAATTACAGATATTTAACACCCATATTTACAGGTGGTAAATACACACCTCCATGACGGCAAACACCCAATGGAAATCCCTATTATAGGCTGTTTAAGAAATCTGGTTGCGTTTAACGATCATCTCCTGGCATTTTTCATACTGCTCGGTAGATTCGAAATAGGCCAGTAGTCTATCAAAAAAATCATTGTCATCAAAAAACGGATGGTCATCATTGAATTCAATATCTCCCACTTTGGTAAGTTCAAATATCTCATCCTCGTTTAAACTGTTCAATGGCACCGATGTAATAACTTCGTTATCAAGCGCTTCGGTACTTTTATGTTTATCCAAAAAATTCATTAATGTTATCTGAACTTTTATCAGGTCATTATTCAGGGATAGTAATTCCTTGTTCACTTTAAATTTAGACTCAAACTCAGGCATGCGTTCTTGTCTTTCCGATGGTTTGGTGGCATTAAGAATGGTATTTATCTCTTCCTGGTTTGTATTAATCAGGTCAAGATTGCTTTTTACCTTTTGCCTCAACAGATCGATAGTTTCTTGTAATTTGCTTTTCATACTTCGGACAGTTTAACATGTACAATATGTGCCTTTCGGTAAGACAAAAGTAGAGAATAATACGCCTGATAAAACCACTTTTTGACAGCTAGTTAATAACAATTTTGAGTCATTTATGCACAATTAATATTAAAATTACTGATTTTCAATGTTTAGGATTATTATCAAAAAGGTTACGTAATATTGATGAAATCCTGTTTTTTTTAGATTAAAGTTAGAAAACACATTTAATAATGCATTTAACAATTCATAAACAATAGATGTAACTTCAATACAAAAAGTTATTTTACTATAATCTTAAGATTGAGAGTACGTTAGATTAGTCCACAGCCTAATGATGTAAGTTCCATTATTCCCTCCCTGCCACAATAATCACAAACTCACCCTTAACAACCTGGTTTATTACATGCCGGCTCAATTCCTCCAATGTACCTCGCCAGACCGACTCATGCATTTTAGATAATTCCTTGGCAATAGCTGCTTGTCGCTCCATACCCAGATATTCGGTTAATTCATGAATGGCCTTTACCAACCTGTGGCTCGATTCAAATAACACAATGGTACGTTCTTCGTCTTTTAATGCCAATAACCTTTTTTGCCGGCCTTTTTTATGGGGTAGAAATCCTTCAAACACAAACCTGTCGTTGGGTAAACCAGAACTCACCAATGCAGGAATCAGGGCTGTTGCACCCGGCAGACATTCTACTTCAACTCCTTCACGAATGCATTCACGAACCAGTAAAAAACCCGGGTCGGAAATAGCCGGCGTGCCCGCATCACTGATAAGGGCAACCTGACTACCCTGCTTGAGCATTTCAATATATTTTGACAGGTTTTTATGTTCGTTGAACTTATGATATGCCATTAATTTGCTGCTAATATCGTAGTGCCTGAGTAATCGACCCGAAGTACGTGTATCTTCACTTAGAATAACATCTACCTCTTTGAGTATCCGCAAAGCCCTTAAGGTGATATCTTCTAAATTACCGATAGGTGTTGGTACTACATACAATTTAGGCATCGTTGTGCGATATATATTTGCGCCGGGCAAGATTTAACAAATGTTGCACCAGTGGACTGTTGATATCCCAATCAAACTGTTTTTGCACAAATTCAAATGCTTCGTTAAAATTTGATTTTCGGTTTAGGGTACTGATTGTTTCATTGTATTTATCCACATCACCATCAAACAATGCATTAATAAATGTATATCGTTCATTCAATCCAATAGCTTTATGCAGGTCTTTTATGGGTTTTGACTGAAGTTTGGCAGACAGGTCCGGTTTATTGAATTTCTTTACTAACTCATCATGTAAAGATAACCTTCCTTCTTCCTCATTGGATTTTAAATCGGTTGATGATGATTTCTCCTGCTGTTTGGATTGAAGCTGTGCTTTCGTTTCTTCAATTATTTTTTCTTTTATCTGTTCCTTTTTATGATCCTGATCCGATGTTTTATCCAGTTCAAAAGGGGCTTCCTCTTCCTGTTCTTTCTCTGCCGGTGTGGAATCCGAAGTATGCTCTTTCGTTGGCTGTTGCTCCACCGGTGGTTCATAACGGGTTGAATCACCTTCCCTGCCCAGCCATACAATATCATCATACAAATTGGCAACCTTCGTTTTCAGTAAATCAACATCAATTGCACGAATTTTATCCGGTGTCATCATTTCATTTATCTTCTCACCTATATCGTAGAGCTGGTTAATAAGCTGCTCAAGCTGTTGTTTGTGGTCCATAACTGATCATTTTATCCCCTTAATACCAGTCATCATTTTTATTATTGTCGTTGACAAAGTCAGCCAAAATTAACAATCTAACCTTTAGTTTAGTAATTTTATGCGTTTAAATATTTTAAAAAATTAAACGAAATTCATTAACATACATAAGAATAAATGAACCAATGAGCATAACCCTTGCCGATATAGCTTCCAAATTAAATACAACGGTTAACGGAGAATCAACCCGGATAATTGATGGGTTATCAATTGACAGTCGCACCATATTTCCGTCCAAAAATATGTTGTTTATCGCCCTAAAAGGCGAACGGAATGATGGGCATGATTATATACCGGAGCTTATTAAAAAAGGGATTGTCAATTTTATTACAGAAAAACCCCTGTTACACAAAGACATCAGTTCAATTATCGTAAATGATTCCAAAGAGGCATTACAACAAATTGCCTCTTTAAAACGCACGAAATACACAGGCGAAGTAATAGCCATTACCGGAAGCAACGGTAAAACCACGGTAAAAGAGTGGATATGGAGCTGTTTATCAGACCAACAAAATGTTTTTCGCAGTCCGAAAAGCTATAATTCGCAGGTAGGAGTGCCGCTATCAGTTTGGGGGATTAATGGGCAGTACCAAACGGCCATTATTGAAGCCGGTATCTCCCGACCCGGTGAAATGCATGCACTTCAACAGATCATTAGGCCAACCATAGGTATATTCACCACCCTGGGAGATGCGCACCAGCAACATTTTAATTCATGGCAGGAAAAACTGGATGAAAAGATTCAGCTTTTTAAAGAAACCCATACCATTTTTTACAATGGTGACGAGCAATTGGTGAACGAAACGCTTGAAAGCGCTTACCCGGAAAAAAAACATATTACTTATTCCCGTATAAAGGACAATGCTTTTCTGCATATTACTGATGAGAAATCAACACCAGATGGTTATCGTCTTTATCTTACCAATGGTTCTGATTCCTTTACGTTAAACTTGCCATTTCAGGACAAAGCATCGGTTGAGAACCTGATAATGGTATGCCAGGTTTTGTTATATTATGGTTGGTCATTCGAAGATATTCAGAAACAGTTCAATAAACTTGAACCCGTTGCCATGCGCCTGCAACAATTAAGTGGTTATAACAATTGTACAATCATTAACGATAGTTACAATTCTGACCTTACCTCCGTGAAAATTGCCATCGATTTTCTTATGCAACAAAAGCAACATCAACAAACAGTGTTTATACTGTCTGATATCACGCAAAGCGGATTTTCCAAACGCGAACTTTATGCACAGGTAGCCGAATTGGTCATTCAACATAAAATTACACAATTCATAGGTATTGGTCAGGACATGGCCGAATATCGAAATTTATTTCCCCCGAACAGCAGGTTTTTTAAAAATACCGGGGCATTCCTTCAGCAACTCAATGATGAGCCTGTTAAGGATGCTACCCTGCTTATAAAAGGAGCGCGAATGTATGGGTTTGAACGTATCGTTCAGGCATTGGAAATGAAGCAACACCGTACTGTGTTGGAGATCGATTACAATGCTGTGATTCATAATCTGAACTATTACAAATCATTGCTAAACCCGGGTACAAAAATGCTGGTCATGGTGAAAGCGCTGGCTTATGGAAGCGGCGGAATAGAAATTGCACGCTTGCTGCAACATCAACGAGTTGATTACCTGGCCGTAGCATTTGCTGATGAAGGCGTTGAACTGCGAAAATCAGGCATTACCGCACCCATTTTGGTGATGAACCCTTCAGGACTGGACTTTCAGACCATTGTAGATCAT
>JAAAOM010000045.1 GCA_009908855.1 Bacteroidota bacterium
TCTTCCAAAACAAACAACCATGCTACAGAGTAAAGATATTAATAAGATAGCAGAATTGAAAAACGGTTTTACCCCCAGATGGCTTGAGCCGGATTTCATCTTAAGTTCATTGAAATGTTTTTCGTTTTCGTCGGTATGTAAATATTTGAATCCTTTTAAGAAAAGAGGCTATAGCTTTGAGTCGATGTTTTCCTGTTTGATCAGCTTGCCGTTTTTGGGATTGGAGACTGTTCATTCCTTTACAGGCAGTGTGATGTCAGAGCACATCAAAGCAAAAAAGGACGTATTCTACCGTTTGAAGAATAACCCTGGAATTTGCTGGCGGATGGTTTTGTGGATGTTTGGACTAAAATTCATTAAGCTAATTGGTACCCAAGGGAGAAATAGTGATGCGCCAAGGTGCCTGATCTTTGATGACAGCGACCTTCCCAAGACAGGCAGGTATATTGAGAAGGTATCCAGAATCTATAATCATGTATCTAAGCGTTTTATTCTCGGCTTCAAGCTTCTGGCCATGGGCTATTGGGATGGAGTATCGTTTATTCCCCTGGATTTTTCCCTGCACCGTGAAAAAGGTAAGAATGGGAACAAGCCTTTTGGTCTGAAAAAGAAGGAGTACAAAAAGCAGTATCGTAAGAAGCGGGAACAAGGCACCCATTCCTGGGATCGAGCCAGAGAGACAGACACCACAAAGATCGAGAGTGCCTTGAAGATGTTCTGGCGAGCCATATCACAGGGTATCAAGGTAGATTACGTGCTGATGGATAGCTGGTTCACCTGCGATGCTTTTGTCAGGGCGGTCCGAGGGGTAAAGAAGCAGACAGTCCATTTGATCGGGATGTATAAAACCCCTAAAACTAAGTTTACATTTGAGACAGAGCGGCTCACACATAGCCAGCTCCGTAACAAACTAGGAAAAGCGAAGCGATGCAGAAAATTACGGCTCCAGTACAAGGAAGCCATAGTGGAATACAACGGAGAGCCCATTAGAATGTTCTTCAGTCGGAAGGGGAACAATGGCAAATGGCGGGTGTTTATCACCACTGACATTAGTCTGTCATTCATTAGAATGATTGAGATTTATCAGACGCGCTGGACTGTGGAGGTATTCTTTAAAGAAGCCAAACAGTTGTTGGGGTTGGGCAGGTGTCAGTCCAATGATTTTGACGCCCAGATTGCCGATACGACCATTACAATGATCCAGCACATCTTATTGACCCTGAAGTTCAGGTTCGAACATTACGAAACAAAAGGAGCATTGTTTAGTCATATCCGAGAAGGAATTATCCAATCCCGGCTGAATGAAAGGCTATGGGGCTTATTTGTTGAATTGATAAGGGTACTGGAGTTATTGTTTGATGATATAGACGAGATGGATATACTGCAAAGAATCCTTGAGGATGAGAGGGCTTACGATATGATCAGTCGCCTGCTTCCTCAGGAGCCGGATTTACAAAATGCAGCTTAATCGAAAATGGAAAACATAAAATACAGAAATACTAATACTTAGCATGTGAAGTCAACTCATACCTGGCTGAAATCATGTGATTTGAACACAAGTGCGAAACTTTAATAAACAATATATTTGCATTGCATGTTAAACTATTTAGTAACCAAAAAATAAGTAAACTATGGCATTTACACTTGATATAGGAGAAAAGGCAATCGATTTTAAACTGAAGGCAACGGATGGCAATGTATATCAGTTAAGCGATTTTGACAATCATAAGTACCTGGTTATATTTTTTACCTGTAACCATTGTCCTTATGTAATCGGGTCAGATGAAGTAACGCGTGAAACGGCGAATAAATTTGAGTCCAAAGATGTGAAGTTTGTGGCTATTAACTCAAACAGTCCGAATACCTATGAAGACGATGATTTTGACCACATGGTACAGCGCATGAAAGAGCATCAGTTTCCGTGGTTATACCTGCACGATGAAACTCAGGATATCGCTTTAAAATATGGCGCATTGCGTACACCTCATTTCTATGTGTTTAACGAAAATCGTGCGTTGGTATATACCGGAAGGGCCATTGACAGTCCGCGCGATACCGCTAAGATGACCGAAAACGATTTGGACCGTGCGCTTACCGAACTCACATCCGGCAAAGAAATATCAGTTAAAAAAACGAACCCCATTGGTTGTAATGTGAAATGGGAAGGTAAGGACAAGCACTGGATGCCGGCTGAAGCTTGTGATTTGGTGTAATAATCTAAATAACCATCATAAAAAAAGCGTATCCATATTTGGATGCGCTTTTTCTTTGTAAGGACTAAAAATCAAATTCCGAAATCACTAATTAATGGTTTTCACAACCTTTACATGATTTACTTTGTTTTGTTGCTGCATCTGAATGATATACAACCCTTGTTGCCAGTTTTCGGTGTTGAACAGAATCTCAGTAGAATTTGATGGATTAATCACTTGTTGTTCTATTATTTTACCGTCAACAGATATTATTTGAATGTTTACATCAGTTGCGTCATTGGCGGTATATTTTAACCGAAGGTCATTGATAAATGGATTCGGATAAGCTTTTAACACTTTGTCAGCTTTAGAATGTTGGTTGTTTATTGATGTTGGCATATCACTCATACCTGTTAAAGCGGCATCAATAGCCATCTCTGCATCTTCGATATTTGATTGGCTTACATTGCTCTGATGTTGTATTACGGTATCTTTGTCAATAACAAAAATTCTGTCTTGTATGGATGTATATGAGCTTAATTCATTGCTGGCATTTAACCCGACCGTATAGGTTAGCCCGGTTGAAGTAACAAATGAGTTAACGCTACTTTCACTTTCATCCCAGATATCAGCTGCAATGGCTATAAAATCAGTACTGTCCTTGTATTTTTGGTACAGATTTTCTGTTAAATCTCCCGATCCAAGACAAATGGAGCATGATGCACCAAATACATACAGAAATACTACCTTTTCTGAGTGGTCAGATAATGTGAAAGTACCACCTTCCAATGTGTTGAGGGTAAAATCTTCAGCTTTGTCTTCATTCGTCTGGGCATAGCCTTGAATGTACGTTGCCAGTAATATGATAGTCAATGTAAATACTAAATTTTTCATAATGTTAACTTTTTTATATTTATTATAATCTGCTTTGAATTCGTAATTCCACACCTTTAAAATCCGGTACTTCATAACATATTCCGGAAGTGCAGGAAGGACCGCCACGGCGTGTACCTGCAAACAAGGAAAATGTATGTTTGAAATTAGGCTTGTATGATATATTTGTTCCTATCCATTGTTTAAAAGTTTCGTTGTTTTCTTTGATGGTTGGATCGGTGGAATATTCATATACAATATTGGCTGAAAAGTCAGAGCCATAATTAACACCTCCCAGCATAACATAATTATGTGCTTCCTGCGTTTCACCGGCTGTATGTAAAAAGCGTTGTGCTTCCAATTCTACGATGCTTCCCCAACGCCCTTTTAAGTTCAAATCAATGAGGGTACCTGTTGCAAAACGTTCTTTTTCGTTCATGAGCTCATCTTCGGCCACATCAAAAAAGATATTGGCATGAATATATTCACCAATTGGGGTGCTGTATTCAATAAATAACTCGTTGTATAAAAACCGTCTGGCAAACTTATTTTCATTGAACGTGTAATTGAATGTAACCAAACGCTGGCCGCTGAAACGGTAAAATATTTCGGCCTGGAAGCCTTTTTCGTCAATTAGAATAGGGGTGTGGATACTTCTGTTAAGGACACGATAGCTGTGTTCCTTAATTAAAGCTGGTGGATCATTGATTCCCCCACCAATAATAAAATTCTGATAATCTTTGTATTCAAGGCTTACACCCAGTTTTTGCACAGTAATACCTAACGAGCTGTAAAATGCATAATTTGAAGTGGATGAATAATTCAATATCTCATTATCATCAAGCTGTTGTGCAAATTCGGTGTGATAGGTGATATAGTTACCCACAGGGCCACCCAAATATACAGAGGCAAAATCGGTTGATTCCGAATCAATATTATTACGCATAAATATTGCACCCAGGGTTTGATTAAAAATATGGGTGTTTACTTCCAGTGCTTCAACCAAATTTTTTCTGCGTTCAGAGCTTGAAAAAGTAGGGTTAAATTCATTATCAAGTGCATAGCCCCGAATCGCTTTAATGGTAAAATAATCATGTGTATATCCGGCCATTACTCCTTCCAGATCCCGGTAAAATGCATATTGCACCCTATTCACCTGGTCTTCCAAAACCGACCCGGGTATTTCATAAGCCCTAAAAAGCAATCCTCTGCCTAATGTCTGGAATATGTTTCCAACCTGCAATTCGAGCCCTTTTTCTTTGTATGAGACATTGTATAAACTAATTTGCTGGTAATTTCTTTCTTCATACTTGGTATAAAATTGCTCAAGTTGAATTGAAGCGCTTATATTTTTATGCCTGTATTGTAAGTCTGTTTGGTTATATAATATGGAAAGATCTTTTGGCGTTTCTTCCGGAAAATTACCCAGTTGGTATAAAAATAGGTTTTGTCCGGTAAGTTGCCCCCTACCTTCAGCAGTAATAAAAATCGCCAAGAGGCTTAATATTAGCAGATTAAGCTTATTCATCCTCTTCCAATAATTTATTAATTTCATCGCGTATCATATCTTCATCACCCGGGTGATAACCTTCGTGGGCAAAAACAATTTCACCATCGTTGTTTAGTACCAGCATGGTGGGCATAGCCTGCACTCCGAATGCACGCATTATATCCTGATCGGTATCCATAATAATGGGATAATTAATGCCCATGGAATTCACAAAAGGCTTTACTTTGGCCAGATTTCTCGGCCCGTCTGTGTTCACCCCGATGAGCTGCACGCCCTTATCAACGTATTCATCGTGTATTTTAATAAGTTCAGGTATGGCTTTTACACATGGCTGGCACCAGGTAGCCCAAAAATCAAGCACAGTGAGCTGTTGTCCTTTTAACTCGCTGAGTACAAGATTCTCGCCAGACAATTTTTCTACCTCCATTTGCAGTTGCGCCGATGCAATGGATGTGGTCAGAAATGCTATTAAAGCAAGGATGGAATATTTTTTATTCATGATTTAAAGTTTAATTTGCAAGGTTAGACGTTAATAGCGGCTGAACCTTTCAGTATGCGCACATATTTTTTCAAATAATTAACCTGTTGATCATTAGGTAAATACTTCTAATTGTTTATAAATCAATTTCTTTTTTAAAAACTTTTTATACATGTTTGGGTTTGTAATGATTTAATGTATTTAAATTTGCTGCAGTAAAAACCATGAACTATGAGACTATTTGTAATTATTGTCCTGTTAGCATCAATATTTTTTGGTAATTGTAAACAAATCGAAAAACGAACCATGTTTAAGAAAGGGATTGATACACTGCTCGAGAATAATCGACAGAAAGACAGTATTATTTATGCCGATTCTGTAAAGATGGCGGAGTTACAACAAATGAATAAACATTTAAATCTTACCATTGATTCGCTGAAATCACTCTATGAAAACGATCATTCATTTGATGATAATAAATTTTACATGATTGTGGGCAGTTTTCAGAATGAAAACTATGCAGATATGTGGGCAGAAAAAATTGGCCACATGGGTTATAATACACAAATTGTTATGGGCAGGAACGGATTTAATATGGTAGCTGCCAAAAGCTATAACAATTTACGTGCTGCTGTGGATGATATTGATGATTTCAGAAGCAGAATTGTTGATAATGCTTGGGTTTATGTAAAAAACTGATTGTTATACGTATGGGTGTCTCCCCCGGACATAGAAATGCAATTCATACATCAGGAGATAAGATATCAGATAGTTATAATGTCAGTTTTATATGCGAATTGCTATATAAATGAAAAGCGATTCATTTATTATCTGAAAAAATCAGAAAAATAATAAATTACTTTTTCATACCGATATTAACTTCCCGACATGACAAATAACGGTTGGAATTCAAAACTTTTATAATGAGGACGTAAGCGTTCTGTATTATAATAGCGTTTAACATCAACGGTTTTATTTACACTGGTAATTACATCGATAGGAGAATTGTCATAGCGTCCGTTCCGCAGCACAACCAATCGGCCATGAATTCCTTTTAATATCAAATCCAGCGCCAGATTTCCATAAGCCATTGGAACAATGGAGTCAATCGAATCGGGATCACCGCCCCGTACAAGGTATCCCAACTGTTGGGAAATAACATTAATAGGTGTTCCGTTGTTGTATTTGGGTGTTAGTTCTTTGATTCGCTGGGCAACGATATGGCCAATCCCGCCGAGTTTAGGATGACCATACGCATCTTTTTCATCGCTCATTGTAATTTGGTGTTTTTCACCTTTCATTAAAGCGCCTTCTGAAACCAGTGCTACCGAATATTTACTGGGATTTTTCTCCCGGTCTTCAACTAATAGCCTGGCCAGTAGATCAGGGTCAAAACGGTGTTCAGGGATTACACAACGGCTGGCTGCTCCGGCCAGTGTAGGTATCATAGCCGTAAAACCGGCATATCGGCCAAACACTTCGAGAATTAAGATACGTTCATGCGATCCTGCCGATGTTCTTAATGTATTTCCCATTTGAATGGTGCGGGTTACACATGTACTGAATCCAATGCAATAATCGGTGCCGGGTACATCATTATCCATAGTTTTGGGTATGGCAACCACTTTCACACCTTCTGAATACAAGCGTACACCGTAACTGAGTGTGTCATCTCCACCGATTGGTATCAGGTAATCAATACCCAAAAAATCGAGGTTTTTAATTATTTCCGGGGTCAGGTCATTTATGTCTTCTTTGTATTTATCAGCATAATGGTCGGGTACCGATTGTTTGGGTACATGGCTGGGACGGGTGCGGGAAGTATGTAAAAAAGTCCCTCCGGTCCTGCCCGCACGGTTCACAATTTCTTCCGTAAGCTGCATGATTTTCTGACTGTTGTCGGCTTTTTTATCTCTGATGATCTCCATTAAGCCTAACCATCCACGTCGTATTCCCAATACTTCATATCCTTCCCGAAGTGCTCTGATGGTAATGGCTCTGATAGCCGGGTTTAAACCTGGTACATCACCACCACCCGTGAGGATGGCAATGGTTCCTTTTTTTTTGGTTGATTGTGCCATAAAGGTGTATTAATTAGGATAATAGCATAAATATATTAAAAATAAGATAATCTTTTTAAGTTATTAGCCATGAATGCATAAACAATATTTCTTTTTATCACAAAAATAAACCAAAGCCCGTTACAATATACCGGGATTGCGTCAATGACGAAAAAAAATGGGCATCGTTAAATGCCCATTTTTTAGTGTGCCGTGCATGGTAAATAGCTAAGTGGTGAAAGTCCATGATGGGGGTTTATAGTCGCCAACCATTAGCAGAAGGCA
>JAAAOM010000021.1 GCA_009908855.1 Bacteroidota bacterium
TTCAGAAATGGTTTAATGCTGCGTTGATCGGCAGGAAACGATTCAAAAATATCCCGACAAATTTGCAGTGCATGAATATCATCATCAGCCAGGTAATCGGCAACTCCCGATTTGGAAGTATGTACCTCTCCCCCACCCAATTCCTCAGCAGTAACTTCTTCGCCGGTAGCTGCTTTCACTAATGGCGGGCCTCCTAAAAATATGGTTCCCTGTTCTTTCACAATAATGGTTTCATCGCTCATAGCCGGAATATAGGCTCCACCGGCAGTACATGACCCCATAACAATAGCAACCTGTGGAATTCCTTTACCTGACAATAAAGCCTGGTTATAAAATATTTTGCCAAAATCATCCTTATCCGGAAAAACCTTTGCCTGGTCAGGTAAAAAAACACCGCCGGAGTCAACCAGGTAAACAATGGGTATTTCGTTTTGCAATGCAATCTCCTGGGCTCTCACATGCTTCTTAATGGTTTCTTCCACATAAGTGCCTCCTTTCACGGTAGCATCATTGGCAATAATTACAGTTTCCAGTCCGTGTATTATTCCAATCCCGGTAACAATACCAGCCGATGGAAATTCGTTATTATATTGATTATAAGCAGCCAACGGTGATAATTCTAAAAATGAGGAATGCGGATCAATTAGCCGGTCAATGCGATCACGTACCAATAGTTTTCCCCTTTTAAGATGCTTTTGTCGGGCCTCTTCGGAATTTCCTTTTAAATTTGATTCTAAAACAGCATGATAACGCTCATTTATTTCTTCATAAGCTTGCCTGTTATTGATAAACTCACCTGAGTCGGTTTGAATATGACTGTTGTATTTTTTCAATCTAAACTTACTTTATATTAATGAATTAAACATCTGAATTACAATAATGTTTAACTTTATTTATCTTATATTAAACAATGCCTTTGTTGATTTTAAAACAAAAGTTACAAGTTTACGTAATTATAAGATGGATTCTAACACGCTATCTGAATAAATACTTTCTAAAATATTAAAAAACTGTCATAGCTTTGAACTTATATTATTACATTTGAAATTATTAATACCACGATTATGCATCAAGCCGGAAAAAAGATCCCAAAAATCCCAAACATAGAAACCAAGCTGAAACGTTCTAAAAAAAGATATAACGTTCCGGTAATTGGTCATTTTGCTGATAAAAGTGTTCGTTTCCGCACCATTTTGGAAGCAGAAAAAATTACGGGAATCAACTATAATCTCATTTTCGAAGCCTGTGTTGGTAAAGTGAAAAATACACGTGGTGTAGCGTGGGAATATGAAAAAGGGACTCATTATATTAAATACAAAGCCCAATACATGAACATGCAGGAACAGAAAGAGCATCATGGCAATGGTCATTAAAACAGGTGTGATTAAACAAGTTTAAAACCAAACTTCTTTAGCTTTTCAGTGGTTTCGTGCGAGATATTTGAATGATTTAATTCAAAAGCCAAAGGCTCACGACGGATACGATAATTACTTCTTAGGCTTTCAAAGGCACCCGGGTCATGACGCAATGCGGCATCATCAATCAATATATCATAAGTTGTCCGAATGGCCTCATATAATATAGTCTGCTCAGATTTACCGGTACCATCAATGGTAATGCGCTTATTCTCCGGTTCGGGCAATTGAAACCAATCAATCTGTGCAATATCCCATTTAAAAAAATTACATGCAGCCCTCACACATTGCTCAGTGGCATTTCCTTTCCCGTCCATTGAATAGCCGGCGATATGGGGCGTTGCAATATTAACATGTTGCAGCAGGTCAATATCTATATCCGGTTCATTTTCCCAAACATCGAGAACAGCTGATTGGAGTCTTCCCGATTTTAGAGCTTTATTTAAAAATTCATTGGAAACTACTTCCCCTCGGGATGAGTTTATAAACCAGGTACCGGGTAACAACGATTCTGACATTTCCGGATGAAACAGATGGTATGTATAGTCCCTTCCTTCCTTGTTTAACGGAACATGCACAGTAATAATATCGGCTTCTTTCAACAATTGTTTAAGTGATATGAATTCACAAGAATTTTCGTTTCTTTCTCTTGGCGGATCGTTTAATACTACTCGCATTCCAAGCGTTTCTGCTATTTCAAGTGATTTTAGACCAACATGGCCCACACCAACAATGCCTAAGGTACGATCGCGTAAATCCACTTTTTGCGATTGTGCCAGTTGTAACAGCGAGGCTAAAATATATTGTTTCACTGATCCGGCATTGCAACCTGGAGAATTCGTATAGGTAATCCCGTTGTTTTTGCAATACGATTGATCGATATGATCGATGCCAATTGTAGCTGTAGCGATGAATTTTACCTTGCTTCCGGACAATAATGCCTCATTACACCTGGTACGTGTACGAATAATTAAACCGTCAGCATCCTTTACAACCTCCGGAGTTATATCCTGTGGCGAAAGATAAAATACATCTGCAAATTTCTCAAGCAACCCGTTGATAAAGGGAATATTTTGATCAACAATAATTTTAGGCATAATATTTATTTTGGGAGCTCAAAATTAGAAGAATAATGGAAGAAAAAAAGAAAGAGGCTAAATCAACAAAATGAAATAGCCTCTAACTAAATATAAATAAACCCCAACACTAAAAAACTTCTGCTTCTACGAAATATTCGAAGATGAGATCCTTTAATTGATGTTCATATAACTTCCCTGTTTCAAAACCGTCATCATCACCTTCTTCGTAATGCCAATTTATTTTTTTTGATTTTATGGTCGCTTTATCATTAATGGCTTTTAAAAGATCAAACAATACCAGTGAGGCACCCGTATTCAAATACTCCAAGTTTATATCAAACACCATATTGTCACCTTTAAAGTCCTTCACCCAATTCATCATCGGTTCAAACATTTTTATCGGATTTTCCGGTATGGCTCTTCCTTTTAGCAGCATCTTCCCTTCCGGTTTGAAATCAACTTCAGGGCTTGTATTCAATCCTTCAATTCTTAATGATTCCATGGTGTAATTTTCGTTAATTAATTTACTCTATACAGTATAACGCGATACAATGAAATAAGATTTATTCTATTGACCAAATAATGGTTTTCTTTGATAAGCTGACCATGATTTAGTTCTTAATGCTTTACCAATCAGGAATACCACACATCTGTAGGATTTATATTTTTTTAATGTGAGACTGAAAAAAAATAAATACCTGTTTTAATAGTTTTTATACATTTAATACTATAATATATTATGCATTGTTGGATGATTTTCTGTGATTGACTATCAGAATTAATGACATCAGCAAAACAAATAAAACATTTATAATCAGATACCGTAAAAGCCATTAAGAAAAGTGCTGGCATGAAAATTAGAAATCTCACCAGATTCGTAAAGCTAATTGGTTTATTATATTGTATCGCCCATTTATCAGGGTATGGCCAGATAATTTCTCAACATTGCATTGAGAATAATATGCTTAAATACCAGGGTGTTACCTCAATTACAGCCGATGAGAATCAGGTTTTATGGTTTGGTACACAAAATGGGTTGTTTTACTATGATGGTGAACAATTTCAATTGGCAAACTTTACCGACGCCAATGAACATGTAATATCTCTATTATTTAGTAATCAAAAAGTATTTGTTGGCACACCAAATGGGTTAAAAATTTATAATCCGGAAAATAAAAAAGCAACTAAGCACTACTTATTGAACAAGAGTATTTATCAATTACGGGTCTTGCAAGGTAAAATAATTGCCGCTGCTGATGATCATTTGCTTATAGTTCATCAGGCCGACAGTGTACAAACCATAGAATTGCCTGATGCCCTGAAGATAAATGAAAAAGTAAACATTACCAATCTTTCCGGTAATGCACATGAAATTTGGTTGTTCAATTCCTCATCAATATTTGTCTATAATATTCAAACAAAAAAATTCAGAGAACTGGCATTCTCCACCTTTAATTTACCTGAGAAAACTTCTGTCCTGGATATTACGCACGATAATTTGGGGAACATTTGGTTTCTGACTGCTCACAATCTCTATCAATACAATGTACACACCAATACGATCAAGCGAATTTTACATATTGCGAATAAAAAATTTACATGTTTTAAGCTGATTTCAGACTATAAACTTATTAGCAGTACAACCGAAGGAACAATACATATTTATGACATACTAAAAAATCAGCATCAGCAACTTGCCTGGCAAAATCCGAATCATAAAAATGCAGTCAACACCTTTTACGAAGATACCCAGGGCAATATTTGGTTAGGAAGCCAAAACACGGGGACACATTTTATTAATATGGCAGGTGCGCAATTTACATATGTACAACTTCCGCATTCGTATGGTTCTGTTCATAGGGACATGCAGATAATTAAACTAGGGCAATTGCAAAATAAACTATACATCGGGACTAAGCATAATGGTGTTTTTTATTATAACAGACAAAAAAACAGTTTTGATGAGTTTATAACCTTTGAAAATGAACAATCCATCCTTGACTATCAGATCATTGATAATCAGATTTGGGGGATTAATGAGAATCAATTATTTATGGTTTCTCCGGTTGCCCCGAATAAAATAGTCACTCATGTCACAACGGATACTTTAAGGTTTCATAATCTCGTTCATTCGGGAAAACAACTATTTGTTTATTATTCGGATGAAAAAAGAAACACGGGTCTGATGATCTATAACAAAAATTCAAAGACTACCCGCTTTCAAAATTTAATAACAACCACCCAAAGGAATACGGTTGTGCATGACATGGCAATTGATCAGGATGGTATATTATGGTTGGCTATTGCCAATGAAGGTTTGTTAAGACTATCGCCCGGCGATGATTCCAACACCAACACAGATAAATATTTTAATCACATAACGCGATATAATTACAAAGAACATCTGCAATTTGAAAAAATTTATGATTTATACCCTGATCAATCAGAAGTCTTATGGATTGGTACCAACAATGGCCTGGTGAAACACAATAAGTTTGATCAAGAATTTAAATATTATCAGTTTCAGTTTCCATTACCGAGTGATTTTTCTAATATCACAAATATAATCGAAGACCTTAATCATAATCTATGGCTTACATCACAAAACGAAATAATACGTTTCAACACGCGCAATGAAAAATATGACCTGTTTGAATCAGACCATAATCATATAAAACCAGATTTTGAACCGGCATTGCACACAAGTTTGAATTCATTCATTGCTTTTGGACATAAAAAGGGAATAACCATTTATGAACCTGAAAATATTTACTATAATAAAAATACCCCAATACCATATATAAGTAAGTTACAAATAAGTAATAACGATACCATTCGCACCTATCAATACCCAAACATACCAGTAGCTATCACAATAAAAAATCATGATGAGGTAAAAATAAGCCTGGCATCATCAAATTATTACCAATACAATAAAAATCATTTTTTATATCATATTCCGCAATTACATGAACAGTGGAAACATGTTTACAACAAGAATAAATTGTATTTGGCATCACTCCCGAAAGGTAACTACAACTTAGAAATAAAAGCCGTAAATAATCATGGTTTAGTTTCTGATCGTTCACTTCCACTGCAAATAAATTCAACAGGCAAAATACCCGCCTATATGTACATAATTATTTTGCTTGCATTGCTTGTTTGCCTGGCAGCATACCTGATAATTCGCTATCGCAACAACATAGCACATCTCAATCGCTCCAATTTCCTGATCAAATCCAAAGAAAGGGGTATTAACAACGAATATCATTTAAAAACACTGGTTGATTTATTACCGGATATTTTGTATATCAAGGATCGTGAAAGCCGTTTTGTATTTGGTAATAAACAACTTACACAATTAATGAGAGTTAATTCGGTTGAAAAATTAATAGGGAAAACTGATTTTGAATATTTTGATAAATCTTATGCCAGTGAGTTTTTCAGGGATGAGCAAATGATGATGGATAAAGACCAGGCGCTTATCAACAAAACGGAACTCATAACGATTGATGGAAAAAACGACAAATGGATTTTGTCTTCGAAAATGCCCATTAAAAATAAAAAAGGCCATGTTATCGGGTTAATTGGTATCGGAAGGGATATCACCCTTCAGAAAGATGCAGAAGACCGATTAATCGAACAATCCAATAACCTGAATGAAACCAATAGCTTACTGGAAGAAAAGCAGGAAGAAATACGCATGCAATCCGAAATGCTCGAAAATGAAAAAAATCAGCTACGTGCATTAATTGACAATCTTCCGGATTTAATCTATTTTAAAGACACCAAAGCCCGCTTTATTACCGGAAATACTGCGCTTGTAAGAGCATTACAAACCTATTCACTGGAAGAAGTCATTGGCAGAGACGATTATTCATTCTTCCCGAAAAAAAAGGCAGATGAATTTTATTCCGATGACATGAAAGTTTTAAAAACCGGACAATCGCTTGATTGGAAGGAAGAATCAATTTATGATGCAGATGGAAATGAAATTGTAATGACAACTACCAAAATCCCGATTCGGGATGGTGAAAATAATATCATCGGGTTAGTAGGTATTGGTAGGGATATAACACGACTTAAGGAAGTTGAAGAGAAACTTATTAGTCAAACCGAGTATCTGAAAGAAATAAATACCATATTAGAGGAAAGACAGGAAGAAATACGCATTCAGTCTGAAAGTATCGAAAAAGAGCGTAACCAATTACGAGGATTAATCGATAATTTACCTGATCTTATTTATTTCAAAGATACCGAAGCCAGGTTTATCACAGCCAATAAAGCCCTGATTACTATGGTAAAAGCCAGTTCCTACGAGGATATAGCAGGAAAAACAGACCTGGAACTATTCCCGCGTGAAATGGCAGAACAGTTTTACAAGGATGACCTTAATCTAATAAAAACAGGACAGGGTATTTTTAACAAAGAAGAAAAAATAACTGACCTTGAAGGCAACGAACGAATATTATCCACTACAAAAGTAGTGATCAAAAATAATGAAAATACCATTATCGGATTAATTGGCATTGGACGGGATATAACCTACCTGAAAGAAACTGAAGACCAGCTGCGAAAACAAAGCGACCATTTAAGTGAAATGAATGTTATGTTGGAGGAGCGTCAGGAAGAAATCAAGGTGCAATCTGAAAAAGCTGAAACCGAACGGTATCAATTACGCACCCTTATTGATAATATGCCCGACCGGATTTATTTTAAAGACAGCAATGCCCGGTTTATTATTGCCAATAATACCCTTATTAATAATTTCAAAGTTCATTCAATCAATCAGTTATCGGGTAAAACTGACTTTGATTTTTATCCGAGGCATTCAGCCGAACAGTTTTATGCGGATGACATGGAAGTTATTAA
>JAAAOM010000050.1 GCA_009908855.1 Bacteroidota bacterium
TCGAAAATGGAAAACATAAAATACAGAAATACTAATACTTAGCATGTGAAGTCAACTCATACCTGGCTGAAATCATGTGATTTGAACACAAGTGCGAAACTTTAATTATTAATCATTTGGTTTATCCGGCATGACGTAAAATTTGTTATTTTTAGGACAAGTTACCACAATTTTATTTCTAACAAATGGGTAAAGCAGTAATTATTGTAGCAGGCGGAACGGGTAGCAGAATGAATAATTCCACGCCCAAACAATTTCTTTACCTGGCCGGAAAACCTGTAATTGTGCATACCATTAACCGGTTTTTACGATTTGATCCGGCCATTACCGTAATAATTGTAATTCCTGAGACTCAAATTAAACGATGGGATCAAATCAAAGAGGAGTTTCTGTCAACTACTGAGCTGGTAACCACAACGGGGGGCAATAATCGCTTCGAATCTGTTAAAAAGGGTTTGGCATGTTTAACCGACGAAGATGTGGTGGCTATCCACGATGGTGTTCGTCCGTTGGTGAATATGCAAACCATACGTTTCTGTTTTGAGAAAGCGCGGAAACAGGGTGGTGCCATTCCGGTTTTGGCTGTACATGAAACATTGCGCCATCAAACTGATGGGAAAAGCATAACAGTGAACAGAAACGAATACTACACCGTGCAAACACCACAGGTATTTATCACCTCAATGATTAAAGCGGCTTATGAACAGGAATATTCTGAAGATTTTACCGATGATGCCGTTGTTTTTGAATCGGCCGGAAACAGGGTAACTTTAACAGAAGGTAATCGGGAAAATATTAAAATAACAACGCCAACGGATTTGATATTGGCGGAAGCATTGCTAAAGCATATTTTTTAATACCACTTAAATATTCTTAAGCCGATTGTAAAAAGCACCAATCCCAATGAGGTTAAAATAATGGTGCCCGGCAGAACCTGGACTACACCGGCCCCTTCAATAAACACACTGCGTATGTTATCGGCCAGTATGGTAAGCGGCAAAAGTTCAATTATTTTCACGATTGAATCAGGAAAGTTATGGTAGCTAAAGAAAATTCCCGACAAAATGGTCATGGGCAGACTAATAACATTGATTAACCCGGTGCCAACGCGTGAATTGGATGTTCTTGATGAAATTAGAACGCCAATGCCGGTAAATGCCAGGTTTCCGGCCAGGAAAATGAGGAAAAAAGCGACCCAGCTACCTTCCAGTTTAATATCGAAAAAATATTTGGAGAAGCCGATCAAAATAAAAGCCTCCACAAACGCCAGGCTGATGCGGGCAAAAAAGTGCGAAATGAGAAAATGTGATTTTTTCATCGGTGTTGCCACCAGTCGGCGCATGAGTTTTTTCACGCGCATATCAATCAGTGCATAGCTAATACCCCATAAAAAAGAATTCATAACACCCAGCGCAAGCAATCCCGGCACCAAAAAATCGATATAGCGCGTTCCCACCGTGGTAAGCGGCCGGATTTCGGCCATGGTATGCCTGGTTTGCTTATTTTCAATGGCTGCGTTTAATACCAAATACGCCAGTTTGGCTTCGCTGTTATGCGGGTCGAATATATAAATGAGTGAATCGGGTTTCTCTTTAAGGGTTAGTTGCGATTTGCCCTGTTTTAGCATCTGCACGGCACCGGCCGAATCGGTCGGGTAAAAATGAAAGGTGGATGTGCCCAGCTCTTCATTATCCAGTTTTTTGGCAAAAAAGGTATTGCCTTCTTCATTGGTTTGTGTCGATGCGGATTCCAAAAATTCCTGGAATGTATTATTGGTTGTATGTTGGCTTTCAATCAGTGCAATGGAAGTGGGTAAATCGCCGTTGCCGGTAAAGGCCATGCCCAAACCCCAGGCCATGAGAATGGGGAATATAATGGTCCAGAACACAATACCGGGTTCCCGGATAAATTCTTTATATCGGATGGCAATAAGTTTTAATAGCGGATGTCTCACAATTGATTTGATTTCCAGGTTTAAATATAATTTGTTGTTTTACTAGTCACTTAGCTTTCGTCCGGTCATGGATACAAATAAGTCGTCCAGGGTCATTTTTCGGCATTCGAAAGACCGCAGCTCATAATTGGCCCTTAGCTCATGGAGTACATTGGGAATAGCTGATACAATATCTTTTACAACCAGGCGGCCTTTGCCTGTTGCGGGCTCCCAATGATTATGCAGGAGCTCAAATTCGGGTGCAAACTCAGGAGAATTGTTTTTTTCAGCCATATTTACGGAGTATTCAATGATTTCTCCGGTATTGTTGTTGGCCAATAATTCTTCCAACGACCCCTCGGCCAGAATCTCGCCTTGGTCCATGATCACAATTTTGTCGCACAATGTGGAAGCTTCCTCCATGTAATGCGTGGTTAGTATCATAGTGGTATTGCCTTCTTTTTTTAAGTCCAACAATATATCCCATAATTCACGGCGCGAATTGGGGTCAAGGCCGGTAGTGGGTTCATCGAGCATTAGAATTTGGGGTTTATTGAGCAGGGCAATACCCAATGCCAGTCGTTGCCGTTGTCCACCAGAAAGGTTCACCACAAATGAACCGGCTTTTTCGTCCATCCGAATCAGTGCAATAATCTCTTTCACTCTTGAAGTGGGTGTTTGATAAAAGCTGGCAAATAAATCGAGTGTTTCAAAAACCGTAAGTTTATCGATGAACCGTGTTTCCTGAAGGGAAATACCCAGTGCATGGGACAATGTTTTAGGGTCTTTCGCCCAGTTGGTATTGAGAATGGAAATATGGCCCTGCGACGGTTCCTGCAGGCCTTCAATCATTTCAACAAGTGTTGTTTTGCCGGCGCCGTTGGGCCCCAAAAGAGCGAGATATTCACCCTTTTGTACCTTCATACTCAAATTGTTTACGGCAGTTACTTCCTTAAATGTTTTGGTAACTTCCTTTACCTCAATTACATGTTCACTCATTGACGGTATTTATTCGTTTAAATGGTTTAATTGTCCGCCCAGGCTTATTTTTTTGGTGTTAATTGCGGGTTTGCCTTTATAGCTAATAACGCCGTTCATGGTTGCCCTGGCTTTCAACGATTCCTCAACAGTCATTTTAATAGATCCGCCTAAATTAACTTGTAAATCAGCGTGCAGGGCTGTCAAATCAAAAGCATCAACAGCACCTTTGGTGGAGGTTTCAAACTTAACATTCCTGGCCGAACCCTGCAAATGCACAATTCCGCCTTCAACAGCGTTGCCGTTCAATTCCTGCACATCCAGGTTCAGGTAAATCTCACCGCTCGACTTTACCTGTAAGGCAAAGTGTTCCTGCTGAATGGTCTCTTCGCAGGTTACTTCGGCATTCGAATAGGCTTCAACCCGATAAAGCTCTTTAAAATAAAGTTTAATGAAAACATCTTCACGGTCCAGCATATTACCGTCTATTTTAATAATCAGGTTATTGTTCTCCACCCGGGTAATGATCTGTTGCACTTCGATATTTTTATAATTGATTTCAGCCCTAAAAGTGTCGGAAGGCACTAATTCGACCAATACGCCGTTATAGGCTTTCACACTGGTAAAGGGTTGAAATGTTTTCTCAATAGTGGTGGTTTGTGCAAAAATGGTAATGCACAAAACAAAAAACATACATACGGTTAAAAAGAGATTTTTCATAATCATTCATTTATTTCATCAGTAACACGATGGCAGCTGCTATTGTTGACAAAATCAAAAATATTCGGTATCCTTTTTCCGGGAAAAGTTTTACCACCCTTACACCAATTAGCGCGCCCAACATAATAGGCACGATTAAAAACACATCGAACAAAAAAGATTGCCATGTAATGGTATTCCAGACGAATACGTGCAAAGGCACTTTAAACACGTTAATAATAAAAAAGAACCATGCTGCAGTACCAATATAATTGTTTTTAGGCAAACGCATGGAAAGTAAATATAGTGTCATAACGGGCCCGGCAGCGTTTCCAATCATGGTCGTAAATCCGCCCAAAAGGCCCATAGTTGCAGAGAACCACCAATAATCGGGTATATTAATTTTATGCCTGTTAAAATCAAACCAAACAATCAGGATGATACCACTCACCACCACTGTACCCAGCAAATTGTTGAACTGTTGCTCATTAATGTGTTTACCTACAAACATACCAATTAGTACACCGGCCACTGTCCATGGCATAAGTTTAATCACGTATTTCCATTGGGCATGCCGGTTGTAGTAGGATACCGCAAAAACATCGGCAAAGATAAGCAGGGGCAATAACAGGCCAACGGAAGGTTTACCGCCGAAAACGTATGCCATCAGGGGCACGACCAATAATCCGGCTCCGGAAAGCCCTGTTTTTGCCATACCTGTGAAAAGCGCGCAAAGCGCAACAATAATCCAGCCTGTTAGGGTTAATTCGTATCCAACCATGTTCACCAAATATACAGTGCGAAATTAGAATATATTTCGACTTAGCCATTTGCGTTGCTTTTTTATTATTGATCAATCAAACTGCTGACATATTGGAATAATCTGTTTATTTCGCATATAATTGGGGATTTCTTCGGAAAGTTGTTGCACAGCGGCAAATGAAAGAAATATTATTATAGGTTGGTATTTCAAATCATGTAAGTCATTCTCTTCGGAATAAATATAAATTTGTTACGCTATTGCACAATGGCAAACTGAATTTTTTCCGTATTGTCATTTCCCAACTTGTCTACAGCACGAATTTCTATCTGATAACTCCCGGGTTTTAATCCGCTGATTAATCCGGCATACGGCTTTTCCGACTGATCATTGATACTATAGTAAATACGGTCTACACCCACTTTTTCATCGGTAGCTGATAAAAAAACAACCAGGTGTGAAGGGTAGACATCGTAGTTTCTGCCCTCTATTCGTTGTTTCCCTTTGGCGGCAATACTATAACTTGCATGCACCTCCGGGCCGGTATTGTCAACATATACGCTAAAAGTATTGTTATTACTGTTGTCTACATTATCAAAACCTTCGTAATAAACATCATTATAGCCTTCTTTATCAATGCTGAATGGTTCAGCATAATCATTCATTTTTTTATCATTAACCCGATATTTTAAATTATTGAGTCCGGCTTCCTTATCACTTCCTTTTAAACTGATAGTTGTTTTATCGCTGATGTAAATTGTATCATTGGTACGAAACATAGGGCCATTGAAACCAAAATCAAGAGTAGGTCCGGATAAATCGATATAAGGTATATCAGCCCGGGATGTTTCTTCGCCCCCTGAACTTTTATTATTTACATTGTCAACGGCATAAGTGCTTATCGATAAATTTCCTGATCCCATCGAAAGGTAGAAAGGCTTGTCATAACGCTGATACTCCTCTCCATTTACCGAATAATAGGCATCTTTTACCCCGGCACGGTTGTCGAAGGAAACCAGTTTAAGTTGCGTGCGTCCGGATGTAAATTCTTTTCCGTTGGCCATAAAACTGGATCCTACCAACTCTTCAATGATGGTAGGTGGTGTTTTATCAACGTAAAAAGTATAGCTTTTCCGGGTTTCCTGGTTATTCACTTTATCCGTGGCATAATAAGTAATGGTATGTTCCCCTTCAGAAAGGTATTTGGCACTTATGGGTGAACTGTATGTTCGTTCTGTACCTTCATCAATGATATATTTAATATTGGATACCCCGATTCCTTTATCTTCACTGATCAATTCAAGGCGTGAGCGGCCTGAGATTGTATTTTCATGTTTATCTTCCAATATATTTATTTGGGTAACCGGTGATGTTTTGTCAAATACAATTATTGCTTCATGCACATCTTCTGCATTACCGACATGATCCACCGCAAAATATTTTACCGAATATTCTTTTTCTTCTTGTAAATGCAGGGTATCCGTGTAAATGGCAAAAGGTTTACCATCGATTGAATAATAAATATCTTCCACACCTGATGTTTGATCAGTGGCACTAAGCACAATAACCGCCTGTCCGTTCAGATATTTTTTACCGCCCTGGCTGAAAACAGAGGAATTACCGAATTTGATGGTGCTTCGTGGCGCATAACTGTCGGCATAAACTTCAAAAATGATGTCTCTGAGCGGATATACTGGTTTCCTGGTGGCCGTATCAACCGCAGAAGGAGATCGCAATGTGTTATAACCTTCGGTATCCAGGTACATCGGATTGGCATAGGCGGATGTTTCCTGACTATTTAGACGGTATTTCTGTGCATCGGCATCGGGAGAAACTGATAGATGTAGATAAACCGGTAATTCTTTGTTGATGTATAATTTTCCATCTTCCGATTCATATACTTTACTTTTAAACTGCGGTTGTTCCTGCGAATACGCGTTGGATATAATGATCAAACACAGCACCAACCAATAATATCTAATTTTCATTTCTTTAGGTTTTTATCAGAAAATTTATTAATCTTCAACAACATAACTAACATATTTGAAATCAAAACCGGCAATTTCACTAAATTCTTCACCGGTTTCTAACATTTCTTCGTCATCTTCGGGATAATACCATTGAATTTCGATACTATACCCCCGTTCCTGAAGTTTAACAAACAATTTAATAATTTCTGCAATAACTTTGGATGATGCGGAATTAAAATATTCAAATTTCAGCTTTAAAACAGTTTTTTTGTTTGGCGTTTGTATATATTCATCCATCCATTCCAATACCGGTTTATAGAATGCCGTAACTTCTTCGGGCAACGATTTGCCGGATATTTCGAAATTGTTTTCCTGTTTATCCAGTATTATTTTGGGAGTATCCTCGGTTCCCTCGAATATAAAAGGTTTCATTATTGTGGTTTTAGGTTATCAATCCAAATATTTGGATAAGATATTAATAAATTCTTTCAAGTCAATGGGTTTTGAAATATAATCGTCTGCCCCTATCTTTTTGCTTTTATCCGCCTCCTCTTCTCCATACATAGCCGTTTGTATTATAACCGGAAGGGACGGTTTCAGGGATTTTATTTCTTTGGTAGCCTCATAGCCATCTTTAACCGGCATATTCAGGTCCATCAGTAAAAGATCAAAATCTGTTTCCCTTGCCTGATCAACGGCATACTGTCCGTCAACGGCCCGCTCAACATTTACACCCGTTCCCCTCAAAGCTTCCACCAACAGAAAATAGTTAATGTCAGTATCTTCAGCAATCAGAATATTTTTGTTGGTCCAATCTTTAATGGTTGCAGGTTGTCTCTTTTTGAGTTTATCAGGAACTTTAAATCCCATTACCAGGATATCATCCAGCTGCTCTCTGTCTCCTTTCCATTGTTCAATTTTACTATCCAACAGT
>JAAAOM010000024.1 GCA_009908855.1 Bacteroidota bacterium
ATAAGGCAGAGAAATACATATATCAGGATTGTAAACCATAGTGGTAATGGGAAAGGTATGCCGATTCCGATGAAAAATGACACCAAAATGACTGTAATAATGAAAAAATACCCCGAGAATCACAGAAAGAAAATATCTTTAGACTCCTGCCCTTAAAATTCAGTCAATTTTTTGAACCAAGTGAAATGAAAAGGGACAGTGAATTTATGAATCGCTCAATTTAGGTATTATATGATGGTGCGTTTTGGAAATACCGGGAAGTAGAAACTTTTGTGCCTGATGGTTAAGATTCTCCTGATGGCGGTATAAATGGATGGAATGCCTCCAAAACAGCATATAACTGGCGTAAATTTCTCGATCCTACTGTGCCGGATAATGAGACAGAAGATGTGTCAGGTAAACAAAACGTAATCTATTTCCGCTACACGGAGCTTATTTTAAATTATGCCGAAACACTATTGGCACAAGGTAAATTTGATCAGGCGAGAGAACAAATTAACAAGGAACGCACCCGGCAAATTGAAGATGGTTCACCACTTATGCCTGCTATACCGGATTCCGAAACCGGTGATGATCTTTGGAAGCGTTACCGGAATGAAAGAAGGGTTGAATTAGCCCTGGAGCCACATCGTTGGTTCGATCTTAGACGATGGAAAATGGCTGTAGATGTACTTGACGGTTATAAATACAAGAAAATTGATATTCAACTTCAGGGAGACACTACAAAAACATACGCCGTTAAAGAATTGCGCAATGGTATTATATTTGACGAACGCAATTATTGGTTACCCATACCACAAAGTGAAATGGATAAAGTAGGTAGTGATGATTTTCAACAAAATCCGGGTTATTAAGATATAGACCATTGTTGATATTCTCAACATAGGAGTTATTTTAATAATTGGTAATCAAAAAAAAAGGGTGTCCAAAAAGTCGCTATCGTTGTCATCCTAAACGAAGTTGAAGAATGTATATTGCTTTTTGACAGTATATTACGACTCCGTTCAATATGACCTGTAACGTGGATTAAGACTTTTTGGACACCCTTTTTTATTCTTTGATGATGGCCTGAAAAACCGGCAGAAGCTGTTTATCCTGCGTTTGAACAGGCCAAATATCCGAATAAACCTCGCCATTAAGCTAAAAGCAACTCATCAATACTTCACAAAGAAATGAGCACAGCACACGCTGACGTTCTTTCATCGTTTTATGTCCACACACAACTATTTTCGCATTTTCCGGTTTGCGACATCAATCGATTAAAACATAACAATTTCCCCATCCCATACAATTTACCTGCCTGCATTATTGTTTATAATTAAAAGCCTTTTAATCTGGAAAATACCTGTAAATGAATTAATTTCACCATGTATTTACCTTAGTATTCCGATATGAAAAAGCTGTATATCATCGCCATCCTGTTATGTGTTGGTTTTCAGACAAATATTATTTTGTCGCAAAACTATCCGAAAAAGGAGCCACCTGACACACGCATCCTGTTTATTTTTGATGCATCACAAAGTATGGCAGGCCAATGGGAAAGTGATAAAAAAATTAACATCGCACGTAAGCTGCTCATTAAAATGGTAGATAGCCTGGAAAACCTGGATAACGTGCAACTTGCCCTGCGTATTTATGGTCATCAGAGTCCTGTACCCCCGCAGGATTGCGATGATACCCGACTGGAAGTACCATTTAGCAATAACAATGCATCGCGTATCCGTCAGGAACTGAGGTTTCTCAACCCTAAAGGCACAACCCCCATGGCACATTCACTGGAACGCAGTGCCAATGATTTCTCGAAATGTGATAATTGCCGTAATATTGTACTTCTTATCACCGATGGCATTGAAGCCTGTGAAGGTGATCCGTGTGAAATATCAAGACAATTACAAAGTAAGGGAATAATACTTAAACCTTTTGTTATAGGGATAGGGATTGATGAACATTTCAAACAATCGTTCGATTGCATCGGGAACTTCTACAATGCTGCCAATGAAGAAAAATTTGAAGAAGTGCTGGGTGTGGTTATCAGCCAGGCACTCAATTCTACCACCGCTCAGGTAAATTTATTGGATAAGCATGGAAAGCCCACTGAGACGAATGTCAATATGACCTTTTATGACCAGACCTCGGGAAAAATAAAATATAATTACGTGCATACCATCAATCATCGGGGTGTTCCTGATACGCTGGTGCTCGATCATCTGGTTAAATATCGGCTGAAAGTAAATACCATACCACCGATTGAAGTTAAAAATATTTCACTGAATGTGGGCACACATACCATCATAGCGGCTGATACCCCACAAGGTACATTATTGGTAAAAACAAAAGCGGATGACAACCAATATCGCGATATGCAGTTTTTTGTTAGAAAACAGGGATCGCATAAAACCCTCAATGTACAAACCATTGACAGTCCTGAGAAATACCTGGTTGGCAATTATCAGCTTGAAATACCCACCCTGCCCATATTAGAAGTTGACAACGTGAAAATTGACCAAAGCACCACAACAACCGTTGAGATTCCCCGGCCCGGGATTTGTACCGTACTGATGGCATCTCCCGGATTTGCCAGTTTATATGTGCGTGAAGAAAATGAGGAACGTTGGATTTATAATTTCAGTACCCGTACCCGTAAAGAATCCATATTACTGCAACCAGGTAATTATCGTATTGTTTATCGGGCAGCCAATGTAAAGCAATCGATATACACCATATCAAAAACATTTGAAATAAAATCAGGATCGTCGGAAGTTATACAAATGTATTAATTAAACCTTTGCTACCTTTAGGCATCAAATCAATATAATTGTCTAAAGTACTTTATGGCTGCATACAGCGACAAAGAATTACTGGATCAATTCAGAAACGGAGGAAACCCGAATTATGCCTTTCACCTTATTGTGCGTAAGTACCAGGAACGATTGTATTGGCATATCAGAAAAATGGTGATCAGCCATGAAGATACGGACGACTTATTGCAGGAAACATTTGTAAAAGCCTGGCAGGCATTACCAAAATTTCGTGAGGAATCAAATCTTTTTACCTGGTTGTACCGGATTGCCACCAACGAAAGTCTCGGATTCCTGCGGCGTAAGAAAAGAAAACAAATGCTTTCGCTGATGGATGCTGAAAATCAATTGAATAATCAGATTGAAAGTGATCCGTATTTTGATGGCGATGAAATACAGCAAAAGCTGCAAAAAGCATTGCTAAAGTTACCCGATAAACAAAGGCTGGTATTTAATATGAAATATTTTGAAGAAATGAAGTATGAAGATATGGCACGGATACTGGAAACGTCAACAGGTTCGTTAAAAGCTTCCTATCATCATGCAATTAAGAAAATTGAAAAATATCTGGATTCCGATTAAACCATTTTTCATTATTTTAGTCAAATTCAAAAAGCATTATGAAAGATAGGGACAGTAACATAGAAGAAAAATTTAAAGGATTAAAAAAATCCACTCCCTTTAAAGTACCTGAAGGTTATTTCGATGAATTTGCTTCGCGTGTACAGGAACGAATTCATGATAAACAACAACCCGGCCTTTGGGAAAAAATTGTACAATTCCTGAAACCACAACTGGCGCTTACAACTGTTTTTGCCACTGCTGCACTGATTATATTTGTGGCCATAAAAGTATTTATTGATGATGACCCCGTTGCAGGCAACAATCAGTTAAGCGATATATACGAAATTTACATGTATGACCTCAGCGAAGAGCAAATCATGGAAATGATATACGCAACCGAAGAGTCAACCGAAATAAACGAGGCAACCTATGAAGAGGAAATAATTGATTATCTGCTCAATGAAGGTTTTGAAATAACCGAATTATACGAAGAATTATAACAGCAATTAATCCATTGAGAAATGAAAAAAAAGGTACTACATATCATCTTTACAACATCACTTATATTGTTGGTAACATCAACCCTCACAGCACAGGAAGCACGCGAGCGATTAATGGCCGAGCGCATTGCCTTTTTTACCGAAAAGCTGCAGCTTACTTCAGAGGAAGCACAGCAATTCTGGCCGGTATACAATGAATACAAACGTCATATTCATGATATTAATCGTGAGCGCAGGCAACAAATCAAATACTTTTCAAATAATGCCGATAAACTGTCGGACCGCCAAGTACAGGAAATCCTGGACAAGCAACTTGAATTGCATAAAAAAGAGGTAGAAACCATTTCTTACTACCAGGAAAAGTTTCTGGCCTTTCTACCCCCACAGAAAGTTATGAAAATCTATATTACCGAACAGGAATTTAAAAGTTACCTGCTTAAGCAACTTCGGGAAAACCGTAGCAACCGGACGCCCCAAATCCGTCAATAAGCATTATTTTGCGATTATGATATTGGTTTGATACAGTAACTGATTATCAACAATTCTAAGATTATAAACGCCGGTTTCCAGTTCATCCAACTGCAATTGCTTTTCTATTTCATTGCCGTCGCCCAGTTCTTTGCGCAATAATAATTTTCCCCTTAAATCGTAAATCTCTGCTTTTGGCTGCATGCTTTCACGAATTGATAGCTTTATGGTTAGCGTCCCTGAAGCAGGCACCGGGTAAATACTTACCTCATCCAGGTTTTCACTGGCATAGCTTACGGATGTAAGGGCATCAACATATATCGCGTCGCTGGCCTGGCAACCATTGTTACTGGTTACGGTAACAGAATAATCACCGGGTTGTGTAACGTTCAATGTCCGGTTGGTTGAATTATCCTGCCATTCGTATGCCTCAAAACTACCGGCATCGAGAACAACAGGCAATTCCTGTGTCAACGTATCAGCACCATTGGCCAATGTAACTACCGGGCTTGTATTCACAAATATATCCTTGTTATGAATATCATTGGTATCGTTCATATCTCCCTCATAATCAATATCGAAGAAAGTGCTCTTTGAACCAGTCTGATCAAATACCAGCGATTTTTTTAATGTAACTGTATCCACTGTTCCCTGGGCGAAATTATTTATTGTTGCAGTATCTACAAAAGATGACTGCTCTTCTATACCATACGTAATAATATATGAACCTGAAAGCAAGGTGAAATTACCATTCTGCCGTACATATAGTTGAGGAGTAATACTCCTGCCCTGGCAAAGCACCAACGGAATATTATTGCCTTCTGCCACTAAATCACGTGTTTTAATGGTAACCTGAATGGTGTCCCCACCCGAACAACCCGATGAATTATCCGTAGCAATTACATGATACTGATCGGATACACGGGCCGTATACGTATGCTCGGGGCCATTTTGTAATTCATCCCCGTTATCATTCTTCCAAACATAATTCCAGTTTGCATTCTCGGTGGCTTCCAGGGGATATTCGTAAGCAAATACATTTGTATCCTCTCCAAAATCAATATCCGGATTGTTATCAATAACAATTAATTGGTTAATGGTATCATTGGAGGTGGTTAAATCATTGTACGAGGTAGCTGTTACATTGAATGAATAATCATCCGGGATGCTAAAATCACCTTTAACCTGAAAGTGATGTTCATATTGCGCTGTCGGGTATAAATTACCTGACAAAGTAATGGTGTCAATATGGCGTATTCCCGCATTTAGCCTGTAACTCACATATAATTGCTGGTCAGTAATTATTGTGTCATTTCCTATATTCTCAAGTTTCATTGTCACTGTTGTTTCACCGGGTATTTCGCAACCACTGACAGGTGATATAATTTCTTTGGGAATGATATCCCGTACAATTAAGCGGACATAAGCCGTATCGCTTGATGCGCAATTATTGGTATCGGTTACCGTTACCCAATGATTACCCCAGTTTGAGGTGTCTACTACCAATGAATCGGCCGTGCTGCCATCGTCCCATAAATACTGGTCGTAGCCGCTTTGGGCCTGCAAGGTGTAATTGTAGGCCTCCAGGGTTTTATCCTCCCCGATATCCAGATCGGGATAACCATGCACGGTAACATAACTTATGGTTGTATCATTGGATGCGATGGTATCACCGCCTATATCCGTGTACATCCTGAATTTATAAGTGCCCGGTGTACTTAGGTCAAGCGGATAATTCGTCATGTCAAAGGAATAAGACGATTGACGGTGAATGACTTCCGGTAAATTAAAAGACTGTTCTTGCGGAGGACCGTCATCCATCTCAAACCAGATGTCGACCGGTTCACCGGATAACAAGCTATCCGTACCAAAATTGTACAGGCTTACGGTAAGGATTTCCGAATCTCCTAATTCACAAGATGTAAATGGTGAAATTAAACTATCAATCCCCGCATCATTGAAAAGTAGCTCAACAAATACCGAATCGATGGTTTTACAACCATTCCCTCCTGTATCGGTTACATGCACATAGTAAACGCCGTCAGACGGAACCAAAAATGTATCTTCCACATTTGGGTAAGGAGGCCATTCATATTTGTAGTTGATGTCTTTTTTGGGCCTTATTACCACTGTATCGGGTTCTTTGCTCTGAATCGTGTCCTGTAGTTCGGTGATTGGGTTTGCCAAAATCTCGAAGTCCAAATCGGATGTATCATTATTGCTGAAATAGAACATCGGATCAGCTTCGTACATAGTATATGCCTTTACCGAATAGTTCCCGGGGGTACTAATATCCACCGGTGAAGTAAACTGATAAGTTATTTTTCCGCCTGGAAGCAAGTCGGCTTCGAGATCAATCGTATCAACATCTGAGGCTGAATAACTATCGGGGCCGTTTATGCTGTATCCGACGGGTATGGATTCACCATCCTCAAGTTTATTAAGCCCATAATTCTGAACGGTTACCCATATTTGATCAGGATTAATATACTGGCAGTTATCGGTAATAGAATCAACCGAGGCAACACCAATATCTTTAGGCGCTGCATATACCCTAAAGTTATCGATCCCTACGCCATTGTCAGTTACAGAAGTGGCTTTACTTTTAAAATGAAAACGGAATTTAACTTTTGGTTCGGTATTAAAACTGTCGGGCAGCAATTGTCGAACAGTTTGCCAGCCACCATTGTCACCGCTCCATCCTATCTCATCAAGAGCATCAACAGTATCTGTAAACCAATCCCAATTGTATCCCAATTCATTGGAGTCCAACAGATGCCATGACTCACCTTCGTCAAGTGAGAACTGGAGATTTAGTCCATCTTCTCCGGTAACTGTTTGCATCCAAAAGCTGAATGCCACCAAATGCCTGCCACCACCAGTAAAATCGTAACAACCTGTTTCGAGATAAGACGAA
>JAAAOM010000027.1 GCA_009908855.1 Bacteroidota bacterium
ATACCATTGGCTTATTTTCTAGCCAATAATACCTTTTTAATGGAAAGAGGTGTGTTTTATGCCATACCGATTGCGGAGTCAATGCTTGGTATATTGCTAATCTTTTTATTCAGAAAAGGTAACTGGAAAACTATAACGGTTTAATGATAATATAATGAGTAACTTAAGCTGAAAGCCATGATGTAATTGAATTTTTATTCAAAATTTATTCACAGTACTTGCATTTAACAGGTAATGTTTGTTAATTTCACCTTTCATTTTGCATGTGCAGGGTGGTACAATTTGAAGTTATTGGTAAAAGGGAGGTATGCAAATTCAGTAAAAAATTGATTTTTTATGAAATGATTTGTAGGTTGCATTGTAATAATGTAAACTATTAAACCGATCATTGTTACAATGATATATCAAACAAAAGGTGGGAATAAGCCGAAAAAACACCCAAAAAAGAAGTAGGCCAAATAAAATTTTAAAATCAATGAAAAAGTTAATTGTACTTGTAGCGATTGTTGCTTTATTTTTATTCTCAAGCTGTGCAGCTTATGTTGCATCTCCGGCTTTAGGTGCATTGTATACAGATGTTAAATATCCTATGGCCGTAACCAGCAATGCAAATTCTGCTAAAGTAGGTTCAGCTGAAGTTACTTCTATTCTTGGAATTGTGGCAACAGGAGATGCCAGTATTGACGCAGCAGCAAAATCTGCCGGTATCACAAAAATCCATCATGTGGACGTGCATGCTACCAGCATTTTAGGTATTTTTGCTACCTATACGGTTCTTGTATATGGCGAATAATAAAATTACAGGAGGACGCACTGTCCTCCTTTCTTTTTTCGCATTCCTTTTTTTATTTGTCAGCCATACTTCCGTTGGCCTTTCCCAAAAGATAACAAAGCATTATGCCTCTTCAATTCAAGAAAATGGTGTTTTGTATTATGTATTCCCATTTGAGGGGTTTAAGGAGGTGGACGGAAAAGGTGAGATGACGTATGACATCACCTATCACACGGCAAACGATTCGGCGGTTGTTCATATTTCCCTATATTCTCCCAAGAATTTAGGGCTGCAGTCGGCCATTATTAATTACGATACCCTGCGTTTAATAACCAAACTTCAAAAGGTGTTGGTCGAATCCTATAAAAAAGACTGGCATTATCGTTATAAATTCAAATTGACACTTTCCGATTTAAACAGCATATTTAACGCAACTGTTCCGCCGGTCATCAATATCACTGCCGATTCTGAAAATATAAAACTCCATATACGCAATCGAAAGTGGAGAAAACAATCGGACATTGTAAGAAAGATTATTAATCTTATTAAGCTAAATAATGAAGAATAGCAGCTATTTAACTTTTCTATTAATTTTAGTTATAGGTGTTGTTTCCTGTTCTCAACATTCAAAAGTAGAATTTGGTGTAAAACAGGAGTACCTATTGGACGAATCGGAATCAGTTATGCCTGTTACACAGGATTTAATCGATGAATACAATTCCTATTTTTCATACGACACATTGAATTTTCCTGCAAACAAAGGGATACAATCAAAAGACAGGAAAGTACTAACTGGTATGGTGGTCGATGGCAATATCGAAATTGTGGCCCATCGAATTGAACATGATACATTTGCGACCATGTTAGGTAAACAGCAGTTTCAAATTCATGAGGTGCCTGTTGCGTCTTACTTTTATAAGAAAAAAAATCAATACATCCATGCTTTGCTGTATGATTTTGAAAATGATCAATTTTCACTTGGGATTATGGTGGCATTTCTAAGCCCGGATTCATTGAAGGCGACCCAAACCCTTGATAAGGCTTATCTGGAGCATAAACTTAATATTCATAATAAGTAGTGTTTAATCCATCAAGGGTTGTTAAATATGCAACATAAAAAATAGGCTGTCAAAGACAGCCTATTCTTCAAATCTTATTCCTTTTTTTAAAAGGCAACACCCACGCATACCCCAACTCTAAGGGTAAATCCATCAAAGGCACCAATATTAAAGGTGCCTTCATCACCGGCTTCGACATCCAGGCTTGATGCAGCATACCCTGGCCCTATAAACATATCCAATGCAACAACATCTCCAAAAATGAATTGGCCACCTACTAACAAACCGCCCCCAAAGGCTGAAAGGGTGGCTTTGGCCTCATCAACATTGCTCCCGTCTGACACCTCACCTGTTAAGCTGAAATTGGTATACCGAAGATAAGGAGCAATATAGAATTTCTCAGGGCTTTCTTTGCCCGGATAGAATCTAAATTCAGGAGTAATTCCAAACCCGCGGAATTTTGTTTCTTGAACACTTGCACCGCTATAAAAAACGCCTAATTGAGCGCTTGTTGCATCGGATAAACCTCTTTCGTAGAAGAACGAACCTGTACGTACGATAGGACTAAAAAGATTGGCCTTAATAACATTTTTCTTTTGAGCCAATAAACTACCACAGAAGCCAATGGTAAATAAAATCAATAACAGTTTTTTCATCATGTAAAAGTTTAAGTTTAGATAATTATTCAATCAATATAGAAGATACAGCAAATCTGCCATAACGCGTTAATTTCGTGTGCATATTGTCGGTTACCAGTTGTTTTTGCAATGTTTATACGGGTTTTACTGTCGTAAGATACAAAAAAATGAATACTCATGAGAAATTGTTTCAACACCAGGGCAGTAATATTCGTGCTGGTCTTTACTAGTACATTTATAACGGATTGGTAATGTTTGTTTTGTACAGAAAACCGAAGTATCCTAATTTATTAATCTGCCAGCATAATTGATTCGAAATATTTCTATTTTTGATTGTTTATTTTTAATTTCATCCATTTTGACAGAAAAGAACCATAAAACATACATATGGTAGCAGTTGAGAACATCGCAGAAGTAATAACTTTCAAAAAAATCAGAATTCTTTATCATGTGGCGCTGGCAATACTGCTTACCCTTTTGTTTTTCTCTATCAAACAACACACTTTACAGATGACACTATTCGCAACGCTTATCGTGTTTTATGTTGCAGGTGTTTTGTATGTATTTTATGCCAAACCATCGTATTTCAGAATGGCTGTCATAAACGACAATGAAATACAGCTGCGTTTTTTTAAAATGCATTATACCGATGGTAAGAAAAAGGCTATTCAATTCCATGCTGCACAGCTTCAGGATTTTAAAATCCAGCTTAAACCTTTTAAAAAATACAACCTTATTTTAACCATAAAAACAAATAATCGAACCGCCCAATATCCTCCAATTAGCATTTCCTTGTTAAACAAAAAACAAAGAGAGTTTTTGGCCTCTTTTTTAGAAAAGATAGTAAAAGAGACAAGGTAGGATAATGGGTACGTCCTAAAGCATAAACCTTAAAATGGAATTGTTATTCAAGATAGCCATTGGTCAGATACCAAAAATAGGAGGCGTGTTGGCGCGTCGTCTCATTGCATATACCGGAAGTGTAGAGGCTGTGTTTGCAGAAAAAAAGAAAAACCTGCTTAAAATACCCGGCATAGGAGAAATATTGGTAAATCAAATCACCAATAATAATGCATTGCAGCGCGCCGGAAAGGAACTGGAATTTATCGACAAACATGGTATTGAAACCTATTTTTTCCTGGATAGAAATTATCCGTCCAGGTTAAAACAATGTGAAGATGCTCCATTGCTCCTATTCAAAAAAGGGAAGGCCGACATCGATCAGGCCAAAATGATTAGCATGGTGGGAACACGCAATGCTACAGAATATGGGAGGAACATGTGCGAAAGCCTGATTGAGGGGTTAAGCCGGCATCATAACGATGTAGTGATTGTTAGCGGATTGGCGTACGGTATTGACGCTTACGCGCATCGTGATGCATTGAAAAATAAGATGGATACCATTGCCGTATTGGGACACGGGTTAAACACTTTATATCCATCGCAACATAAATCCCTGGCCAGGCAAATAATTGATCAGGGTGCGCTGGTAACCGACTTTTTAAGCGATGAAACACCTGAACGGAATAATTTTGTGAAACGCAACCGCATTATTGCCGGTATATCCGATGCAACCATTGTGGTTGAATCAGGATTGAAAGGCGGAGCATTAATCACCGCTGATATTGCCAACTCATATAACCGTGATGTATTTGCCTGTCCCGGAAAATCAACAGATAGTTACTCTGTTGGCTGCAATAAACTCATAAAAACCAATAAGGCAGCACTCATCGAATCGGTTGAAGACCTTGAATACATACTGGGTTGGGAAAAGGCCGGTCAGGAACCGGTACAGCAAAAAATGTTTGATATGGTTAGCGATGAAGAAAAAGGAATACTACGTTATTTATCTGAGCACAAGAGTGGTTCCATCGATATGATATCGCGTGAGCTGGAACTTACCAATAGTCAATTGGCCGCTGTATTGCTTAATCTAGAGCTGCAGGGCTGTATAAAAAGCCTTCCCGGGAATATTTATCAGTTAAAATAGCATACATTGTTTATTTAGAATAGCCATTTCGCACCCTGGATTTTCAATATTAATCATCATTGCATACCTTTTATATCTCTGATACTGTTTGTATGTTTGCCAAAAAAAATAAATGTTCGTAGATACACACACACATCTTTATTTGCAACAATTTGATACGGATCGTGATCATGTGATGGAAGCGGCTCAGCATGCCGGAATAGGTAAGATGTTTTTACCCGGAATTGACAGCACATATACCAACCGCATGTTAGCATTGTGTAATGAATACCCGGAGCTATGCTATCCCATGATCGGCTTACATCCGACCTCGGTTAAAAATGGCTGGCAAAAGGAAATGGACCATGTTCATGAAACATTGAATAATCATACATTTTATGGCATCGGTGAAACAGGAATTGATCTATATTGGGATAAATCAACCCTGGAAGACCAAAAAATGGCATTCAGGGAACAAATTCAACTAGCCATGGATAACCAGCTTCCTTTAATAATTCATGCCCGCGACTCTTTTAATGAAATTCTGGAAGTACTTGAACAGGAAAACTCCGACAAATTGTTTGGTATTTTCCATTGTTTCACGGGAAATTATGAACAGGCCAATCGAATATTAGAATTAAAAGGGTTTAAACTGGGCATAGGCGGGGTGGTTACATTTAAAAACGCAGGACTGGATAAAGTGGTAAGTCGTTTAGACCTGGCAAACATTGTATTAGAAACGGATTCGCCTTACCTGGCGCCGGCACCTTTCAGGGGTAAGCGGAATGAAACAGCCTACCTGGTAAAAGTTGCTGAAAAATTAAGTGACATATACGGCTTGCCCATTGAAGATATTGAAAATGTTACCACACGGAATGCACTTAATCTGTTTAAGGTTTAGCCTTAACGTGTGAAAATGCAGCCCCATGAATAAAACAACCATACTAATAATTTACACGGGTGGAACCATTGGAATGCTTCGGGATGAGGAAACCCATGTGTTGTATCCCTTTAAATTCGACCAGGTATTGTTACAAACCCCTGAATTGTTGCGTTTTGATTGCGAATTAACTGCGGTGGCATTTAATCCGCCCATCGATTCGTCCAATGTAAACCTGGAATTATGGATTCGGCTGGTTGAAATTATTGAAGAAGAGTATACTAACTACGATGGATTCATTATTTTACATGGAACGGATACCATGGCCTATACAGCTTCGGCCATAAGCTTCATGCTCGAAAACCTTCATAAGCCCATTGTATTAACGGGTTCACAGCTACCCATTGGGGCCCTGCGTACTGATGCCAAAGACAATTTAATCGGTGCCATTGAGGTGACCGCTGCAAAAACCCGGGAAGGCGATGCGATGGTACCGGAAGTATCAATTTATTTCGAAAATAGACTTTACCGGGGTAACCGTACCAGTAAAAACAGTGTTGAACAGTTTAATGCCTTTATTTGTGGTAATTATCAACCACTTGCCGAGAGCGGGCTTACCATTTCCTATAAAAGAAATCTTATTCGATATCCAACATCCGAATCACTCCTGAAAGTGCATAAATGGGTAAGCAATGAAGTAATTGTGCTCAAACTTTTTCCCGGATTATCACAGTTATTATTGCGTCAGATTCTTGCCACACCAGGATTAAGAGGTGTGGTGATTGAATTATACGGTGCCGGAAATGCACCCAGCGTTAATTGGTTTTTGAATGAATTGAAATCAGCCCTTGAAAATGACATAACCATCATAGCAGTAACTCAATGTAATGTAGGTGCTATGCAAATGGGTATGTACGAGACCAGCAGCCAACTCGTTAAATTAGGTATTATTGATGGTATTGATATGACTACCGAAGCGGCCGTTACCAAATTAATGTGTGTGCTGGGCCGATTTTGTGAACCCGACAAAATAAAAGAATATCTGGAAAAAGACCTGGCCGGAGAAATAACAATTCCTTAAAAAAATCATAATCTCCATCGATTCGGAGATGTTAAATTTCATTTTTTTCGTATTTTTGGCCGCGTTTAAAATAAACCAGGGAGAGATGCCGGAGTGGTCGAACGGGCCCGCCTGGAAAGCGAGTGTGCCCTTACCGGGGTACCGAGGGTTCGAATCCCTCTCTCTCCGCAACTGTTCTTTACATAAAAAACGAGCGTATTTGTATATGTACAATTTAAACACGATTCAAATTATGCTGGTTGAATAATAAAATCGGAAATGGTGAGTATTATAATACAAACAATAAAGTTACCGGGTTGGCAGGTAATAAGTGTTATAAAAATGTAATATTCAATCCATTATCAAAATGCATCTTCATTAATTAAAGTATTGATAAGTATGGCAATTTAAATCGATTATTATTTTCTTTGATTGGGGATACATATTTTGATGATTTAAAGAATTTACTTAAACTTGCGGTATTATTAATAAGAGTATACAAAGTATTAAACATTAAAATTTTATAGAATACTATGAAAAAACTATTTGCACTTTTAGCAGTATTCGGGATGCTTACTTTTGTAGCGTCGAATTACGTTAATGCTCAGGAAGACACAACTGAAGTGGCAGCAGCCGATACTGCAGAGGCTGATACAGCTGCTGCAGCTACTGCCGAAGAACCGGCTGTGGAAGACCCGCTTGAAGAGGGGACTACCCTTCATAAACAAATTAAGGGAAAGTTTATTGAAGGTGGTGCGGTATTTATGGGCTTCGTTTTAATCTGTTTGATTTTTGGCCTTGCGATTGCTATTGAAAGGATTATATACCTGAATTTGGCTACTACCAACACCGATAAGCTTATCAATGAAATTGAAGAGGCATTACAACAAGGTGGTGTTGATGCTGCTAAAGAAGTTTGCAGAAATACACGCGGCCCTGTTGCCAGTATTTTTTATCAGGGATTAGACCGTTCTGGTGAAGGAATTGAAATGGTTGAAAAATCAATTGTTTCGTATGGTAGTGTTCAAATGGGTCTATTGGAGAAAAACCTTAGCTGGATATCACTATTTATTGCCATTGCACCGATGCTTGGTTTCATGGGTACGGTATTGGGTATGATCGCTGCATTTGATCAAATTCGTATCGCCGGTGATGTTAATGCATCAGTAGTTGCCGGGCCTATCGGAGTTGCCCTTATCACAACCGTTTCAGGTTTGATTGTGGCAGTAATTCTTCAGTTCTTTTACAACTATCTGCTTTCTAAAATCGATGCAATTACGAATAACATGGAAGATGCTTCTATTTCATTGATCGATTTACTTGTTAAATACAATGCAAAGTAAAAACGGGCTAAGATTATGACCAAATTATCATTTATACTACGTATCGTCCTGATTGTACTGATGGCTGTATCCGGAATATTCATTATTCTGTTTTATTTCGGAAGTGCCGTACAGGGTACAGAAGGCACCGAATTTTATGAGCCAACCATTACAGAAGGTATGTTAAAATGGACCTATATTCTGTTTTTTGTTGCCATTGCAGCAGCCGTAGGGTTTCCGCTGGCTTACAGTATCAACAATCCCGAATCGGCCAAAAAAACAGGATTGGCCATTTTATTCCTGGGTGTTGTGGTGTTGGTGGCATATTTACTGGCTGATAATACCGTGCTTACAATACCCGGATACAAGGGTGAGGACAATGTGCCACAAACCCTTAAATGGGCCGGCACCGGATTATTAACCATGTATTTGTTGTTAGGTATTGCAATCCTGACAATTATTGGCACCGAGGTAGCCAAAATAATCAAGAGATAAAAATAATAGACAAGACAACAGTCGCGTTATTATTTTGTAATGAAATATTAAAATTTTAATTACATGGCAAGAAGAGAATTAGGAGAAATAAATGCGGGCTCAATGGCTGATATAGCCTTTTTGCTGCTTATCTTTTTCCTTGTAACTACAACAATGGATACCGATTCGGGTATTTCTCGCACCCTTCCGCCACCTGTGCCACCCGAGCAGCAGGAAGATAAAGAGATTAAAGAGCGCAATATTTTCACCGTGCTGGTGAACAGAGACGACAGGTTGTTGGTGGAAGGACGGGTAATGAACCTGGACAATCTTACCCAGGAAGCCAAAATGTTCATCTCTAATCCGCAAAATGCAGGCAATTTACCTGAAAAAGAAGTACAGGAAATTCCTTTTTTTGGACAATACCCGGTATCAAAACAGGTAATATCACTGCGCAATGACCGCGGAACATCATACGGCATGTATATAAAAGTGCAAAATGAGCTTACAAGAGCATATAACGAATTGCGTGATGAACTGGCTATTCAAAAGTTCGGAAAGAAATATGAAGAACTTGAAGAGGCCAAAAAGGATGCGGTAAAAGATATTTATCCGATGCGTATTTCCGAGGCTGAACCAAAAAATGTAGGAGGATAAAGCTAATGGCTAAGTTTTCAAGAAAAGGGAAAAATAAATTGCAGGCTATTTCAACAGCCTCATTGCCTGATATTGTATTTATGCTGTTGTTCTTTTTTATGGTAACAACAGTAATGAAGGATCAATCATCATTGGTGAAAATTAAACTACCCAGGGCAACTGAGGTGAAAAAGCTGGAGAACCGTTCGTTGGTATCCCATATTCGTATCGGGACACCCCAACAAACAAGTTTATACGGTTCTGACCCGCGTATACAGTTAAACGATGCCTTTGCCACGGTTGAAGGTATTAGCGAATGGGTATCGGCCGAGCGCGAGAAACTGAGCGAGGTAGACAAAACCAAAATGACCGTTTCGTTAAAAGTTGACCAGGATACAGAAATGGGTATTGTTTCGGACGTAAAGCAAGCATTACGTAAAGCAAGTGCATTAAAAATAAATTATTCAACCACCAAAATATTGGCTTATGAAAACTAATAAGTTTTAAATTTAAATAATTGGTTGAATCAAGATAATTAACCAGGATACAGGCATAAATGTCTTTTCCTGGTTTTTTATTTGTTGGGCTGTTAGCTTCATTTTCAATAAGTTACAATATAGTCACCCCCGTGTAGTTTAAAATATAAGCGAAAGAGTTCATTTATTATTTTAAAGAATAATTAACAAAAAATTAAATAATATTTTAATATTTTTTTATTACAGCTCTGATTTTTAATACAAAAAGATATATTTGCAAACTGAAACATAATGGGTAATCAATTCATAGTATATTGTTGATACAAACACCTAATCATTTAATACAAAACATTATTAAGTTAAGTTATTATATTTAAGTTGATTAATTTGAATTATTAATTAAATCTATTAAAACCATGAAAAAGACATCTTTATTTATTACTGCTTTAACAGGCTTACTTATCATGTTTGCCAGCTGCGAAAAGGAAATTACTACATCAGTACTGGTAGTTGATGAGTCCAAAACTGCTATTCTTAAATTGTATGTAAGGGCTGATATGGATACAACAGCAGGTATGGAAGAAGTACCTGATAGCACACAGTTTATCCTTACTATCAGCAAAAATGATTTGAATAGTTCATTTGCAGGAGATGGCTACTGGACCAAAAATGTATATACTTCTCAGGGTGTGCTGGAAACTGAGGTGCCCGCAAGTTATGATGGAGTGGATATTAACGTGGATGCCGTAGCTTTTGAGCATGAGTATGTAGTAAATGACTCTACTACTGAATTGCGTGTGTATGAATACAACAATGTATGGAATATCGAAACAGGCTCAAATAACGTAGAGTTAATAAATATGAATTCCACGCTTATCGAAACCATTGTTGAATAAACATAAATCCAAATTAACAAATGAAAATAATGAAACAGTTCATTTATATATTATTTCTTTCCTGTGTAAGCCTAATGGCTTTTTCTCAGGAAGAAAGCACAACTGACGAAAAGCCAGTGTTATCTGATGATGATTATTTACCGGCTTCCGGTGATATTGCTATAGGGGTAGATGCATTACCTTACATTGAATTCCTGGGAAATATGTTTAGTGGCCATGATGCCAGAAATATGTTATTCCTTGGAAGCAGTACAATATATGGTAAGTATTTCCTAAGTTCTGATGCGGCTATAAGAGGAGAATTGTATATTAATCAAAGGGTTAATACTGACGTTGCCTATGTGCAGGATGATGCCAATTTCAATACCAATCCAAGGGCCGAAGTGGAAGACATGCGTACCATTAGAAATAATGGAGTTGGAGTTGGCCTGGGATATCAGCAATATCGCGGTTATAATAAACTAAGAGGTACATACGGCGTTGTAGCATCGTATTTTCTTAACAAACCGATGATAGAATATCAATGGGGTAATGAAATGTCCCCCTCAAACACCAATCCATCATCAACAAACTGGTATGGAGCAGGTAGCAATCCTTCGGACAGAAATCTTGAGGTTAAGGATGGCGGATCTCAAACAATTGGTGCGGGTGTTTTTGCGGGTGTTGAATATTTCTTTTTACCAAAAATATGTATTGGCGGTGAATTAGGTTTGTACTACTCATATACAATATATGACCAGGAGTATTATAAATACCAAACGGTTGAAGAAGGTGCTTATCAGGAATATGATCAGGCTGATGAGCCCGAAGAATCCTTAAGTAATCTATCAACCAGGGTATATGACCAAGACAATGTTGCCGGCCGTTTATACCTGTTATTTCATTTTTAAGCGTACAGGCAAAAGCTCCGGATATTAATATATCAATATTGATAAAGGCTCCTATCTTTTTTAAGATTAGGAGTCTTTTTTTATGTAACCAATTAATTAAAATGGTATGCCATTGCATTTGTAAGGACAAAACAGTGCAAATTTTATGGTGAAAAAAAAAATTTATAGATAGGCAAGAGTTTATCCTTTCTGCTAATAGTTGAAGGTTACAATGGAATTGTGAAAGAGCAGATTAAGTAATGGTTTTTATGTCCTGTTTCTTAAGTCCTGGACCGTACCCCCGTGGTTTATTAGTCCAAAAAAAAACGATTTTATTGAATCCTGAGATTTATTTATTTTTGGAATTGATAACCTACAATAAACTATGAAATTGATTGAAGGGGAAATTCACTGGGGTATCATCGGTTGTGGTGATGTTTGTGAAATAAAAAGCGGACCTGCATTTCAAAAAGTGACAGATTCAAAATTAGTAGCCGTTATGAGACGTGATGGCGAAAAAGCCAAAGACTTTGCACAACGACATGGCGTACCTAAATACTATGATAATGCCCAAAATCTCATGGCGGACCCTGAAGTCAATGCCATTTATATTGCCACTCCACCTGTATATCACGAGGAATATGCTATCATGGCAATGAAGGCTGGCAAACCTGTTTATATTGAAAAACCAGTAGCCATCAATGCAGCATCCTGCGAGAGAATGTTAAAATACTCCAATGAACATAATATCCCGGCTGTATGTGCTCATTACCGAAGGAGGCTACCGTTGTTTTTAAAAGTCAAAGAATTAATACAAGAGGGACAGATTGGGGATATCCAATTAATTAATCTCACTTTGCTGCAATCTCCTAAACATAATGTCGTGGCCAATACAGAGGAAAATTGGCGTATAAATCTTTCCGTTTCGGGGGGTGGACTATTTCATGACCTGGCGCCGCATCAACTGGATATCATGTATTGGTTATTTGGTAAACCTAAGAATATTCATGCCAAGTCCTTAAACCAGGGAAGACAGTATGACGCGGCTGATTTGGTGGGTATGGATGCTCTATTTGATGATGATATTTATTTCCAGGGAATATGGTCATTTCATGTTCCTAATACGACGGTTCAAGATGAATGTAGGATCATCGGCGACAAGGGTTTGGTTAGTTTCCCATTTTTTGGCTCACCTGAATTACAGCTTATCAACGAAAAAGGCAGTGAAGAATTCAAATTCGAAAATCCAACTCATATTCAACTACCATTTATACAGCAGGTTGTCAGGTATTTTAAAGGTGAAATCAGCAATCCGTGTTCACTGGAAGAAGGCTTTGTCACCATGGGAATGATGGATAGTACTTTATAAGTTGCTAATTGAGCTATTAGTATATTGCCAATTAACCATCAACAAGGAATATTGTATTCTAGGTACTTATCAGTTGTTGCTATAGCACGAAGCCATAGCACATGCTACACACAGGTGTTTATTTTGTATATCTGATCATTTACTGATTCCATCAAATAATTCGTGAGGACTATTAAATTATGCACTATTTTTTTATTCCGGATAAACCATGATATCCGCATTTATGGGAAGGAATTACTGATTAAATGATCGGAGTGTGAGTTTGGGTTTGAGTACAGAGGGACAAATTAGTGTGAATAGTTCTTACTGAAGACTCACACTCTAACTCACACTAATTTGTGAAAGAGATAGTTACTATCAAAAGACACCATGAAATCCGCATTTAATGCATATGAATACTAAGATAATTTTCTTGTTTAAAGTAATTCTGCAATAGTTCTGGAACATTTGAAGAGCTTTCTTGAAAGGGTAAAGTCATTAAAACAAACAGATACGGATGAAATGGGTACAGCTCCTATTTCATAGTTTTAAAATTGCGAATGGTACCAAACCCTTGTATTCGTCGCTGTTACCTTTATTTAATTCATTTTCTTTTTAATCAATCCTTGTTAGTTCTGAGATTGATAAATAATTTCCTCTTATATCTTTACTATTATGCAACATCCGATGGCAATTGGCACAAACAATAGCTAAATCTTTAACCTGAGTTTCTCTTACATCTCCTTCAGAAATGGGTTTTTTGTGGTGACATTCAATAAACCCACTACCTAAATTTGGATATTGAGTTTCAAAGTTAAACAAGCATACTTCACAATAAAACCGGTTTTCTGTTTTGGCTTTTGCTTTTGCAATAATCTTTGGATCTCTTTCCCGGAATTTATGAAGTTTGAGTATTGTTCTTTCTCTACCTTCTTGTGCAGTATAATCATCAATGTCAAATCTTTCATCTTCAATTGTAGGGATATTATTAAACAATGAGGTATCGATATCATTAAATAAACTCCAAATAAACTTCTGCTTTTGATTATTTGATATCTGTGAGTGCCTTTGTTCTATAGTTTTAATATCACAAATTTGTCCTCTGTTACATTTATATAAGCTCCACTTTTGTTCATCAATATGATAAGGATTTGTATTAATAGCTATAACTGTCATTAATCTCGTATAAGGATGGCTTCCTTCATTTTCTTTTTCAATAATCTCATCAATCGGAGAAACTAAGTGAGTGACATACCAACCTTCCTTAAAGCCTTCTGTGGCTTGCATAGTTTGAAAGAGTGCAATTATTTCCTTTCGTTTTGGTTTCAAATAATTTGTTGGATACCATTTGGGATTTTTTGAAAAATTCAGAGGAAAAGTATCACCAATTCTAACATCGAAATATGACCAAGCTTTACCTTTATCTCGCGTAACACTTTTTATCCATTTAATGTCTGTTGCATTAAATTGCCTTTGCTCTTTCATACTAGATTAATATTAAATGTATCTGCACTTCTGTGCTAACCGCTCATTATTTGGTAATCTTAATAAGTCATTGCCAAATCTTTTCTTTTTCCCAGTCATCAGGGAATCCCATATCTTTCAAAATCAACAGGTTACAAGTTCTAATTAGCGATTTTAAATCGCTCACATAACTGGTGAAGGGGCTTATTATACGTAAAATATAATTGATGCATGATAATTGAGCGTAGAGCTTGTTGTCATAGATATTTTGAGCGTTCAAAAACGGATAAATCGTGTTATAAGGTAATTTGGGTTTAATGGTAAACCGCCTGTTCCATATACGGCTGTGATGGGCGCATAAATTACGGAGATTGGCCAAAGCGTGTATCCAGCTTTCAAGAATTATTGGGTTAGTTAAACCGAATTCTGTGGTCACTTTTTTCTTTTCGGGTCCTTGTCTTAGGTTTGAAAATATTTTACTTAATAGTCCAAGGGATATAACTTCAAGGCTCATCCAGGCCGGTGGGTATTTAGGAGAAGCATAAGTTGATTGGTAATGTTCGATGAATGTTTCCGTAGAACGGTCGACTTCTTCATATAAGGTATTTATATTTTTATTGAAAAAGTGTGCGTTTCGGTACATACGACTGTCTTCAAACCAATGACTACCATGCTTTATAGAGAATTCATAAACAATTTTGGTCCTAAGTGCGACCTCAATTTTTTCTATGGCGTTGAAAAGAAGAATCCGTAACCTGCGGTCAAAAACATAAAGTTCCATTATTTCTTCAAAAGAGACCTCTTTTATAAAAGGATGTTCAGGATTGTCATTATCCTGGAATGGATAAGTGTAAGCTCTTATGCGATAGTAACTCACATTGGAAAGATAATGGGCAGCCTGATTCTCATCTTTGAATTTTAGACCACGACTTTTAAGTCGTGCTATTTGTTCAGGGATTGATAAGGGCGGTTTTGTATATCTCATGAAGTATTCTCCATAAAAATCGAAAACCCACCCGGGTGCGCTGTTCTTATGAGAAGCGTGGTGAGTCTTATTGAGAGCAAATGTAACACAAAATTTTGTAAATACCTGATATTAAAGTAAAAAATTACAAATGGACAAGTTAGATTTTCATCTGATATTGATAAAATATTCGGATGTAATATCATACCCTCTTATCCTTACTGTCCTTACTAAACGAAATCACATTAAACATTTCCCTCATACGACTTCGTACCCGATTCCCATAAATTTGTTCCAGCTCCTGTGCGTTGAGGTTGGAAGTGGCATGCGTAAGCATACCTCGATTCACAAATAGATCATACCGACTTAAAAGTATCTCCGCCATGACATTGGTGTCATTGCCGTAATACTTGATGTTTGATTCCACACCCAGGTCATCGAAGCAATAAACCTTTGGTCGCATTTGGCCGTTTCCGGTATAATACGATCCCCGGCTGTAGCGGTTAATAATGGCGTATCCATCTTTGAAGAACTCTAAGGTTATGTCCCTGCTGGATTTCATAATGTATTGATGTTTTTGGGGTAATAGCAACCGTAACAAGGTCATAAGAGAGGTTTTGCCACAACCGACTGGTCCGGTTAACAGAATGCTTTTTCGCAGATCAATACCAATCTTTGCTGCATTGCGCTGGTCGCGGTAAATGTATACCAGCAATTTGTAGATGATGGAATGGTCCTCCTGGTGAATCCGGAAACGGGCATTGAATTGTTTTTGACCGGCATTTTCCAAGAATTCCAGACATTCTTCAAAATCAATGACTTTAGGTTGTCTGTGTTCAGAGTGGCTGGTCATAGTCTTTGTTTGTTTTGGTGTGGTAGTGGTCATGGTTTTGTTTTTTATAGGATCGATCATGTAGCATCCAATTGCGGGCAGCAGCCTGCCAGTTTTTCATTGTTTTATTCTTACCCACTTTCCAGCCAACTGATTGATAATAGTTGAAAAACTTTTTGGCCTCGATTTCTGGGAATTTCTGTTCCCGGAAAAACTCAATCACATCTGGCTCGGCCGTTGGCAGACTTAGCTTACTTTCTTTTTTCGCGGAACTTTTTTTCCCGACTTCGCCGGGATTTCGCCTTTCAGGCTCAACTTTATCTTCTTTTCCAATTGGTGTATTTTCATTTTCCGTATCTGACCTGTCTTCTACCTTTATTGAATTTGATAAAGCTATATCTCTCTTATTGTTTATATAGTTTATATTGTTTATAGAAGGTCTCACGACCTTTACTTCGAGCTGTTCACGAGCTTTATCACCACCATTATCAAATCTGATAAGGGTAACCATACTACCCCGATGCGGATTGTAGGATGGTAAATATTCGATATACCCCCATTGATCCAGTTGTTTCAGGCACCTGGTATAAGTATTCACCGATCCTATCCTGGATAACTTCATCGTTTCACTCCGTGCAATGGAAACGGGATTGGTAAAGCGTTGGATATTTCAGAATTGAAATAAAGCCATATATAAACTGATATGATAAGGCGACAGCCGGTCATCTTCGGCGAAAAAAGTAAAGACCCCGGTCAGATGTTTGATGTAGTTCATACGAGCCCATTCATTCGACTATTGTCAATCTTGTTCTCTGTGATCATCTTGTGGATATCCTGGTAATCGTAGAAAATTACGCCACCAATCTTGGAGAAAGGAAGGGTACCGTTTATCCGGAGGTTTTGTAAGGTGCCAGGGGAGATTCCCAATAATTTGCGAACTTCATAGGATTTGAGCCATTTCTTGGCCGGTTGGTCATTTCGTTCTTTGAGTAGCTTTTTGAACTCATTTAACAACTCCATTTTGAATTCCTGGAGATCTTCTGCTGTGATAATTTGTGTTGACATATAATTTGATGTTTATTGGTTCGAAAGCAAAGCAAGGAAATCAGGAAATATTTGTCCAGTTGTAGGGGTTGTACAACCCCTATTAAGTTATTGATTGATAGGGAGAAGTTTTTTAAAAAAAGTTTGAATGGGTCTATGGAGCCATATGTTTTTCGTCAAAAAATATTGTATTGAATAATTGAAATAAAGTCTTAAGATTTTGTCCTCATGCATCGCCTTTGCGTAGCCGCTTCGGCGGAGCGAGGCCGGACGGGCTTTTACTTTTCTGCTTGATCAGAAAAGTAAACAAAAGAATCACCTGCCTGCACTGCCGTTCCGGCAGGCAGGAAAAAATCGAAGGCAGCCACACAAGGCCATGGCCGACCCGATATCATCCGATTTTTGGCCAGCCCGCATTAACGTCTCCGTATTGTTAATTCTTTTGAAAACAAAACTTCTGCAAGCTGAATTTGAACAATACCATTTTAAGTAGAAATCAGTTTTTATTGATCGCGTTGAGTAGGTTAATAATGATGTTTTTCAACGTTTTGCGCGTGTTCTCTTCTACATTGTAGAATTTCGAGCTCAGACTGTCAGGGGAAATATTTTTTGTTTGCCTGGTACGGACAACTTCCGAAATAAAACGAAGCAATTCAAGCCGGTTTGTGTTCTCAATAATACCTGTTTGCTGTAATAGTTTAATTAGATACGCCAATTGAGAAACGGAAAGGCTGGTTTGCAATTTGAAATCTTTACGTTCATCTTCATTAGTATGTCCAGGATCATGCTGCGATAAAAACTTGTGTTCTTTGAGAAAATGTATTTCACTATTCAACCATTCGATCAGGATATCCTTAAGATTTTCGTTTCCTGGTTGGTAGCAAAAAATGATATTTACCTGTGCTTGCCGGACTTTTTTATAAATCCATAGCAATCGTTTCATTTGCTCACTGGCCGTACTTTGTTTTCGGTAATGCTTTTTAATGGCCATGGTGCAGTAGCCAATGAATTTGGGTGAATTATAATTGAGATGAACTAAGGTTGCCATGATGTTGCGGTTAATTGCAGTACCTTTCAGTTCTGAACGAGACAATACTTCCAGTTCCTGCAACATGGTTTTCAGATATATAAGTTGCTGAAAGGATATTTTTTCGTAGATTTTATCCTGTTGTACAAACTGGTACAGTGGATCGAGGATAATCAATAATAGTTCTTTGTCAACTCCTTTGATGGTAAGGTTTTTATAGATTTCCGGCAATTTTCTCTGTATATTCCTGGAGGCTATTATCTTGTGACTATCGGGGACTTTCGCCTGCAAGTCGAAGTACTCAGTAAAATGATGCTCTATGTAAGCCAGCAGATCTTCCAGGCAGTCGTAGAACTTCTTGTAAAGATTAATTTTGTTTTTTCCCTGGTTCGGATTGACTGTATTAATTTCTTCAATTTGCAAATAGTGAGACAACAGGTCCGTTAAACGAATCAGTTGGTGTTGATGTTGCCGAATATAAAACGCGACATGCTTTCCTTTTTTAAGTCGGGATACTTTGGTTATAAACTCCTTTTTAATCCTGTCTCTTTCTGTTTCGGCAATAGATATCCAGGAACCAAATTGTTCTTCGTCCAACGACTGGCTTCTCAATTTGGAAGGTTCTAACTTCTCGGATATTACAGTTTCTAATTTTTCTAGTTCATATTTCAAGGTTGGATTCTTTGCCGGTTGATGCTTATAATTAAGTGTTTTCCCTGGCTACCCTGAAAACTGACGAATCCACAATTCTTGTTAAAGACAACCTTGTCTTGCTAAATACCAACTTACAGAAAGTTTTCACGGCACTCGTGAAAAGGAGTGCGAAGAACGCACTTCATATTAATTTAACGTCAGGTTAAGGATTAAGTTATATGCGGAATGAAAAATATTTCGTCCAATTGTCATTTTTACTTTTTATACTACAGGAATTAGAAACTGGTTTAGCCCAATAAAAAAGGTCATGTTAACATAACTTAAATTAGATAAATACACCCCATTTTATTTTCGGGCTTAAACCATTATTTTTAGGAATTATTGATAAACGATAACATGGAACAAATCAAAAATTGGGTTGATCAGTACGCAGATGATTTATACCGCTGGGCTACTTTTAAAATTTCAGATCACGCTGTTGCGGAAGACTTGGTGCAAGATACTTTTCTGGCCGCTGTCAAGGGATATAGTGGTTTTCAGGGTAAAAGCAACCCGAAAACCTGGTTGTTTTCCATATTGAATAATAAAATAGTAGATTATTATCGAAAACAGTTCAAAAACCGGGAGCATCATAATGATACCCAGGAACGGTTGAGTCAACAGCTTACTGATGGCTTTTTTGATAATGAGGACATGTGGAAGGTTGAAAAGAGGCCCCAGGAATGGATTGTGGAAGAAGAACATTTACTGGATAATCATGAATTCAGAGGAGTATTAAAGAATTGCCTGGAAGAACTTCCCAAAAAATGGCATGCTGCTGTTCAACTTAAATATCTGGACGAAAAAGACGGGCACAGCATTTGTCAGGAACTGGATATTACCCCGACCAATTTTTGGCAGATCATTAGAAGGGCCAAATTACAACTGCGAGAGTGCATAGAAACAAACTGGTTTAAAGAAAATTAAAAACAGAGGCAATGAAAAAAGTAATGCGATATTTATTCCTAACCTGCCATAAGTCAACGGAACTTATAGAGAAAAGGAGTGTCTTCGGCTTAAGTCGTACCGAAAAAGTGCAACTTATGTTCCACAAGATGATGTGTACAGCTTGTACGCAATTTGATAAGCAAAGTCGTTTGCTTGATGAATATCTACATGAAAAAGGACGTGATATAAAAGGGCTTCATTCTGATTTATTAAGTCAGGAATATAAGGATGCTATTAAATCCAGACTGGAAAACGGCTAAAACAATTTATCTGATTACAGAAAGTCATGTATATCGATTTAATTTTCAACCTTGACAGACATAATGAATCAATCCATTGAAATACCGGATGTTAGTATTCATCAACAAGAATGTTTGTCCATTGACAATTTTAAACAGATGGACAAATTAGCAGTCGAACAGTACGGATTACCTATTGAGTTGATGATGGAAAATGCAGGTTTACAACTCGCAAGGCTAGTAGTTCATCTTTTACCCAAAAATACAAGCCAAATACTAATAGGCATTGGCACGGGTAATAATGGAGGCGGTGGATTGGTGGCGGCGCGTCGACTTGCCGGATGGGGCTATGATGTTTTTCTGGATATTCCTGTACGTGAATTAAAGGAACTGCCATCGATCCAGTTGAAAAGGGTCTTATCGTTTGGCGTAAAAAACAGTCCTATAAAAAACCCGGATCTTTTTGTTGATGCTTATTTGGGTTTTTCACAACGCTTACCTTTAAGCAGTGATTATAAACAGTCCGTAAGGAAGGCCAATGCTTTTCGCTGTATAAAAATTTCACTGGACATTCCAACGGGCTTTGACAAGGAAACTGGTCTATCCGAATTTAATCCGCATGCCATATTGATGCTGGCAGTTCCAAAATTGGAGCTATGCATGCCTGATGTTTCAGTCGATCTGTATGTTGCAGATTTAGGGATACCATCAAAAATTTATGATTCATTCAACATAATGCAACCCAACTTCAGTAAGTCGGGTATTATTCGGACAGCAAGGAAAGAGTAAAAATTTACTTACGCCCATTATCTCGAAATCTATCGGAAAGGTGGGTGGAAATTGAGGGCGTATATAAAAAAGCGGTAAATGATAAAAATATTTACTTCAGTAGCGATCCATCCAAATATTGTTAAACGTGCCCTTTGGGTAGCATTGGTGGTGGGAATTGTTTTAAACCTCATCAATCAGGGGAATAGCGTTTTTGCTGGGGATCTTTCTCAACTAAGCACTCAAAAATTAGTACTTACTTTTATGGTGCCTTATCTGGTTTCTACGTTCTCCTCAGTACTTTCAAGGATTTCACTCCATCCGGGAGAAGTAGCCAATATCAGTGCCCGTGTGGGATGTTCTAGTTGCGGGCACAATGAAATTGATATCATCAAAGGTGATTGGGTTCCCTATTGCAACCATTGTAAAAGTGGCACAAAATGGAAAGTCATTCAGCTTTTAAACACGGATGTTGTTTTACATAGCAAGAAGGAGAAATCATTGTCGTTGTTTGCCCAGTTTAACCCAAATCCTGTAATACGTATTGATGGGCATCATAATATCCAGGCTTTTAATGATATGGTTAGTTTTATTTTCGGAAAGGATTTTGCAAAAGGACGATCTATTCATGAATTTCTGTCCGGCTTGTCTGCTCAAACAATAGACGATTGTATATCAAAAGGATTGGTATTAAAGCACCAGGAAACAGTAGCTGAAATGGAATTGCTTTTTGAGCTCAGGGGTATACCGGAAATGAATGCCTGCCAGATATATACAGCAAATATTACCGAATTGGTTAAAGCTGAAAAAAAGATCAGACAACAGGCAGAGAACATTGAAAGCAGTATCCGGTATGCCAGTAGAATTCAGGGGGCATTGTTGCCCTCTCCGGAGAAATTTAATTCGTTATTGCCCGACAATTTCATATTATTTAAACCTAAAGATATTGTGAGCGGTGACTTTTTTTGGATCACTGAAGAAAACAATAAAATTATCCTGGTGGCTGCGGATTGCACAGGTCACGGTGTACCCGGAGCGTTAATGAGCATGTTGGGGGTGGCTTTTCTAAATCAGATCGTGACATCGGGCAAGGAGCTCAGGGCTGATAAAATACTCAATAAACTGAGGGATAAAGTAATCCATGCCCTTTCCGAGACCAGGAGTGAGCCTGGCGTGATGGATGGTATGGATCTGTCACTTTGTATCATGGATAAATCATCCTACCACATCTCATTTGCTGGCGCCTATAATCCACTTTGGATATTTAGAAAAGGTGAGCACATTGAACTGAAGGGAGACAAGATGTCCGTAGGTCGGGATGAAAGGGAGCAGGTACCTTTTACACAGCAGGAAATTCAACTTGAAGAGGGCGATGTATGCTACATGTTTTCAGATGGCTATATGGACCAGATAGGCGGGGCCAAACTGAAGAAGTTAACCAGGAACAGATTCCGTGAAAAACTTAGGGAAATTCATCATATGCCCTTTGCTAAGCAGAAAAAAAGCCTTGAACAACATTTAATTGAATGGAAAAAGGATTTCTTCCAGGTGGATGATGTGATGATCATCGGGTTTTCTCCTTATTAAATCTGTACAATTTATCATAAGACTTTACCCGGACGTTAAACAGAAGTTAATCCTTATAAATCAGATTATTAAAACTAAGCATTTACTTAGTTTTGCATGTATAAAAACAGTATAAAATATGAAATACTGAGGACTCATTGCTGATGAGCTATTTTTTTAATCTATTACTAAGCAATCGCTTAGATTATTTAATGTCAAACTAAAACAATCATAACAATGACAACATTTAAAATTCACAATACAGAGACAGCACCTGCAGCATCAAAAGAAGTGCTGGAAGGCGTACAAAAACAAAACGGGTTTATTCCTAATTTGTATGGATTAATGGCGAATTCTCCTCAGATGGTGAAGGCTTACAGTGAAATGGGCAAACTGTTCGGTAACACTTCTTTCTCTTCTATTGAGCAGCAAGTTATCTGGCTTACCGTAAGTCGAGCCAATAGCTGTCATTACTGTGTTTCAATTCATTCCATGGTTGCCAAGAAAATGAAGGTTGATCAAGAAACGATCCAGGCCATTCGCAACGATAAACCCACTCAGGATACAAAACTTGAAGCCTTGAGAAAATTTACGAAATCAATGGTTGAAAAACAAGGCTGGGCTTCTGAAGAAGATATCAATGCTTTCCTCGAAGCCGGTTATTCAAAAGAGCAGATCATGGAAGTGATAGTAGGAATAGCCCAAAAAACATTGAGCAATTATTTGAATCATATTGCTCAAACACCAATTGATGAAGTCGTTAAACCCTATAAGTGGGAAGCTGAAGTGGAGGTATAAGGAAGCAATAACCATTGTGATCTGATGAACCATTAAGGTATAAAGGACATTAAGAATTAGGGAGTTATTGTTTTGCAATATACTTAATGAACCTTAACTCCTTAATGGTTTCTTTTTATAAGTATTTGAATAGCCAACACTGAGAATTCTTATAATTCGTCTGTTCTGTAGAAATGTTTGAGACCTTCCCTGAAATGCAATGAAACAACCTGACAGTTGCTGGGATAGGTTACAGTAAATAAACCCTTCTCTTGGATGCTTTCATTTGTATTTCTGCTTTTGTACATTCCACTGCATTCAATAATCCCTTCAGCAGAATAACGGGTCACTTCAAGTATTTCCCTAATCCATTTGCAATGAAACCAGGAACCGGCTCCTTCACCGCTTAACCATTGTGCTCCCGACGGAATGGTGGCATTTTTATCGGGAGGTGGCAAGGTCGTTTTCAGCAATTGGTTGTGTATTCTTTTAGTGGGCCGGAAAGGCGTTTCCACAAACGGTTTAACAGTTACCTTCCTGTGAGCCAATGCATGCACATTGCTTTTTGGTGTTGGCGTAAGCGGAATACAATATTTCAGTTTAAGAAGATATCTATAATCCGGTTTTCCGGCTCGTATCACTGTATTCACAAAGCGGGAACAGTTGCTTCCATGGGGCTGGAAGGGGCCATAAGGTATCGGACTGTTCTCGATCATTTCGTTGGCCTTAGCCAGTGCTTTTTCAAAATCTATCGGGCAATATGAAGCAATTAAATTTCCTTCACCATGGCAAGCGTTATTGGCCTGCAATTCTTCCAGTATATCTCTGTCATTCACAATTTGTTTTCCATCATCAGTGAATTGGGGAATTGTTTTGATTGCTAGTTCATGGTCGGTTTCAGCCCAGCGTACCCGGCCATGTTTATAGGGTGCATGGTAACGGCCAAAATCAAAATAATGAGCTTTTGCGCCGTTAGTGTCTATAAGAACCAATGCTGCATGTCCTACTTTGTAATAATGGTTGTGGTTAATACCCAGCAGTAAAGTCACCGGATCGTACCATGCTCCTGGTTGCTTGCAATATGTTTGTGGCCATGCCAAAGCAATGGCAAATCCGGCAGATCTATTTTTGCGACTCATATTGCAGCTTCGTAAACGGAATTGTTCAACAAGTCGTTATATGACATATGGCATTTGCCTTTTTTGGGGATAACCTGGGTTATACTTACCGTACTTATGCCTGATTGTCGCTGCATAACAACATCAATTGATTTGTTATTTGTGTATGATCCTGTGTGGAATGCCAATACTTTTTCCGGTGACAAGTTTTTCCATTCCTCTGCCAGAAAACGCTTAAACCATTGTTGTCGTAACTTCCTTTGTTCCTCGTCATACAAGGTCGCTGATGACCATATATGCGGTTTATTTTTATCAGGAACTCTGAAATGCTTGTCATCACCGTTCCAGATGAATTCCGTTAAACCAACAGCTTGCTTTTTGTCATGCGTAATACTTATGATTGTGAAAGGCTCTACTTTACTTAAATCCTTTCCAGAAAAGAATTCATACACGGTCAAATCCGATGCTGTGAAATCGGTTAATACTGTGCCACGACTGATTGTATGATATTTTTGTTTTTGATGGAACGTAAAACCACCGTTAAGCAAACAAGTGATCTTGTTGTTTTTATTTACGGCAATCCATGACCCTCCTGCCAATTGGTCTGCAGGATATAAAACGTCCTTTCCATTGAACTGATGAATTTGCGGTGGTAAAGTGGGACGAGCCTCTTTCTCATCTCGATTCACCGTGAGCACAAAAGGGTTATTGCTATTAGATGGGATATAAGTTACTGTGCACATTGATTGTTTCTGTATCGTATGGTTGAATAAGCTACGCCAAAATTATTACTTGTTATATTAGGCAATTCGAGGGCAATTAGTGCAACCTTTATGAGCGCCTGATGATGAATACTGTGCTCAATACAATATGATAATTCTCTGCCCACGGAACTTATTACCGGATGCTGTGAATCATCACCTATGTTGTAATCAGCTTCAAATTTTACGGTCCGGTTTACATCAAGTGTATCAATTTCGACCAGCAACTTATTGACTATGAGTATAGCATGTAATGTTTCATTTTCAATAAGGGGATCCCGTTTTCTTTTATCGTAACATATAATACCGGTAAACGATCCCGATACTAATAAAAGATAAATTTCCAGGATGTGCCTGATATGTTGTCCGATGCTTGCCCCTGACAACACTTCAAGGCTTTTTGTGTATTCTTTCTCCGACAGGTTTTGCAGTAAATCTTGTAATTGGTAAAGGTTTTCTTTGGCCGCTGCTTTCATGTTAGTTATTTTGTTGCCGGATGCAGAATATTCGCTACCGGGTTATTTGATATTTATACTTATGGATTAATTGATGCCTGCAAAGCTTTTGAACTCCTCAATGTCTATATGGTCATCCAAATGCTTCCCGTAATGGGCCTTAACGATATTGAAATTTTCGTCGATAAAGAAGTCAGCCGGGATGAGGTTCATTTTGGCATCTTTGTCTTCCGGCAGATTTAATTCAGCGGTGTCTTTCTTGGCTTGTCCTAAACTGGATTGGAACATGGTACGCATCATTTTGAGCGTGGATTTTTCAACACCATAGGCATTATAGATTTTCCGGTCGGGATCACCAATGAGCGGCCAGGGAGAAATGCCTTGATGAAATACACTGGATTTTAGTTTTTCGTTCGGGCTTTCGAACAAGAATACCAATTGTACACCTGCATTTTGTAACCGTACATTGTGTCCCATAATTTGATGTACCCTGCGGTTGCAAAAAGGACAATTGACATTTCGGTAAAAACTGAGAATAATCCTGTTACCACTAAAATCCGAAAGTTTTATCTCATTGCCTTCAATGTCCTTTGCTACAAAATCAGGCGCTGTAATTCCTGGTTGTAATTTCATAATTTTTTTGTTTTAGTAGTCGCAAAAAATCTTAAACCTGACAAGCAACAATTATTCTTTTTTTAATGCCTTTAATACTGCCAGGAGCAAATCGGCCGAAAGTCGGGTTTTATAATCGGGGTTAATGTATTCGAATGTTATAGTACCTTCGGTGTCTACCACAAATACTGCCGGAACAGGAAGGAAACCCTCGTTATGCTCATTCGATCTTTTACTTAACATCCGGGTATATCTTCCGGGAGCCTTGAAAGCAATACCTAACGCTTTTGTCAATGATCCATCAGCATCTGAATAAAGTTCATATGTCAGGTCATGTTTATCGACGGATTGTTTAAGATTTTCCACATTATCAGGACTGATGGCCAGGATTTTGTATCCCAGGTACATAATCTCCTGTTCAACTTGTTGCATCTCTGCCAGTTGTGTATTGCAATAGGGACACCATCCACCGCGGTAAAAAAGCAGTATTGAAGGCTGTTGACTGATGAGGTTCTTGAGAGAATGTTTGCTACCATCTGCCGCAGTGAGTTTCACATCGGGTACACTTTCTCCGTACAACAATGGTGAAATATCTTCGGCATTTTCTGGTAGTTGTGCATTTCCGGTTGCAATTACCAGGGATATTAACGTTAATAAAAAGAGTAATTTTTTCATAATTATAAATTCTTTAGTGGTTACCGATAGATTTAAACTTCAATTCAAGTCATTTCTAAGCTATTGCTTAGATAAGTAATAAAAAAATTATTTGATATTCGCCATAGTCATATCCACTATGTCTTTTATTTGTTGTTCTTCAAGTGCTTTTGCTCCCACGGATAATCCTTGTAAAACGCCTAACAAATAGTTTGAATATTTATCGATATCCGCATTTGCTGAAAGCTCACCAGCCTCAACAGCATTTTGCAGCACTTGTTTGATGGTATTTTTGATAAACCCAAAATAATTGGACAAGGCTTTGGCAATATCCGGGTCTTTTGCCCCCAGCTCACCGGTTGTATTTACCACAAGACATCCCCGGTAATGTTGCTCCGTCCTTTTTTTCCTGGCAAAGTGATGAAAAAATGTTTCAAGGTCTTTCAGTCCGGCATCCTTCTTTAATAACGTATGAAATCTGTGGACTTTCACGTACTCGGTATATTTCTTAAGGGAAAGGATAAAAAGTTCCTTTTTACTGGAAAAAGTTGAATAGATGGAAAACTGGTTAATGCCCATTTCCTTTTCCAACAACCTTACTGATGTGGCTTCATACCCGTTTTTCCAGAAAACCTCCATGGCTTTTCCGAGTACTTCTTCCTCACTATATGCTTTATTCCTGGCCATAAAAAACAGTATTGTACAAAACTAAGCAATCGCTTTGTAAAATAAAATGGATTTGATCAAATTTTGTCTCATTCAGGCACAAGAAGATAAAGCAGCGTACAATTTATAGCTGATTCCTATACTTTTGTTTTTACACAAGCCAAGTAACCGAACTTTTTTACGAATTATATTTCAGGAGCTGTAACAAACCCGATGCTATAAGCACAATGCCAATCAAACGATTTATGTTTTTAGCCAAATAATCTGACCGGGAAAGAATGGGTTTGCTGAACCGAGCATACAGCCAAAGTACGCCTATTTTACCTAGCCAAATAGAAGGAACGGATAACAAGAGAACCGCGCGGTTTATCTCAAGTAGTCCCAGTCCGCTCAAATAGGTTATGGCAAAAATCCAGTAAAGAAAGACTTGCACGCTGATAAGATTGAGTAAAACACCACGAAGAAAACCTTTAGTTTTGAAAGCAGAATGAACCGTTGTTTTACTTTTATTAAGTAAAAAAATGAGGCCAACTAGCAACGGGATAGCAATGGCCAATTGTTGAATGGCATGGTATTTTTCCATACCCATTCCCAGAAAATTTCCGGCAAGTAGTGCTGTTATCCCGAAAGCAATTTCTATCCAGGCTGCTCCATGAGCAATTTTCATAGCAGGAACGGTCCCTCTATGATAAGATACATCCAGAACCGTAAGGTTAACCAACCCAAAAGGGAGGGCACCAATTATGGTAATCAACAGGAAAACCGGAATGATAAAGGCAGTAGCCATATTTTACTGGAAAAATTCAATTTCCGGATAAAAAGCCGGAAAGGCAAACCAATAGCCCATCATTTGGGTGATAGTTTGCAACTGCTCGCCTTCACGTGGCCCACTGATAGCTGTACCCGAGACATCCCAGATATTCCCTTCTTTGTCTTTCAGGATAGCCGGCAGATCATTTTCAACTACTTCAAAATCCAGCCTGGTCCGGTCATCTAATTCTTGCTGAAAAGCGACCATGAGATTGGCTTCTTTACTTCCGGTAACTACAATATCCAATCCGCGGAACGAATCAATAATAAGGTTATCATGTTCGGCCAATTTATCGAATGTATAAGCCTTAGCAAAATCACCAATAAAAGTGGCCAGCACGCGTTCTTTCAAATTCAAACGGTCATCACTATTGCTTACCGGAAATAACAAACGCCCGTCCTCTTTGTAGCTGCCATAGGGGTAATCGCCATAGGATCGATTGTATCCTGTATTCCTGGATACAACTTTGGTGGAAGGATAACTGGCTTTCCAGGTTCCCCATGATGTTTCAATAAGATTAATGGTTTCTGCGGGTTTACCTGAAAGATTTCCATTAACCGATTTATGCAAAAGCTGAGACCAGTTGCTTTCCGTTTCCCGGTCATACGGAATAATGTTGGTATTGTACAGCAAGCCCGAAACCCCGAATGTTGTTTCGCTGCCTTCGATTACCCGGTTCCAGCCAATACCGGTTCCGGTAAGCGGGCAATAAATCACCGCCAATGAGTGGTTGGCTGTCTGATCATTGATGATTTCGTGCCAATCGAGTATCTGATGGGGATAGGCTCGGATGTCATTACCATCCTTAATACCCAGAACAAGGTCATCATCGGATAGCCATGTGGCCTCCTCAGCGGCAACTAATTCCGGTTCAGATATGGCCGGAATGCCGTCCTTCCCCGGACCTCCGTCATACACCTCGTTTTTGGGAATGAGCCATCCATCACTATTTTGGCCGGTATTGTCATCATTCACTTTTGTATTCGTACTATCTTCCGAACAGCCTGTAAGCAATATGATTGAAAAGATTATCAACGTTTTCATAGTTCAATATTTTCATTTATAGATGCATTTTCTTTTTTGAAAGGAATGGTAAACGAAACAGCCGCTTTTATTTTGTAACTGGTTGTTAATTGGGTTCCGTTTAACTTTCGGTATATGGGCAATGTGGCTGACAGTCTAAGGGATCCGTTTGTCAGAAATGGTACGTTTAAACCCGGAATGGCATATACCCATTGTCCACCGGTTTGCGGGAAAATACCACCATCCAGGTAATCATCGGTTTGATTGCGGTATCGGGTATAAATAAAAAGATTCATGGGCCAGCCTACAAATAAATTATTAAAGTTTCGCAGTTCCCTTAGATGTTGAAAACTAACAAAATATAGCATAAAAAAGCAGCACGGTTGTTTTGTTAATATACTGGTATTTAGTATATT
>JAAAOM010000087.1 GCA_009908855.1 Bacteroidota bacterium
GATAATTAATTCTACTTTGACACATTTAATTATTTGAATAATAACGATTTATATCTTTTTGCCGAATTAAATGCCTTTTTAAAATCAACTCCAATATTTTGTCCGGATCATTCATCTCACATATAATTAGCACTTGCATGAGTTGCCTGATATCCCATGCTGAAAGTAAGGGAAAATTCTTAAAATTCAACAGTTTTTCCCGGAATATAAACAAAAGCAGGAGCATGTTTAATGCAATCTGATGATACCATGCTAACCATTTCCTGGTTTGAAATTGATGCATACCCAGTACCGATTTTGCTTCCTTGAAGGTATGCTCAATAAAAAAGCGTTGTGCTTGCATATAAGCAATCGCTTCGGGGGTATATTGCACTAAATCCACATTACCCAATGCGTAAGAGATTTCTACTTTACGTTTTTTGATTGATTTGCGTATCACCAATAAACGTTTACTGGCATGATGGGACTCTCCGTCCCAGATATATACTGTTGCAAAGTGATATAGGCATTTGAGTTTCCCTTTGGCTGTGTTTCGGACTTTTAACTCTTGAAAATCATCCTGGGTTAAGGTCTTCTGGTATTCACTAACGGATATAGAAGTTTTATCAGCTTTTAGTTTGCTTGGTTTCCTGCCCCGGTTTGATTTACGCTTTGGGACTTGTATTTCGGGCTTTTCAAGAAAGATATGTTGGTTTTCACGTACATCCATCAGAAAAGCAATAGCCATTTGATCTATGGCGTCAGTGAGTTTTTGATCGGCTCCATAATAGGCGTCGCCGCCAATATAATCAAACTTTGTACCCAGTGAAATTTGGTGATTGATAATATCTAGGGCTAGTTCTTGTTTGGTTTTAAATGCTCTTTTTTCTTGTGGCACTTTAGCTTTATCTAAGCGAGCTTTATTATCTGTCCAGCTTTTAGGCAGGTATAATTTACTGTCAATAATAGAAGCAAAATCACCCTGACTTAAGGCTGCAAAAACCGCCACCTGAGAATTGTCTATTTTGCCAACGTTGCCACAATATTGCGGGGCAACACCTATGGAATGTTTACCTTTCTTTCGGTTACCACTTTCATCTATATGTAAACCAATCAGTTTTTGATTTGGCATATTAGAGCTTACTTCTAGGCTCACATGATCCATTAATTCTTGTGCATCCCAGGGCGAATCAGAAATAAAATGTTGGAGTCCGAAATAATCATCGGACAATCCTGTTTCTGATATTCTCTCAAGATTAGATAGAGAACTTGGCCACAGACCTTTTATATAATTTAAGGCTTTATTACTAACATTATGCCTGCCAACTTGAAAAACACCCTGAATATCAGATAAATAACCCGTTAGCCGTTTGACGGCCTGGGTCAGTGTTTTTCCATTTTCTTTTGTATTTTTAAGTTGAATTGAACATAAATCTAAATTACGAAAAATTTGTTTTTCGATACCCTTGAAAATCTAGTATTTTCAAGGGTTTTATTAACAATTTTAACTTGTCAAAGTAGAAATAAATATCCTTTACAAATTCATTGATGGCCAGGTTGCGTTGTATCAACCCGCGCTCTAATAACTGCCATTCCAAATGTCCGATCACACGGGGAAAAAGGTCAAAAGGAAAAATTCGTTCATTCCCCCGGGGATTTTCACTGTAAGTTGCAAATGTTATGCCTTGTGCGAGAAATGAATTGCGGGCAAAATTGTGCAGTATTTTAAAATCGTCTAAAGTATAGGAATAATAATGTTCTATTAGTTTCTCATAAGTGCTTTTTGGCTTACTGTTTTTGTCGAACACCTCATCCAGGAATTGCGCATCCACCGAATATTCATTAAACAATTGATTATTGATCTTCATATCCATTTATTTTCCTGACACCCCTATAATATTTTGATAAAAGTACAAAATAATTATTTTATATAAAATTTAACCTTATTATTTTAGGGGGTGTGAGTCATAAATATTATCATTTATTAAACGAACCTATGATTTTAAGTGCTTTTGGATCCTTTATTTTAATTTTATTCCGCAAGGCATGATTCAAAATCCATTGTGTATGACGATTTTCGTTTGATTTCCATTGATCAACAAAAGTCCAGGCTGCTGTTTCATTATCTTTCAGGTAATCGTTTAAATTATTGGCCACTGACTTTTTAACAAACATTACAGGGTCTTTCATTAAATGGGCAAGTACCTGAAAAACAGGCTCAGGTTGTTCAATAAAAATGGTGAGTTTCTTTGCCCATGGTAGTCGTGGTCTTAAACCTTCGCTGGCCAGACGGCGAACATGAAAATTGGCGTCCGTTGCCCATTGCTGCAGAATGGGGATCAATTTTTCAGGATATGTTTCTATAAAGGGACGGATGGCAAATTCACCGGTATGCCTTTTGGTAAGCTCGTTAATAGCCCGGATGGATATATCAGGTTCATCTATCCCATATATTTCAATAAACCTGGCTACGGGCATAAGCCAATAACCTTCGGTAAACATACCGGTTTCATTTTCATTTTCCGGCCCAATAATATTCATAAGTATTGATAGTCCATCTTCATACGAATTGGGCAGAAACCTTTGTAATTTACCTGCCATTAAATTAACCCTGTCTTTTAACTCAAAATTGGCATACGATGCAAGATATTCGTTTTGAAAAGCCTCATGCTTAAAGGCCGGGTAAGTGGCAGCAATTTTTGCTGATAACAGTTTTGCCAATTCGGGCCCAAACCAGTCTTTTAATTGCTTTGGTTTTTGCGTTTCCATGATCTAATTCTTATTAAGAATTAACACGCGCCGGAACCAAAGGTTTTGATAACTTTTGAGAATAATAAAATCAACCTGCCGAATGTAATGTTATCCCATCTTTTTGAATTGCCGAGCTCAAAAATTCAATAAACCGTATCAGGTAATCAGGTTTGCTACTATTCTTTAGTGTGGCTGCATAATGTAACCGATAAAGTCCTTTCGCTGTTACTTTTTTCAATACAACCGAATCATCGGTAATGTACGGACGAACAGCCCAGGTTGCAAAAACAGCTACACCCATATTGGCTTTTACCATTTCAATAGCCGCTTCGGTTAATGGCAACTCGGTAATTTGCCTGGGTTGAATGCCTTTGGGTTGAAGCACTTTGTTGTAAACGGTGACTGTATGTAAAGGCCCGGAATAAATAATTAAGTTTTCATTCGTGAAATCTTCAGCTACCAGGTATTTCCTTTCACTTAACGGATTGGACCGACTTACAATGGCAACCATCTCATCTTTACATATTTCAGTAAAATCCAAATAATCGTTCTTTAATATATCATTGGTCACCCCAACATCCAACTTTCCGTTAAGCAAATGATCAACCGCGTTATGGGTGGCATTCATGTTGATCTTTATGGTCACTTTCGGATATTCTGCATTAAAACTTTTCATCAATGGGGGCAACCAGTGATAACTCGTATAACACTCGGTGCTAAGTCGAATCTCTCCTTCCAGGCCATGGGTGATAGCACTTATTTCCTTTGAGGTTTTATGAATCTCAGGTAATACTTTTTTGGCCAGGTCATAAATTCTTTGTCCTACCGGTGTAATAATCATTTTTTTATTCATGCGATGGAACAATTGCGATCCTACCTGCTGTTCCAGCTCCTTCAACTGGTGACTAAGGGCTGATTGGGTAAGGAAAAATTTATCCGCTGCTTTTGATAAACTTCCCTCCTCTACTATCGATTCAACCAATTGCAAATGCCTTATTTCCATGATCATCCTATTTTATACATCAAATTTAGTAATTGATTTTTATTTCATGCATGAATATTATTCATGAATAACATGAATTTTTTTCGCTTTTATGATGATACCAAAAGGTTTAAACTTGTCAGGATATAAAAATTAAAAACATGGAAGCAAAAGAATTTTTTGAGCACAAACTATCATTTGAAGTGGACGCAGATGATGTGATGGAGGAACTACAAAAAGGTGCTGACCTGGTAATTGTAGATACACGTAAAACAGAAGCCTATGAGCAGGAACATATCGAAGGCGCTATCTCATTTCCACACCGCGAGATGAATGAAAAAAGTGTACAAAAACTGGATCGCAATAAAACTTACATTACCTACTGTATCAATCCAGGATGCAATGCCTCCACCAAAGGAGCTTATAAATTATCCAAGCTGGGGTTCACCGTTAAAGAAATGCTCGGAGGACTTGATTGGTGGAAGGAAGAGGGCTTTCCAACCATTGGTGACAAAGCCAATGCACCTCAGCCTGAAGATGTTTCTTGTAATTGTTAGTTATAAATCTCTTTGTGCTTCTTTGAGTCTTGGTGACTTGGTGGCCTAAAGTCACCAAAACACAAATTATTTTTAATTATTTACCTTATTCCAGTCAACATGAGTCATACTACCGTAAACACAAACCAAATTATATCATTGGTTGATGAATGGGCGTTGAAACTATCAAGATTGTCCGAGTCAACGATAAGTCAAAACAGAAACAATCAAAACCGAACCATCAAGCAAATACCAGGGCATCTAGTGGATTCGGCTTCCAATAATCATCAGCGAATTGTACGGTTGCAATATAACAAGCAGTTGGATTTTCCTGATTATCGCCAGGACAATGATCGTTGGATAGCCATTCAAAATTACCAAAATGCAAACTGGAAAGATCTGATCGACTTATGGCGATTGTACAACCATCATATGGTTCATGTCATTGACCATGTGGATGAAAAGTGTTTGTCGCACACCTGGAAGGATTTTGAAGGTACAACGGTAACCTTACAAAGCATGATTGAATATTATCCTGTGCATTTGAAATTGCATTTGGATGAGATTGAAGAGTTGATTGGCTTCAATTAATTTCTCTGCTCTACTTATAATTTCATATCTTCCTTTATGTTGCTGATAATTTTAGCTGATATTATCTCAGCAATTAATTCTGGTTGCATGTCAGGAGTAATTTCAATATTTTTTTTATCATCACCGTTCAGTTGATTTTGTTTTGATACATAATCATATTCAATATTGTCTGATTTAAACATAGCTAGTGGTTTTAGATTTCAAAATAATTGGAAAAAAAATGTTGATTTAACTCAGGACTAAAATAATGTTTCCTTAGCAGTATTATATATTTTCTTTTGATTAATCGCGCTAACTGTAACAGCACTATCAGCAGCGACAGCCACTCCAGTTTTATTTAATATACAAATCACTGCAGTCATTAAAACAAAACTAAGATTTAATACAAATTCTTCAAATATTTTTATCAAATAAACAAAATCAAACTCACGGCCATTACCATCATTCCTGCTATCAACCCATAGATGCTTAAATGGGCCTCCCCAAATTCGCGTGCACCAGGTAATAACTCATCAAGTGATATAAATACCATAATACCCGCAACGGATGAGAACAAGATGCCAAATACAATATCATTAAAAAACGGCATGAGCAATAAATATCCGATGAGCGCACCTATAGGCTCAGCAATGCCAGACAAAAAGGAATATAGAAATGCCTTCTTACGGCTGTTGGTGGCATAATAAATCGGCACTGAAACAGCAATTCCTTCCGGAATATTATGAATGGCTATGGCAACAGCTATGGCAATACCCAGGTTGGGATCCTTTAAGGCAGCTGTAAATGTGGCCAGCCCTTCAGGAAAATTATGCAAACCGATAGCCAGGGCGGAGATCATACCCATTCGTAGCAATTTGCGCTTTTTGGCAATGCTTTCGTTAATATCTTCAATTTTATGCAATTCGTGCGGATTTTCACGTGCCGGTACAAAACGGTCGATGACGGCAATGACCAGTATCCCCCCGAAAAAACCGCCCAGGGTTGCCCAATATCCGGGCTCAAGCCCCAGGGCGTCAACCAGGGCTTCTTTGGCTTTAAAAAAAATTTCGATCATCGACACATAAATCATTACCCCGGCTGAAAAACCCAATGAGATAGATAAAAACCGTGTATTGGTGGTACGGGCAAAAAAGGCCAACGCACTGCCTATACCCGTTGCCAATCCGGCAAATAAAGTTAAACCAAACGCCAACAACACTGCATGTGAATCAACATCTATCATCTCAATCTTCAATTGGTTTTACATAAATATTCTTAGCCAGGTTTTGGTCAATAATCACTGCATTGCTTCCAATATGAACAGAAAAATATTTTTGATCCGTAAGAATTTGTGTAACAGCTATTTTTTTGTGTACCTCTACCTGTTGCTGCGCCAAAAAATTGGCTACTTCCTGGTCCGACAATTGTATACGTACAACCACATATTTCCCGGTTTCCGAAATTTCAGATAACCGTGTAACACCTTTTAAATTAGGTATTTTACCATTTTTTCGTGGAATGGGATCGCCATGCGGGTCAAACTCGGGATACCCGAGGTATTCATCTATTTTATTTAGCAGAAAATCGGAGGTTTGATGCTCCAAACGTTCAGCCTCATGATGTATTTCGGTATGACTCAGTTTAAGCACTTTGCTCAGGAATAGCTCCCACAATCGGTGTTTCCGCACAATGCCCAATGCAGCACTGGTTCCTTTGGCCGTCAGATTTATTTCACGATAGGGTTGGTATTCTACAAATCCCTTTTGTGTAAGATTGCGTGCCATATCGGTAATGGCTGCCTTTGAGACAGATAGCTTTTCCGACAAATTAGTGGTCGTTACCTTCTCCTCCAATTCATTGGAAATATGATAAATGCTTTTCAGGAAATTATCGGTAGAAACTGACATAACGAAATAAATCGATAATTTGTTAAGCAAACTTAACAAAAAGTTATCGATTATTGGAATTTCCGCATGTTAATTTTGTAAAAAATCAGGCCTCGGCAAACTGATAAAATTCAAATTTGAAATCCGGCAGTAAATCACTATAAATTTCTCCTGCTTCTTGTGTATCGTCGTCTCCTTCTTCAAAATGCCAGTTAACATGAACCTTTTTTACAAAATGATTATCCTCGAACATCTTTAAGAAATCCAACAGGCTTTTTGAAACCGCTGTATTAAAATATTCGAATTTCATGTCAATGGTAATTGATTCCTGGTTGTATTCACCGGCCCAATCGAATAGAGGTTTAAAAAAGTTAATAGGGTTTTCAGGCATGGCTTTGCCCACGAACCGTGCAAATCCTTTCGGATTTAATTCTACTTCCGGTGTATCTCCTGTTGCTTGAATTAATAAGGTTTCCATACTTTAAGGCAATAAAATTTCGTTTAACTTGTTTGTTGAACGTTAGCAATTATAAAAAGTTACTTCCCTTTGATAAAATCTCGTATATTCCGGTTAAACTTATGTAGATTGTTTGTAAAAAACAAAATAAACAAGAAAAAGATTCAATCTTCTGAAAACGCTATTGTTTCAAAGAATAAAGGATGTTAAAGTTGGAATACATGGCAACATTTTTGTTTTTAACCGGTTTTTATAACTTTCAGGGAAAAAATAATGAAATTATGGATTTACAATTAAAAGATACAAATATAATTGTTTGCGGGGCTACCAGCGGGTTCGGAAGGGGAACACTGGAGGCTCTTATAGAAGAAGGTGCCCGGGTATATGCGGTCGCCCGGACACCCGAGAAATTAAACGAGTTGCAACTAAAACACAGTGCTATACGCGTTATTGCAGGTGATATCTCCCGGTCGGATATTCAGGATAAACTGTTAAGTCAATTACAGGGTAAGCACATTCATGGTGCATTGATCAATGCCGGGGGGCCACCAGCTAAAAGTGCGGAAGAAACAAACCTCGAAGTCTGGGATGAGGCATACAAAATGGTGATGCGATGGAAAATTGAATTTACCATGAAATTATTACCCTTCCTTAAAAAGCAACAATTTGGACGTATGCTTTACGTTGAAAGCTCATCCATTAAACAACCTATTGAAAATCTGGTGCTTAGCACTTCTTTCAGAATGGGCATAACAGGTTATATCAAAACATTGGCACAAGAGCTGGTTGATTCGGGCATTACATTCAACATTATGGCTCCGGGATTTCATCAAACTGCAGCCGTCGATCGCATTGTTGAAAACAAGGCTAAAAAGCGAAATAGCTCTTATGATGAAACATTAAATGACATGATTCAGCAGTTACCCATGAAAAAAATGGGAAATCCTGATTCTTTTGGAAAACTTGCTGCCTGGCTCTTTTCGCCTTATGCCGATTATATTACCGGACAAATAATTCCAGTAGATGGAGGTGTTATTAAATCGTCTGTATAAAATCGGCTGGATAGCAATTAGCGCATTGTGCATAATTCATTCCGACCATCTCAAAGCGCAACCCCATTATAATGTGCTGGGTATGCGTGCCCATTATGGCTTTATTATTGCTCATAGCCGCGAATTACGGGATGTTGCTACTACCCATCCATGGATCATTGAACTTGAAAAAACCTGGCAGTTAACATCTTATGATTCATGGAAATATTGTTTTTGTTATCCCAAAACCGGCATTTCTTTTTTGTATATTAATTTCGATAGTCCAGTCATATTGGGTGAAGGATTTGGTTTGCAATCTTATGTGGAGCCCGTCTGGAACATCAATAATAGTTTATATTCCACATTTAGGTTCGGCATTGGCCCGATATATTTAAATAAGGTGTATAATGAAGATACAAATCCCACCAACACATTTTATAGTTCTCCCGTCAGTTTCATTGTGCTACTGCGTTATACATTGAATTATCGAATAAACAATAACCTGAATTTATCTCTCAGTCCTGCGTTCAATCATATTTCCAATGGCGGTATCCGAAATCCGAACAAAGGAATCAATTTCCCCACTGTAGGGCTGGGACTTGAATATACACCGGATAAAACAGCATTTCCCGATTGGCAAAAAAATAATACGGAGCAGTTAATTAAATATAAATACAGGGCAGATGTGATTGGTTTTGCCACCGGCAAAACCGCCGTAAAAGGCCATGCACGTTACTGGGTGCGGGGTATAACAACCCAACTGTCATTTCCCGTGGGTAGAATTAATGCAGTAACAGCAGGATTGGAATTTGCAATTAACGGAGCAAATAAGAAAAAAATTGAACAGGAAACCAATATTCCCAATACTACTGATCATAAATATCTGGCGGTAGTTGGAGGACATGAATGGTTATTTGGCAGGTTTAATTTTGGTATCCAGTTAGGAGCCTATATTTACAGCCCATACAAACACCCCGATCCTGTCTATCATCGTTGGAATTTAACCTACTATTTTACCGATCATATTTTTGCGGGCATCAACTTAAAAGCCCATTACCATGTGGCTGATTTTTTAGGTATCCGCATGGGGTATTCCCTGTTTAAAGAATAGATTATATTAATTTGTTAAGCGGAACATATTCCATTCCAAAAGCCTGGGCTACATTTTTATAGGTGCATTTACCTTCATAAGTATTTACACCCAATTCCAACGCATGCGATATATTAATGGCGTCTTCCAGTCCATTATCTGCAATCATTAAGCCATAAGGTAAAGTAGCGCTGGTTAATGCATTGGTTGAACTCAACGCAACCACACCCGGCATATTAGCAACGCAATAATGTACAATATCATCTATTACATAAACCGGATCATCGTGGGTTGTGGGCCTGGTTGTTTCGGTGCATCCACCCTGGTCTACCGCCACATCCACAATAACAGCACCCGGTTTCATCATTTTCAAATGTTCTTTTGAAATTAAATGGGGTGCTTTGGCCCCGTGCACAAGAACCGCACCAATAACCACATCACTTTCTTTCAACACTTCTTCAATATTGGCTTCCGTACTGTATAATGTGGTAATTCGGGATCCAAATATATCATCTAAATAGGCCAATCGGGTGGCATTTATATCCAGTAAAATAACATCAGCGCCAATGCCGGTGGCAATTTTAGCCGCGTTGGTTCCGACTACTCCGCCACCTATGATAGCTATCTTTCCCCTACGCACACCGGGCACACCACCCAGCAATACACCACGGCCTCCAAATGTTTTTTCCAAAAATTTGGCACCTTCCTGAACGCTCAATCTCCCGGCTATTTCACTCATAGGCTGCAGGCAGGGTAAATGGCCTCCGGGCTCTTCAATGGTTTCATATGCAACCCCTTTTACCCTATTCGTTAACAGGGCATTCGTACAATCAGCACTGGCTGCCAAATGCAGATAGGTATATAATATCTGCCCCCTGCGCAACAAGGCATATTCTTCGGCCAGCGGTTCTTTTACTTTGATAATCATTTCGCTTTCGCCATAAATTTTATGCTTGTCATCCGCAATTTCAGCACCTGCTTCTGCATACTCATCATCGCTATAACCTGCACTTACCCCTGCATTTTTTTCTATCATTACGTTATGTCCATGATTAATGTAGGCACGCACATCATTGGGTGTTAAACCTACACGGTATTCATGTTTCTTAATTTCTTTTACACATCCTATATTCATATCAATTAAATTTAATGATTCCTTTAATTTAAAGATAGTGTTGTAATTAATAAATGACTATTATCATATCTAATCAGGTCTAAAGCAATCCAACGTGTTTTAACACTTTAGTTTTTAATGGAAATACATTTATTTTGCTTTTCAGAATTGAGAAGGTACATAAACAAAAGCACCAATGTCAGAAGTGAGTCCGGTTATCCATGATTCCTGGAAAAAAGTATTAAAAGATGAGTTTGAATCCGATTATTTTGTCGGACTTAAACAATTTTTGCAACAGGAAAAACAGCGTTATAAAATTTATCCAGCGGGTAAGTTAATTTTTAATGCTTTCGATCAAACCCCTTTCGATCAGGTAAAGGTGGTGATCCTCGGGCAAGACCCTTACCATGGCAAGGGACAGGCACATGGATTATGTTTTTCTGTCCCGCATGGCATTAAGCCTCCTCCATCGCTGGTAAATATTTTCAAAGAATTGCACGATGATGTGGGCATTGAAATTCCCACTCATGGCACACTCGATAAATGGGCTCAGCAAGGGGTTTTATTACTTAATGCAACGCTTACGGTAAGGGCATCGCAGGCAGGTTCGCATCAAAAAAAGGGATGGGAGCAATTTACCAATGCTGCCATACAACAGTTATCTGATCAGCGCGAAGAGTTGGTTTTTTTGCTTTGGGGAAATTACGCCAAGGCCAAGGAATCACTAATAGATAATTCGAAACATCTGGTGCTTAAGGCCGCCCATCCTTCACCATTTTCGGCGCATAATGGATTTTTTGGTTGCCGGCATTTTTCACGCTCCAATCAATACCTCAACGCGAAGAGCAAAAAACCTATCAACTGGCAGGTATAACAACCTTTGATACAGCATTTCTTTGCAGAGATAATCTTTACTAATTAAATTCCGGTAACGGGTTCAAAAAATCTTCATCCGGTTCTGAAACACGCTCATCGCAATCGAGGTTGTAATTGTAATCTACAGGTTTTTCAAATGTATCTTCTTGTGTAATATTCAGGCTGCTGTCCTGGTAAACACTTGTCATAAACTCACCCCATATTGGCAATGCCATAATGGCTCCCTGTCCGTAATCCATATTATCAAAACGAACAATCATATCTTCATGGCCCACCCAGCAACCGGCCACCAATTCGGGTACAATACCTATAAACCAACCGTCGGAGTTATCGTTGGTGGTTCCTGTTTTTCCGGCAATTTCAGCATCAAAACCATATTTCCAGCGTAGCCTGGCCGCCGTACCACCCGGTTGGGTTACTCCCTGCATTAAATTAATCATGAGATAAGCCGTTTCATCACTAATGGCTTCTATTTTTTCAGGTTGAAAATCTGCCAGTACATTGCCGTTTTTATCTTCAATTTTAGTAACCACAATCGGCTCGGTATGTACACCTTTATTGGCCATGGTTGAGTAGGCACCTACCATTTCCATAACAGTCATGCTCGACGTTCCGTAAATGATAGAGGGTACCGGGTCAATTTCACTGTCAATACCCATTTTATGGGCGATATTGGCAATGGGTTTAGGTTTGAATTGTTTAACCAACCAGGCAGAAACGTAATTATCAGAATGTGCCAATCCCCATTTCAGTGTTTTTTGGGTTCCTATATCTTCAGCTTTGGTGGTGCTTCGTGGTTCCCATATCGAATCAGTTGCCAGCATAAAAGTTTGGGGTACTACATATATTTGATCACAGGGTGTATAAGCCTCCTGCATGGCCAAAATATACAGAAATGGCTTAAATGTCGAACCTGCTTGTCTTTTGCCCTGGGTTACATGGTCGTATTTAAAATGGCGATAATTGGGGCCGCCAACATACGCTCTTACCTGTCCGTTTCTTGGATTCATGGCCATGAATCCGGTTCTTAACAGACTTTTGTAATACAGGATGGAATCGAATGGGGTCATCAGGGTATCTTTGTCTCCATCCCAGGTAAACACCGACATTTCAACTTCTTTTTTGAAGTTCTCAATGATTTCTTTCTTGTTGTAACCGGCATTTCGTAAATTTCGTCCACGTTCAGAATTACGCATGGCCAGCCACATTTGTTGATTGATTTGGGATTGCGGTACTTCCCTGCCAAAGGGCGCTTTGTATTGTCCTTTCTTTTCCTCGAAAAAAGCCGGTTGTAAAAATTCACCCAAATGTTTTTTTACCGCCTGTTCAGCGTAAATCTGCATTTGATAATTTAATGTAGTATAAATTTTCAGTCCGTCTTTATAAATATTGTAAGGTTCACCGTTTGGTTTCAGGTTTTTGTTGCACCAACCGTACATGGCATCTTCAATCCATGCGGCCGAATCTTTTTGATATTCGCTATAGTTGTAGTAATTCCTGCGCTGAGGTTCGGTAGCGGTTAAAACCCGTTTCACATAATCCCTGAAATAGGCTCCGACAGCCTCATTATGGTCAACTTTTCTAAAATCCAGTTCAACAGGTATCGGGGCGATTGAGTCGTACGTTTGTTTATCAATGTAATCGTATTTAACCATTTGCCGCAATACAACATTACGCCTGTATTGGGCCGTATCTTCAAACCGTACCGGGTTGTACAATACAGGATTCTTAAACATCCCGACAAGCATAGCCGATTCTGGTAAATCCAATGAATCTGTACTTTTATTGAAGTACACCTGTGCCGCTGATTTTATACCGATAGCCAAATTGTTAAAATCAAATTTGTTAAAATACAGGGCAACAATTTCCTGCTTGGTATATTTTTTTTCTATTTTCACGGCAATCACCCATTCATTAAGTTTTTGCCATACCCGTTCAAAAAAATTGACAGACCGTTCGTGAAAAAGTTGTTTGGCCAATTGCTGAGTGATGGTGCTGGCTCCGCCTCGTTGGCCCAGAAAAAATATGGCGCGTATCAGTCCTTTCGCATCAATGCCTGAATGCCTATGGAAACGAATATCCTCGGTAGCAATCAGTGCTTTTACCAAATGGGACGGCAAATCATCATAATCAACATTGATCCGGTTATTACCGGCAAGAAATAATTTATCAAGCACAACACTGTCCTGGGTAATAAGTTGCGAGGCCACATTGAGTTTAGGATTTTCAAGGTCCTCAAAAGTTGGCATAAAACCTAGTTTACCCAGTGAAATAAGTGTGAAAATGGTTATTAAAATGATAAATGGCAACGCAAAAACGGTCCAGAATATACGGTTGTAACTTTTTAAAGTCATAGTTGTTTTCCTTTATATAAGAACACTGCAATGATAAAAGTAATAATTAAATTAAATTATATTTTGTAGATAGAATTGTATTTACTTTATTTTGTGCGTAGCAATAAAAAATAATTTGCATGGCTGAAAATCTGGTAATTGTTGAGTCTCCCGCAAAAGCGAAGACGATTGAAAAATTTTTAGGTAAAGAATTCACTGTAGTATCGAGTTACGGTCATATTCGTGATTTGGCGAAAAAGAATTTGGGTATTGATATAGAAAACAACTATACACCTGAATATATTGTGCCTGATGATAAGAAAAAAGTGGTCACCGATTTAAAAAAACAGGTAAAAAATGCTGAAACCGTTTGGCTGGCATCCGATGAAGACCGCGAAGGGGAAGCCATCGCATGGCATTTATATGAGGTATTGGGTCTCCAAAAGAAAGACACGAAACGCATTGTTTTTCATGAGATTACCAAAACGGCCATTCAGGATGCTATAAAAAAACCGCGCTCCATTAATTTTGACCTGGTAAAAGCGCAACAGGCGCGTCGTGTCCTCGACCGGTTGGTGGGTTTTGAATTGTCTCCCGTGTTGTGGAAAAAAGTGAAACCCTCTTTATCGGCCGGACGCGTTCAATCGGTCGCTGTAAGGCTTATCGTTGAAAGAGAACGTGAAATTCTTAATTTTAAGCCCACATCATCTTTCAAAGTTCATGGTGATTTTAATTCCTCCAAAGGAACGCTAAATGCTACTTTATCGGAGAAAATAAATGCCAAAAAGGATGTAAAGGCATTTTTAGAGAATTGCATAGATGCGACTTTCAAAATAGCTGATATAACCAAAAAGCCATCCAAAAAATCACCGGCTGCACCATTCACCACTTCAACATTACAGCAGGAAGCCAGTCGGAAACTGGGTTTTTCGGTTTCACAAACCATGGCTGTTGCACAACGGCTGTATGAGAGCGGAAAAATAACATACATGCGTACCGATTCGGTTAACCTGGCTGAATCAGCTTTAAAAACGGCTGAAAGTGCAATTAAAAAGAATTTTGGAGACGATTATCATCATCGGCGAACCTACACCACCAAATCAAAAGGTGCTCAGGAAGCACACGAGGCAATTCGTCCCACTTTTCTCGAGAATGATTCGGTTTCCGGTAGCAACCAGGAACAAAAACTATATGACCTTATCTGGAAACGAACCATTGCCTCGCAGATGAGTGATGCCAAACTGGAAAAAACAACCATAACCATTGATATTTCAAGTGATAAAAGAGATTTCATTGCAACAGGAGAAGTACTTATTTTCGATGGCTTCCTGAAAGTGTACATTGAATCAACAGACGATGAGTCGGATGAAGAGGTAAAAGGTTTATTGCCCACTGTTAAAGCCAATGAACCGTTGGAGATGGAGGAAATACGGGCCATTGAACGATACACACATCATCCGCCCCGTTATACCGAAGCCAGCCTGGTGCGCAAACTCGAAGAACTGGGTATCGGTCGTCCGTCCACTTATGCCCCCACCATATCAACCATTCAAAACAGGGGATATGTTGTTAAAGAAGACCGGCCCGGTGTGGAACGCAGTTATGATATGCTAAAACTCGAAAATACCGGTGTACAGGAGAAAAAACTCACCGAAATTACCGGGGCCGAAAAAAACAAACTATTCCCCATTAATATTGGTATGGTGGTAAATGATTTTCTGGTGGATAATTTTAAAGAAATTCTCGATTATAACTTCACGGCAACGGTTGAAAAAGAATTCGACGAAATAGCCCTGGGCAATATGGATTGGTCGAAAATGATCGATAGCTTTTACAATCCGTTTCATAAAAATGTTGAGGAAACCACTGAGCATTCAGAACGGCAGAAGGGTGAACGCTATTTAGGGGATGATCCCAAAACAGGTAAACCGGTAATTGTGCGAATTGGCCGTTATGGCCCTATGGCACAAATGGGGGAATCGGATAATGAGAATGAAAAGCCCAAATTTGCAGGTATTCCAAAAGGCAAATTAATGGAGACCATTACCCTTGAAGAAGCCCTTGACCTTTTTAAATTGCCCCGTGAACTGGGTGATTATGAAGATAAGCAAATGGTGGTAGCCATTGGCCGGTTTGGCCCCTATGTGAAACATGATAATAAATTTTTCTCCCTGAAAAAAGAAGATGACCCCTTTACCATTACCAAAGACAGGGCCATTGAAATTATCGAAGCCAAACGTGAGCAGGAGCGAAACAAATTTATCAAAACCTTTAAGGAGGATGAAACCCTGCAGGTACTGAACGGGCGGTATGGTCCGTACATCTCGTTTGGTAAAAAAAATTACAGGATACCCAAAAATACCGATCCAAAATCATTGGATTATGAACAATGTTTAGAGATCATTAAAAAAGGGGATGAGAAAAAATCTGCCAAAGGGACTACTAAGGGCAGGAAAAAGAAATAAAACGCCCCTGTAAACCCAAAAAATAAACTTCATATCCGAATGAATATCATTGAACTATTTGATCCTGTTGCACTTGAGAAACCACCTTTCATTGCCGAAAGCCCCAATTTATTCAGTCGCAATATTCAGGTAAATACCGAATCACACCCCATCGAATCATTAAAGGGCGTAAAAGTGGTTATAATGGGTGTTATGGAAGACCGCAACTCCTACAACACCGGCAGCTCGTTATCACCCGACCATATACGTTCCTCCCTGTATCAATTGTACCGCAATAACCATAAATTGGCCATTGCCGATCTGGGAAACTTAAAAGCCGGAAATACATTTCACGATACCTACGCAGCACTTAAATGGGTGCTTGCCGGGTTATTTGAGCAACATATCATGGCCATTGTGTTGGGTGGCACGCAGGACCTGACAATTCCGATTTATGAATCGTATGAGAAAATCAACGAAAAGGTAAATATAGCTGTTGTAGACCCGCGCATTGATGCTGATTTGAATAATACCGATAATTACCGTTCCCATTCGTTTCTGAATACCTTTTTATTTCCCCTGAAAATGTCCCTGGAACAATTTAGCTTAATAGGACTTCAGGAATACTATGCCGATTCGGCATTAATGAACCGACTTGATGAATATCATTTTGACTACCAGCGCCTTGGTGTAAATCGTCAAAAAATCACTTCCGTTGAGCCCGTGTTTCGCGATTCACATATCGTAAGCATCGATGTGAGTGCCATCAGGCAATCCGAATTGATGGGCCATTTTTATCCTTCCCCCAATGGTTTCAATGGCGAAGAAATTTGCCGCCTGTCGCGGTTGGCAGGTCTCAGCAATAACATAAAATGCCTGGGGCTTTTTGAACTCAATCCGCGGTTCGATGTTAACAACCAGTCGGCCAGTTTATGTGCACAAATTATCTGGTATTTCCTGGAAGGGTATGGCAGTAAAATTATCGAAACACCCAAAGACGATGACAATCAGTTTAAAAAGTTTCTGGTGAAAAGTGATGAGTCTGATCACGAGATAGTATTTTATAAAAGCCTTCATACCCAGCGCTGGTGGATGCAAATACCCATTGTTAACAGCCGGCATTACAGGTTTATATCCTGCACGGTTGATGATTATAACCAGGCTTGTAACCACGAGGTTCCCGATAAATGGTTAAAAGCTTACCAACGATTAAATTAACAGGCCATAAAATATTTTTAATAACTTTTCGTATATAACAAACGGAACAATCCGTATTGGGTAAATATAAATTCCGAACAATAAGTAACATTATTAAAAAAAATAAGTATAAAAGTAGACGAGAATAAAAGTGTTGTCTTAATAAATTGCTGTTTTTTGATTTGTTTCGATACTTTATTTTTACTTATTTTACCAATTGCGCTTATGTTCAGTAAAGTAGAATAAGTAAAATATGTATCAGGCAACCATACGGAAAGTTTTAGTTTTAAAATTGCTGTCATTCATGATGTTTAATGCATTTTCACAATCCGACCCGCAATACAGCCATTATATGTATAATCAGATGGCTTACAATCCTGGTTCCGCCGGTGCCGATGAGAATGAGATTGTGTTGAATATGCTTCGCCGCGATCAATGGGTGGGTTTTAATGGCGCTCCTTCAACATCCAATCTGAATGTATCTGCTCCCTTTACCCTCTTTGGAAGAGACCATGGTGCCGGTTTATCGGTTTATCTCGATGAATGGGGATTTAATGGTGATCTTGCCATTGATCTGTCGTATGCATTTAAGATTAATATTGGTGATGGTACATTGGGCCTGGGTATAAATGGCGGGCTTAAGCAATGGAAATTGGATCCGGAAGGTGAATGGTCCCTTCCAACCGGTGCGGAGTATGATAATGAATTACCCATTAGAGACAGAAACATCAATAAGTTTGATGCTGCTGCCGGCCTGTTTTACAAAACCGATGAAATATTTTTGGGACTATCGGCAACGCATCTGCTGGGAACACCTTCGGGATTTGATATAGTAACCGATGGCGGTGGAACCAGCCAAACCGTTGATTATTTTTACAGTCCCCATTTCTACGTCAATGCCGGTTATATTTTTCAGTTAACCAATCCGGCCTTTGAATTATTCCCATCGGTATTGATCACTTCCGATGCCCAAACATCAAAATTGGATATGAACACAACATTGGTGTATAATAAACGTTTTTGGGGAGGCCTCTCCTACAGAGTGGGAGCAGCTATAACAGGCATGGCCGGAATAGAGCTGATCGAAAACCTGAAAATTGGGGTTGCCTACGATTTCGGAACCAACGATATCAGGGAACATGCACCGGAAATTTATGAGTTTTTTGCTACTTATTCATTTTCGTTGAGTGTAGAAAAAGTGCCGAAGCAATATAAAAGCATTAGATATTTATAAAATATTATTAAATTTAAATTCAAAAGCGTAACTTAGATAAAATAGATAGATAAAATTTGTATTTCAGATAAACACTTAATATTATGAAAAAGCTGTATTCATTAGGTCTTGTTTTGCTGTTATTTCTTGCAAGCTGTAACAATTATAACAGCGGAGAGTTAGTGGGGGTATCCGGCCGGGATAGTTATTTTGAGCCGGATCCTTTCGGAATGGTATTTATTCCACAGGGAAGCTTTGTTATGGGGCCAAGCGATCAGGATGTTGCCTGGGCACAGGACAATTTTTCACGCACAGTTTCGGTTGAAGCTTTCTGGATGGACGAAACGGAAATAACCAATAATGAGTATCGACAGTTTGTTCATTGGGTGCGCGACTCAATCATGCGTCGTATGCTGGGTGAACAACTCGATGATTATGTTATTACCGAAGATGAACTTGGAAACCCAATTGATCCACCTCTGGTAAACTGGGAAACAGAAATTGATTTTCGGGATGAAGAGATCAGAGAAATCCTGAGTGATTTGTACTTAGGTGAAAAAGAACGGTTCTTCGGACGAAAAGAAATTGACAAGCGCAAATTAATGTACGAGTATTTTTGGGTTGACCTGCAACAGGCAGCTAATAAAAATAATCGTTATGATTTTGAAACACAAAGTTACTCCGGTTTTGTAACCAATTCAGAAGGAGAGCAAATTGAAATTACGGATCGTTCCGCCTTTATTATTCGCGACCGTATACCTGTTTATCCCGATACATTATGCTGGATTGCAGATTTCACCTATTCGTTTAACGAACCATTAACCACCATGTATTTCTGGCATCCGGCGTATGATAATTACCCGATCGTCGGAATTACCTGGAAACAGGCTTCTGCATTTGCAATCTGGAGAACACAATATCTCAATAATTCACTTGCGGCTTCAGGTCAGCCCTGGGTACATAATTACCGTCTGCCATTGGAGTCAGAATGGGAATATGCCGCCAGAGGAGGTCTCGATCAATCCATGTATCCCTGGGGTGGTTTATATACACGTAACAAACAAGGATGCTTCCTTGCCAATTTCAAACCATTACGTGGTAATTATGCTGATGATGGTGGATTAACAACTACCAATGTGGGTACTTATGAACCCAATGAATTTGGATTATACGATATGTCAGGAAACGTAGCTGAATGGTGTGCAAACGCTTATGATGAGTCTGCTTCCATATTTTCGCATGACCTAAACCCTGATTATAAATACAATGCCCGTCCTGAAGACCCTCCTGCTTTGAAACGCAAAGTTATTCGCGGTGGATCATGGAAAGATGTGGCATATTTCTTACAATGTGGTACAAGAACGTATGAATACCAGGATACTTCCAAATCATTTGTCGGTTTCAGATGTGTACGTACATATCTTGGTTCAAATAGTTAATTACTAAATATCACGAGGTCACTATGAATATAACAGAAATAGTTCAAAGTTCGGGATGGAAAAATTTTATGTCCAAATTGTATGGATTTGGAGCTGCTGTGGTAATTATCGGGGCAATGTTTAAAATCATGCACTGGCCGGGCGCTAGTGTAATGATTGTGTTGGGTCTGACAACCGAAGCAGTTATCTTTGTTTTTTCCGCATTTGAACCATTGCATGAAGATTTGGACTGGACCATGGTATATCCTGAATTGGCCGGCATGAGTGACCCGGATGAAATGGAACATTTTAAAGAGGAATTACCGGCTGAAAGCGAAAAGGAAATCGTAAAAATTGAAGACCTGATTGGTGAAACGGGAATTAATCCCGATTCAATGAAAAAGCTTTCAGAAGGGTTTGCACGATTGAATGAATCAGTTTCAAATTTATCTGATATTTCTGAAGCTTCGGTTGCAACCAAAGATTATCTGGCTAATATGAAAAATGCATCAGAAGCACTAGGTTCTTTGAATGAAACCTATAATTCTACCAACGAATCTTTTAAGGACTCTCTGGGGCAATTGTCTCAGTCATATATTAACGCAGCTTCCTCCATATCAAAATCAGGTAATGACATTGCGCAGTCGTATGAGCAAATGGCACAAAGCATTCAAAATGAACATGCCAATATGAACCAGGGCAATAAAGCCTATAGCAACCAAATTGATGCTTTGAATAGTAAATTGTCAGCGTTAAATGCTGCTTATGAATTACAGCTTCAGTCAACCAATGAGCATTTAAAAGACTCGAATGAGATTTACAAAGGGCTGGGTGATATGGTTTCTAATTTGAAGGAATCTGTTGATGAGACCAATAAATATAAAGAAGAGATGTCCAAATTAAGTGATAGTATTGCCTCGTTAAATAACATTTATGGTAATATGTTATCGGCAATGAACATGAACAAAAAATAAAGAGAAATACACTAGGTAGAACTTATGGGTCACGGAAAGGAAACCCCCAGGCAGAAGATGATTGGGATGATGTATTTAGTGTTAACAGCATTGTTGGCATTAAATGTATCGAAAGATGTTCTTGATGCTTTTGTTGTGGTAGATGAAGGTTTGAAAAAAACCACTGAAAATTTTGTCGATAAGAATCAAATTATCTACGACGATTTTGAGCAAAAAGCCGTTGCAAATCCGGTTAAAGCCGGAGAGTTGTGGAATACGGCACAGGATGTTCGCAGACGAGCCGATGAGTTAATTGAACATATTCAGAACTCGAAAATTCAAATTGTGAAAGTATCCGAAGGGGAGGATTCCGAGGCCATTGATGGCGCCGAAATTCACGGTGACCATATAGGCGGAAAAGATAATACCAGCGTACCGGCACAGGTAATGATGCTTGAGGGACGCGGGAAAGAGCTAAAAGCCAACATTGATGAATATCGGGAATTTTTATTGGATCATGTAATAAACCCCGATCAAAATCAGCAGTTGGTGGAGTCCATTGAAAGTGGATTAAACACGGATGACCCTGAAACACATGAAGGTGAACAACATTCATGGGAATCGGAACATTTTGAACATTTACCATTAATTGGAGTGTTAACAGTTATGTCAGGAATGCAAATAGACGTAAGGAATGCGGAATCAGATATGATTAAACATCTGTATGCACAAATTGATGCAGGATCATTTAAAGTGAACCAGCTGGAAGCGGTTGTGATTCCCAATTCAAACTATATAATCAGAGGAAACGATTATTCAGCAGATATTTTTATAGCTGCCCGCGATACAACAAACGATCCCATTGTTCTAATTGGTAAATATGACTCGGTTTATTCCGAAGAAACAGACACCTGGGAATACGAAATGTCCGGTAAGGCAGATACATTAAAGGTTGAAAAGGGCAAAGGAAAACTTATTCGCCCGGGAAGCAATTTGTCTATCGGCGATTATGAATATGAAGGCCTTATTGTCCTGCAAACAGAAGATGGTGGTTACATTAAAAAACCTTTCCATCAATCGTTTCAGGTGGCAGAAGGCAGTGTGGTGGTTTCACCAACCAAGATGAATCTTTTCTATGTCGGGGTAGACAATCCGGTTGATATATCGGTTGCAGGTATACCTTCAAATAAGGTGGAAGCCACCGTTACCAATGGCTCTATTCGGGGAAGCGGGCCCTATATTGTAAACCCGCGACGCCCGGGTAATAGTATTGTACGGGTTTTTGCTGAAATAGACGGTGTACGAAAAGAGATGGGATCCAAAGAATTCAGGGTTAAAACGGTACCCGATCCGGTGGCCCAGGTAAATGGCCAGGATGGTGGTGTAATTGCCAAAGAAGTAATGTTGGTGCAAACCGGTGTGGCGGCAGTGATGAAAGATTTTGAGTTCGATTTAAAATTTACCGTTACTGAATTTACCGTTTCAACCACCTTAAACGGGTTTTTGCGGGAAGCTACCTCAAACAACAACCGTTTTACCGATGAACAAAAAGGAATTTTAAACGGATTAACCTCGGGTAAAACAGTTTATATACAGGATATTGAAGCCGTCGGCCCGTCAGGTAATCCACGGCCACTATCGACTATAAATTTTAAAATACAATAGAAAAAATCTAAATTACGAAATATGAAACGAATCGCTGTATTAATTATTGGTTTGTCTTTCTTAGCAGGGATGTCCGGTGTTGAAGCACAGGATTTTAAGAAAGAGGTTTATGTAAAAGAGCATGTACCCAATAAAGAGCCTGTTCCTTATCCTTATGTAAGGGAGGCTGATGTAATGTGGTCTAAAGTGGTGTGGAGAATGGTTGACCTACGCCAGAAACAAAATTTACCATTGTATTATCCTACCGAACCCATTGGCAAACGAATGAGTTTGGTTGATTTATTACTATATGGCATTGATAATGAAGGTATAACAGCCTATTCGCCGGATGATGCCTTAAATGAATTCACGGTTCCGATGACGCGCGATCAGGTGGATGCCAAATTTGATGCTGGCGTTGACACCATCATGACACAGGATGTCGAAACCGGGGAGTTAATCCCGCAGGCGGTTGAACGTCCGCGTCAAACCAATCAGGTACGTCAGGTACTGGTGAAAGAAAAATGGTATTTTGACAAAAAATATTCTACCATGAGAGTTCGCATTATTGGCCTATGTCCCATTCGTGTTTACTATCGTGAAGATGATCAGGGATTACCAACAGATGAATTGTTAAAGGAACAGACATTCTGGGTATATTTCCCTGAAGTAAGGCCCTTATTGTCAAGCCACGAAATTTTTAATCGTAATAACGATGCACAGCGCATTTCATATGATGATTTTTTCTGGCAAAGAAGATTCAATGGATATATATATGGTGAATCAAACGTGTATAACGACCGTAAAATCCGTGAGTACACTTCAGGAATTGATCAGATGCTTGAATCTCAGAAGATTAAAGAAAGCATCATGAATTATGAACATGATCTTTGGGAATATTAGAATATACAGGAACATATAGTTTTCACAAAGCCATAAGTACTTCACTTATGGCTTTTTTTGTATAACCCAATCCAACCTTGCGATAAACAAAATTTCGTAATCTCTGTTTACATGGTATCATTAAATTCATTGTATGAAATTGAAAAAGGGATTATTGGCATTGCTTGCTATGGTCATCATGTTGAATGCATTTTCACAGCAAAAGTCTGAAGGTGTTATTGAAGGCAGGGTGTTTAATGCAAAAAATAATGAACCGGTTGAATTTGCCACAGTGGCTATTTATGGTGATTCAAAAGGAACGGTAACCGATCTGGAAGGTAAATTTAGCTTAAAAGGTATCGAACCGGGATATACACAGCTTGTAGTTTCTTATGTGGGATTCAAAGAATATATCTCGGAAGAATTTTTGGTAACCAATGCCAAAAAGGCATACATTGAAATACCCTTACAGGAATCCAATATAGAAATTGAAGAAGTAGTTGTTAAATCGTCTCCCTTTAGGCGTTCGGAAGAGAGTCCGGTTTCATTGCAAAGAATTGGTATAGCCGAAATAGAAAAAAATCCCGGCGGTAACCGCGATATATCAAGGGTCATTCAGTCATTGCCGGGAGTTTCATCCAGTCCTTCATTTCGCAACGATGTAATTGTACGCGGTGGAGGAGCCAGTGAGAACCGGTTTTACCTGGACGGCGTTGAAATCCCCAACCTAAACCATTTTGCTACCCAGGGCGCTTCAGGTGGTCCGGTTGGTATTATTAACGTGGATTTTCTGAGGGAAGTCAATTTTTATTCCAGTGCCTTTCCGGCTGATCGGGGTGATGCATTAAGTTCTGTATTGGATATGAAACAGATTGACGGAAACGCCGAGTCGTTAAAATTTCGTGGATCAGTAGGCGCATCTGATCTGGCATTAACTTTTGACGGCCCCATAGGTGATAAAACCACCTTCATCGGGTCTTTTCGACGCTCCTACCTCCAATTCCTGTTCGATATATTGGAGTTACCCTTTTTACCTACTTATAACGATGTTCAATTCAAGATTAAAACAAAACTGAATCAAAGAAACGAAATATCCATTATTGGGCTGGGTGCGTTGGATCAGTTTAACCTGAACCTGGATGCCGACGAAACCGCTGCACAGCGATATATATTAAGTTTTTTACCCGTATATGAACAATCGAATTACACCATTGGCGGTGTATATAAACATTTCGCTGATAATGGTTTTCATACACTGGTATTAAGCCGGAATTACTTAAACAATGTTTCATATAAATACCTGGAAAACGATCCGGACAATGAGAGGATTTTGGATTACAGTTCTTCTGAGACGGAGAATAAACTGCGTTACGAGCGCGACTTTATTCTGAATGGTTCCTGGAAGATAAATACCGGATTTGGTCTGGAGCAGGGATTGTACGATAATAACACCATGCGACGATCATTCATTGGCGATACAGCCGTTACCATCGATTATAATTCAAGCCTCTCTATTTATAACTATAGCGTTTTCGGCAAGGTAAGTAAATCGTATTTTAAAGACCGACTCACCACCTCAATTGGTTTACGGGCCGATGGTAGCGAATATTCCGATGATATGGCCAATCCCGTTAATCAGCTCTCACCCAGGGCATCCTTATCCTATGCATTAACCAGCCAATATTTTATAAATTTTAATATAGGGCGTTATTATCAAAGGCCTCCTTACACATCATTGGGCTTTGAGAATAATGAAGGCGAATTGATCAATCGCAGGAATGATATTAAATATATCCGGGCCGATCATTATGTTGCCGGGGTTGAATACCGGCCAACCGAATCGTCCATTATTTCGTTGGAAGGTTTTTACAAGTTGTATGACGATTATCCGTTTTCCGTAAACGACTCTGTGCCTATTTCGAGCAAAGGGGCTGATTTTGGAACTTTTGGTGACGAAGAGGTATTGTCCATTTCCGAAGGACGGGCTTACGGATTGGAAGTACTGGCTCGTTCGCGCAATATTTTTAATACAACAGCCCTCTTATCTTATACGCTGGTATGGAGTGAATTCAGGGAGCATGATAACCAATTCCGCCTTACCAATCAGTATGTTCCTACGGCCTGGGATAACCGGCATATCATCAATATTACAGCTACCCGGTCATTCTCAAATGGCTGGGACGCAGGATTTAAGTGGCGGTATGTAGCCGGAGCGCCTTACACCCCTTTTGATCTTGAAAAATCGAGACGCATTGAGGCCTGGAATGCACAGGGAGGCCCTTACCTCGATTATTCACGGTTTAACGAAAAACGCCTGGATGCTTTTCATCAGTTGGATATACGCATTGATAAAGCCTTCTTTTTCTCCTCCTGGTCGCTCATGGTGTATCTTGATATACAGAATGTATACAATTTTAAGGCTGATGAACCGGAACAATATGCCTTAAGAAGCATTGTGGACGGAACACCACCTGAAAATGATATCGTATTCAATGAGGAACTGGGAATGAATGTATACGATCTCAAAAAAATAGAACCGGATACGCAGGGAACAATTCTCCCCACCATTGGTATCATGGTTGAATTCTAAGCAGAAAATCAGGTTACATGAAATCGTATTGATGATCCGGGTCATAATATTTATATGATCTATATCATCAATTTTTGGTTGATATTTAACCAAAGGATGATTAATTTAAATGAAACTTCCAATGCAATGTATTTTCGTTGTTTTATTATATATACTTATATTATAAGCATGAGTTGGTGCGTGCTCCGGGCCCAGGAAATTCCTGCCGATGTACAGCAACAGCTTAATTCTTATAAAGATCAGGCAGCCAGTTCTCATCAACAAAATAATACAATTGAAGAAGCCAAGTTTTATAACAAAATCGCCTATCTGTATTGGGATTACCAGAAAAATGAGGAAGCCATTGATTATTTTAAAAAATCCCTGTACCTGAATGAAGAAATTAACAACCGCAATGCCATTCGGGTTATTAATAAAAACATGGGACTGATTTATTCGGACATTGGAAAATTTAATGAGTCTCTTTCGCACCTCAATACAAGCCTGGAATATAACAAAGCGATGGGCAAAAAATCGGAAATTGTGGCTGATATGCTAACCATTGGCGCTATCCGATCTTATCAAAAAAACTATGATGAATCATTAAAAATAACAGAAGAGGCCCTTACCAAAGCCAAAGAACTGAATGATATAAAACTTATCAAAAACGCTTATAGCCAACTGGCTGAAGTACACGAGGAGGCAGGTAATTCGCAGCAATCATTTGAATACTATCAGCAGTATGCCTCCATACAAAAACATTTGCAGCAGGAAGAGCTTACCGAGCTGGCATCAAAAAATGAGCAAACCCGGGAGGAACTGCAACAGCAATCACAACAGCTTGAAAAGGCGAAAGATGAAGTAGTGGAAGCGCACGAACAGGTTACTGCTGCCATTGAAGAAAAAGAAAAAATTGCCCTTGAACGGGAATTACTGGCGCAGGAGAATGAGTTAAAAGAAGCTGAACTAAAAAGCAGTCGCTACCTGATAAGTATTTTGGCGGGCGGATCAATTTTCGTGGTCATTATTACCATTTTGGTTTTTATTCAAATGCGACAGAAGAAAAAAGCCAACAATTTACTCCGTCAACAACACGAAGAAATTGTTAACCAGAAGTCGCAAATTGAAGACCAGCATAATACCTTACAGAAGCAACAACAGAAAATAACCGATAGCATTCACTATGCCCAGCGCATTCAAAAGGCGGTTTTGCCACCTGACGATTATATCAATGCGTTTATTGACGATTATTTTATTTTGCTTAAACCCCGCGACATTGTAAGTGGCGATTTCTACTGGATTACCAAAAAAGACGATACGGTTATTATGGCCGCGGCCGATTGTACCGGCCATGGTGTCCCCGGTGCATTTATGAGTATGCTGGGAGTGGCATTCCTAAACGAGATAGTAAATAAAATATCAGTAAATAAACATGTTTCAGCCTTACAAAGCGATGAAATATTAACCCAACTCCGTGAATATGTTATACATTCCTTACACCAAAAAGGCGATCGTGAAGAAGCCAAAGATGGAATGGACATAGCCCTTTGTATAATCGACCTCGAACGGATGAAACTTCAATATTCCGGCGCCCATAATCCGCTATATATTATCCGTAATCATGAGTTACAGCAATATAATGCTGATAAAATGCCCATTGCCCTCAATGAAATGGCCACCAGGCCCTTTTCTAAACATGATATCGATCTTCAGCAGGGAGACCTTATATATTTATTTTCAGACGGATATGTTGATCAGTTTGGCGGGAAAAACGGACGAAAATTTCTGGCCAAAAATTTTAAATCATTGTTGGTTGACATTCACGATAAACCAATGGATGAACAAAAAAAACTGTTGGATAGTAAAATTGAACAATGGAAAGGAGACAGAGAGCAGCTGGATGATATCCTGGTAATGGGATTTAAAGTTCCTGATAAACTCAAAAAGAGACAACCTGCAACCATTAAAGACTGG
>JAAAOM010000069.1 GCA_009908855.1 Bacteroidota bacterium
GTTTTTATTGGCGTTAAATCAGTGATCATGCCCGGTGTGACTATTGGTGATAATGTGATTATAGGAGCAATGTCATTGGTCACCAAGGATATTCCGTCTAATTCTGTGGCCTATGGCCAGCCGGCTAAAGTGGTAAAAAAAATAGAGGAAGTCATTCCCAATGTTAATGAATATAAGAAGTAAGAAAATTTCATAAATGAACATTGCTATAGATCTCGGCCACCCGGCCCACGTCCATTATTTCCGTAATTTTATCCGCATCATGGAACAAAACGGACATCAATTCATGGTTTCAGCCCGTGAAAGATCTATCATTCATTATTTACTGGACTATTACAACATCCCTTTTTTTAGTAGAGGCAGAGGGAAAAACAGTGTCATTGTCAAAATTTTGTACATGCTCGTTGCCGATCTTAAAATCTTCAGAAAAGCCCTAAAATTCAAACCCGACATTTTTTTAAGTTTCGCTTCACCCTATGCAGCGCAAGTTGCCTGGCTCATGCGAAAACCCCATATCGTGATGGATGATACCGAACATGCCAAATTCGGGCATCTGTTTTATAAACCATTTTCGGCGGTGTTGTTAAATCCTTCCTGCTTCTATAAAAATTTTGGCAAAAAACAGATCAAGTTCAACAGTTATATGGAACTGTGCTACCTGCACAATAACTATTTTACGCCTTCTGATGAGGTATACAACATATTGGGAATCGCAAAAGATCAAAAATTTGTATTACTCCGTTTTGTATCCTGGCAGGCCAATCATGATTACGGTCATAGCGGATTGAATCTGGATACTAAAAAACAATTGGTAAAGCTGTTATCGGAGAAATTCAAGGTTTTTATTTCCAAAGAGGCTAGCAATGACGACTTTTTAAAAGAATACGAATTGAATATACCTCCCGAAAAGGTTCATGATGTGTTATATTTTGCCGAGTTATTTGTGACCGAAAGCGGTACCATGGCATCGGAAGCTGCTGTTTTAGGAACGCCGGTTGTATATGTAAACTCGTTACCCTTAATGGGCTACCTCAATGATCAAAAAGAAGCAGGATTGTTATTCCATTATTCAAATTCTGAGGGAGTTGTTGATCAAGTAAAAAAATTAATGGATATGGTTAACCTTAAAGACCATTTCACAGATAAAACCAAAACCTTCCTACAAAACAAGATCGATCCCACCACCTTCCTCGTCTGGTTCATACAGAACTATCCCCAAAGCATGCGTACCATGCAGGAGAATCCGGATGACCAATATACTTTTCGTTTGGGTCAGGCGTAAACATTCCCGGCTGAGTCCGCAAAGTTAAGAACACACCCCTGGCCCCTCTCGAGAGGGGAATAAGAGGTGCTAATCAAACTTTGTGAGCATAATACAAAGTGAGTAAATCTTTCTTTTCTTTAATTTTTTTTCATCTTGGTAATGCGTCAAAACTTGTAGTCCTTTCATCGGAGCCACCAGTTCCCCTCTCGAGAGGGGATAAAGGGGTGTGTCAAAACCAATATCAAAAAAGAAAAAATGAAATTCCGCATCCACATCGGCCATCCGGCCCACGTGCATTATTCCCGCAATTTTATTCAGATCATGCATCAACAAGGGCATGATGTTTAATTACGGCACGGGATAATCTGAGCGCGTTGTTAATTATGGTTAAAATGGTGGTGCACGGCAATCGCAAATCAGGGCCTATGATTATTTATGTGGATTCAATATGATGTAGAAATACAGGTTGGATAGGCAAAAAGTGCTTTTTGGAATACCGGCTATTCCCATCTTACTTTGCGCATCTTAGTGCCTTCGGGTCTTGGTGGCTCTCTCTTACTTTTACGCACACCTGTAAGAATTAACCACGAAGACTCGAAGGCACAAAGAACACAAAGGAGAAAAAATTACCTGTTAAAATCCACCAATTATCTAATTTCCGCAACAGTTTTAATTTATCAATGAAACCCGTTATGGGATTAGCTCCGCTGTCCGCATGTATCTTGTGCCATAGCTGGCTGAAGCAAAGGAGCACCGCTGAAGCCTTTAGCAGAGGCGCAAGCTACATGAAAGCAATGCCGATTTAGAAAATCACTCATTTTTTAAAGCCCAAATTTTAGACTATTTTTGTAAGATCATGACTCCTGTGATTCAATTCCATTAAAAAATAGAATAGCATGAAAAACACAATGCTTATACAACTAACCAATCAGAAAGCTGCCGGTCTTTTACATGAGATGGAAGAACTACAATTGATCAAGGTTTTGAAAGAGGAGCCTGAACTGAAAAGTTCTAAATTATCAGATAAATATAAAGGATTCATGAATAGGAAAGACGGACAGGACCTTAATGACCATATTGAACGAATGCGAAACGAATGGGACAGCATCTAATAGATACAAATGCCGTTTCCGATTATTTTTCAGCTTCTTTTCCGTCTAAGGGATTAGCATTCATGGACTCAATAGTTGATTCCATCCCCAATTTATCCGTTATCACACAAATTGAACTGTTATGTTGGAAAACAGATGCTGATAAGGAACAAAAAGTAAAAGACTTTATAGCTGATAGTCTCGTCCTCCAAATTGATGCAGAAGTGATCTCAAATTGCGTGCATATACGTAGGGAGTTGAAAATAAAAACCCCCGATGCAATAATTGCAGCTACTGCCTTGGCTTATGGGTTTATTCTGATAACCAATAATATTAAAGATTTTGGTAAAATAGAAGGATTAGAAATTATCAATCCACATCAACTTGAATAAATGGTTTGTTTCTTGAACATTCGTAATACTCCCCGGCAACCAATGGGTTTGAATGTAAATAAAACTTTGAAAATAATCTGGTGAAGATTGACCCCTGCCTGCGCAGGGGAAGAGGTGCGTTTTCAGGATTGGGCACGTGCCCATGAATATTTATGTAGATTCATATAATTTAGTAAATAGGATGTATATGCATAAAGTCCTTTATGAAATACCGGCTATTCCCATCTTTGCGCATCTTAGTGCCTTCGGGTCTTGGTGGCTCTCTCTTTCTTTCACGCCCCCTGTAAGAATTAACCACAAAGGCTCGAAGGCACAAAGAACACAAAGGAGAAAAAATTACCTGTTAAAATCCACCAATTATCTAATTTCCGCAACAGTTTTAATTTATCAGATAAATATAAAGGATTCATGAATAGGAAAGACGGACAGGACCTTAATGACCATATTGAACGAATGCGAAACGAATGGGACATCCCCCCATCATCTTAATGCTTGCCCCATCAGCGTAACATGCCTCCCCATCACATTAATTTCACGTCCCATCTACATATAAGCTGCCCCATCATTAAAATGGCCCGCCCCATCAACAAAATTTCGGCCCCCATCACCCGGGTACTTGCCCCATTGCCCAATGTTATGTCCCCATCAATAGGTAATACGCCCCATCAGTTTATAACCCGTCCCATCACTTCAGGAGCTGCCCCATCAATATAAGAATCCCTGCAAATGAATCAGACAACAAATGGTGTCTGTCCATAAGCAGGGACCAGAAACTCAATTCTTAATCGGGTTTATAATACCGGCTCTTCGTCCGGGATATCTGTTTTACCGCGCTTTGTATTCAGGCGGCGTAAATAATCACTGGTGTAACCTTTTAACCGGTCGGGCTTGTTCCAGAACAGGTATTTACCGGCATCGCGAATCTCATCCAGCGCCTCTTTTAAATGGGTATAGGCTTTATCGCGAATTTTCTTTTCTTCATTATCCTGGTGGCGTTCACCATTGGCTTTAGCATTTATGGTAGCCATACGGTCCGACAAAGCTGCTGCTTCATCCAGCTTGGCCATATCAAAGTTACTGGCTTCCAGCTCTGTTGGGTGGTCTTTCCCCAATACCGCCAGATCATTTAAATCCTGTATCATATCGGCATTGGTATACCCTTCGTCAATGGCGTCAACATTGCCCAAAAGGTCGGGGCGCTTACGGAACGCCCAGCGGAAATCGCGAATCAGCTGGTCACGGAATTCAAAAGCTTCAGGGGCCTCTTCTTTCCATTGCCTTTCAGCTTCTTCACGGGTTCTTGACTCTTTCATCCATATCGATTGTGCTTCTCGGCAGGCGCCTGCCCGCACCAGAAGGTCCTCTACCAGGGCCCAGTCGAAATTGATCGATAAAAACTTTTCTTTATCATCCTGCGCCCAATGGTAGGTGTTTTCACTTTCCTGCAGGTAAATATCCACCGGCATATGCGGCTCCTTTACCTGATCATCAGGAATGGCTGTAATAGAAGCCAGTTTGGCTTCGTAATCGGTTTTACTCATAGTAATATTAGAATTATGATTAAGATTTGAGTTTCTAACGGTTCAAATTAGCGCTTCCTGAATTAAGAATCAATTTAAATAATACTTTGGCAACCGACTACACTTCATTCCCTGGCACAAACTCACACACACTCATTTATACGGGGGTAGAAGGTTACACACCACACTCAAACTCAAACACACACTCATTTATACGTGGCGGAAGGTTACACACCACACTCAAACTCAAACACACACTGATTTATACGGGGGCGGGAGTCAAGGTTTTTTTGACTAACATTAATTCTTATAACGTTAATAAATAATTTTGGGTTTTTTGGGACTGATATTTTCGTTGGCATTCCATAAAATCGTACATCAGCGTAGTATTCACTACGCTGAACTATTGAAAATTATATTTTAATACGAAAATGTAGCGTATGCTACAAGAATGATTTGAGCGTAGCGAATGCAACGCTCAGATTTCGTTTTTTAATAGTATTTCCGTTAAAGAAACTACGCTCAATGCGGGGTATGCGCTATAAACCAAGGAAAACACGTCTTATAGATTTTTTGATGATAGTTCCGTAAATATCCGAACATAATTGTATCTTTGTCGTAAAATGATACAGAATTGATTGTAACAAATAAATGGATTCTTCAAAGATTAAGAAAGAAAAATATTGGAAATGTAAAATTACGAAAAGCGATCGACAAGCTACTGGATGATTTGGACGAAATGACTGTAGATAATCCTAATGAATTGATAACCAAAAGGCCTGATGCAGATTGCGTTTATGGAGGTTCACATTATTTTTTCAACATCAACGTACATCGTACAATGATTTTGATAGAATTCGAACCGGATAATGAGGCAACGATTCTTTGGGCAGGTAGCCACGATGAATATGAACTGACTTTTAAGAATAATCGCAACGTAATAAAAAAGTGGTTGATTGATAACAGGTTGATTAAAAAGAATTAACATGAAAGATTTATTAAAAATACAGGATATACAGAATATAGATAAACTTGAGAACGAGTACGATTTGCAAAGAGCTTCCAATCTTGATAGGGAATTAAAATTAATGATTAATGATAATCCTGATTTAATGCCACTTCGCAAGAAAGTGCGTCAACTAATCAAGGATTACGAAGATAAATTTTGGAGTGATGGTGATAAAATCACAGACGAACAGATTGAGCAAAGCGAAAAAGCTGAAAATGTGATTGGATTGGAGCAAAAATTTGTTCAAAAACGCAAAGAGGTGATTCGTAAAAAGTTAAAAAATTACGACATGACACAGCAAGAGTTGGGAGTAATTCTTGGGCACCCAAAATCCTATATGTCGGAGTTGATGAATGGGGTATCGCAGTTTACTATGAAAGATTTGGTGATAATCCATCGCATTTTAGGGATTGATTTAAAAAAGTTGATTCCCACATATTTACAAACTGACACCCGGGATGAAATAAAAGATAAGATAACTCGATTAAATAAACCAAAACTGAATTTAAAAAAGGCTGATTTGGCTTTCTAACAAAATTAAAGCGAATATAAAATTCCACCAGGATATTTTTTCTGCTTTGACAAGTTGAACTGAGGCAGTGTTCGGAAAACCATTGGAATAGAATTATTTATCCATTTAAAATAATATCCGCATCGATGTCCAGTTTTTTTCGGATTTTTCTGGCCATATCCATAGTAATATCGCGTTTACCCCGAAGGTATTCCGATATTCTTGACGTGTTTGTTTCAAGTAGTTCAGCCAGGTCTTTTTGTTTGAGCCTCATCTCAAACATGCGAAGCTCAATTACCTCCCGAAGAGTTGGTTCACCCGGGGGGTAGTGCTCTTTTTCGTACTCACTTACAGCCTGTGAGAGTTCGTCAAGCTCCTTCAGGGTTTTATTCTTAAGTACTCTCATTCAAAGTGTGCATTATGGAAAATAAAAATCATCCTATTTGCATGCGTTGTCTTGTAAATATATAAATAATATTACATTATATGTAATTTAATTTACAAAAATGAAATAGGAGTAGGCAATCATGATCTCCCCAAACGGGCGCAATTCTTCTTGATTGGTGGCTTTGAAGAAAATTCCTGGTGCTCTTGGTGCTGTACCTGGTGTACTTGTCTCTTCCATTCTTCACATCTTTGCGCATCTTAGTGCCTTCGGGCCTTGGTGGTTCATCTATTCATCCAATTAAATTGCTTTGTATCATCTCCATTTAG
>JAAAOM010000076.1 GCA_009908855.1 Bacteroidota bacterium
CCCTTGAACAATTATTGGCAGAACGGGGCCGTGAACTTTTTGCAGAAGGACATAGACGGCAAGACCTTATTCGCTTTGGTGAGTTTACTAAATCCTGGTGGGCCAAAGGTGATGACCAGGGAGGTGTTGCAGGTGATAAATCGGTATTAACCTTCCCAATACCAAAATGGGCTACAGATGTGAATCCAAATTTATTAAAGGATCCACAATGAAATGAAAATTAAATAAATGCTAATTATTTTAAAATTTAAATTATGAACAAAAGACTATTTTTTAGAAACTTTAGCCTTGTATGGCTATTCATTTTTGCAGTTCTTACATTTACTGCATGTGAAAAAGATGACGATAATGATAATGGTGGTGACACTCCTCTTGTTGAAGATGGATTCTACGTTGTAGGAGAAGCTACTCCTTTTTCTGAAATTGATCCTCAAGGCGCTTTGATGACTACCAAAAATGAGGTAATACAAGAAGAGCGTTCAGAACTCAGGGAGATTTATATTGCTCTGAAAGCAGGTGCAGACTTTAATATTAAAAGTGTTGCGGGTGCAGATCAAAAAACCTGGGGACCAGGAGCCGATTTTGCTTTGGTTGCTGAAGATGATTTAGATGCTGAAGAACCACAGGAAGGCTTATGGAGAGGAACATTAGAGGTAACCGAAAATGCTTTCTCAGTTCCTGAAGACGGTCTCTACCATGTTGTTATGGATACAGAACTTGGTAAAGTAGCCGTAGCAAGAGTAATTTGGGGTGCTATTGGTGCAGCAACACCCAATGGATGGGGTGGAAGCACTGAACTACCTTCCCAGGGATTCGACCAGCAATCTATGACCTTTGAAGCTACCGATGTTGTTATGGTAGTTGGTGATTACAAATTCCGTTATTCCGATGGCTGGAAAATCGTCCTTGATTCAGAATACGATCTTGGCGGTGGTGATAAAGGAATCAAAGTGAACTGTAATTTTGGAGGCTCATTATCTAATCTTGAAACTGGTGGTGACAACATTTCAAATGATGAAAATGGTCTATTCACAGTCAATGTAACCTGGAGCCTGACTGATGGCACTTCGGCAACTGTAACAAAAACAGGCGAATATACACCTCCTGCCTTCCCCGATGCAATGTACCTGGTTGGTAATGCAACCGAATATGGTTGGGATGAGCCGGGAACGGTTGATGATGCCATAATGCATAAAGCCGATGGTGGTTCACCAACCGAAGGATTATTCTGGAAAATTGCTCACCTGCATGCCGACTCTTCTTTTAAATTGGCTGCTGAAGCCTGGGGCGATCCCAATTTGGGCTATGGCGGTATAGACGAGTTTGATGCCGATGGTGTTACCGTAAGTGATGATGGTGATGGAAACATGAGTGTATCTACATCAAATGTGTATATGATTGTGCTTGATCTGCGTGATGATGCTGTGAAACTTTCCATAAAAGAAGCTGAAGTGTATGGCATCGGTGATGCATTTGGTGGTTGGGATGAAGATGTTGAGGCCAATAAGTTTACCATCGACCTTCCCAATAAAGCCGTTATTTCTCCTGCATTGCCTGCCGATGGTACAATACGTACGTATGCACAACATGCCTGGATACCTGATTGGTGGAATGCTGAATTTGTACCCAACGCCGGTGATATAGAGTACAGAAATGACAGTGGTGCTGATCCAACTGCAATTGCCGGAAGCACTGGTGAGGTTATTACGTATTATTTTGATACAAACACGTCAAAAGTTGAATGATTATAGTTTTCGGTTTTAATTTTTGCTCTTAACTTAACTTATGCGACTTTGCTCCAACAAGGAGTGAAGTCGCTTTATTTCCTAATTTTTAATATTTTTCTTATGCGTAAAATCATCTGGGTTTCCTTTTTTATGCTTTTCCCTGTTTATGTGCAGGCGCAGGTGGTAACAACGAATCCGGATATTTTAGAGGATCAGGAGGCTCTTACAATCACCTTCTATGCAGATGAAGGTAACGCCGGACTGGAAGATTATACAGAAGATGTATATGCCCATACCGGTGTAATTACGAATAAAAGTAATAGCGGTTCTGACTGGAAATACGTTATTGCCGAATGGGGACAAAATATTCCAAAAGCCAAACTTACCCGTCAGGAACCTAATGTTTATACCTTAAGTATAACCCCATCTGTTAGACAATTTTATGGCGTTCCTGATAATGAAATTATTGAAGAAATAGCATTGGTATTTCGCAATGATGATGGCACCAAAGAAGGAAAGGATACAGGCGGTGAGGATATATTTATCGATGTATCTCAGCCCGGTTTAAGTCTTAAATTTACTCATCCCCAAAATAATACTGTATTAGACACCAATGAAACGGTAACAATCAATGTTGCTGCCAACGAACATGATTCCATTGAATTGTACATTGATGACTTATTGACCCAAACAACTACAAATTCTGTGTTAACGGACATGTTTTCTGCGGAATTATCGAAAGTTTATACAATCAAAGCCATTGCCTATAGCCAGAATGAGACATTTACCGATTCCATATTTATTTTTGTTAAAGGTGAAATTCCTGAAGAACCATTGCCCTCAAATGCAACAACAGGAATTGAATATATAAACAGCAATACCGTACGAGTGGTTTTGTTTGCCCCCGAAAAGGAGATGATATTTGTGTTGGGAGATTTTAATAATTGGTTACTATCCAACGATTTTCTGATGAAAAAGGATGGGGATTTTTTTTGGCTTGAAATTGCAGATTTAACTCCCGGAAAGGAGTATGCTTTTCAATATTACATAGATAATGAGATATACATTGCCGATCCATATACCCAAAAAATACTTGATCCCTGGAATGATAAATACATTTCTGAACAAACCTATCCTGATTTAAAAGCTTATCCCGATGGCCAGGCGCAGGGTATTGTTTCGGTTTTTCAAACCAACCAACCAACTTATCAATGGCAAAACGATTTTATAGCACCGGATGCCGAAGACCTGATCATTTATGAATTGTTATTAAGAGATTTTATTGCTGCACACGATTGGAAAACACTTACCGACTCACTGGATTATTTAACTGATTTAGGTATAAATGCCATTGAACTGATGCCGTTTAACGAATTTGAAGGTAATGAAAGCTGGGGGTATAATCCTTCCTTTTATTTTGCACCGGATAAATATTATGGCCCTGCCAACGACCTCAAAGCATTTATCGATAGCTGCCACGGCCGTGGAATAGCGGTAATACAGGATATCGTCTTCAATCATTCTTATGGCCAGTCTCCTCTGGTTAAGATGTATTGGAACGAAGATGCAGGCAGGCCTGCAGCCAATAATCCCTGGTATAATGAGACATCACCCAATAATGCATTCTCATGGGGTTACGACTTTGATCACGATAGTAAAGCAACCCGGGAATTCGTTACCCGTGCCTCCCGGTTTTGGTTGGAGGAATATCGAATTGACGGCTATCGGTTTGATTTTACCAAAGGATTTACAAACACCGAAGGGGACGGATCGGCTTATGATGCTTCCCGTATTGCTATTTTAAAAGGTTATGCCGATTCTATCCGGAAAACACACCCCGGAAAATATATTATTCTTGAACACTTTGCCCCCAACAGTGAGGAAAAGGTATTGGTCGATTACGGTATGATGGTTTGGGGGAATATTAATTATAATTTCAATGAGGCGGTGATGGGCTATCACAATAGTGGTAAATCCAATTTTTCATGGGCGTATCCTTCCGAACGCGATTTATCGGCTCCCTACCTGGTAAGCTATATGGAAAGCCACGATGAAGAACGACTGATGCACAAAGCCGGGTTGTATGGCGCAATCGATAATAAGTATAATATGCAATGGCAAATGCCCTTAGCCATCGAACGGGTGGCATTGTCGGCTGTTTTTTACGGATTTATTCCCGGTCCCAGGATGATTTGGCAATTTGGTGAACTGGGGTATGACTTTAGCATCGATTATAACGGAAGGGTGGGTAATAAGCCTATCCGTTGGGATTATTATGATGATCCACATCGCCGGATATTGTATGAGACGTACAAGAATGTTTTCGGTTTTCGTAAACAATATCCTGACTATACAGAGGAAGCCGAAATAAATTTATCAGTCAGTGATACCATTAAGACGGTAGAATATAAGCATGATTCATTCGATCTTAAACTCATAGGCAATTTTGCTGTTCGCCAACAGACATACACCGGGACGGTTACCGGCCAAACACAATGGTACGATTACATATCCGGTGAAACTATCAATATCAGTGATAATGAATATATCCTGGAACTTAATCCCTCTGAATACCGGATATTGGTCTCAAAACCACCGCAACAATCATGGTCTGTACCACCACGTGCAAAAAATGTGGTGATCAATGGTGAGGTTGTCCCGGGTAGTATATTAACCGGATCCTATTCCTATTTCGATGCCAACGGTGATGCTGAAGGCACTTCCCGTTATCAGTGGTATCGATCAGTCGAACCTGACGGAACCGATGCCTTACCCGTTGAAGGAGCCACGGAGCTAACTTACAACGTAACCAATGATGACGATGACTATTATCTGTTTTTTGAAGCAATACCGGTTGCAGAAACGGGAACGGTAAAAACCGGATTCCCTTCGTATGCGTATGTCGACGATTTGGTGGGGGTTAAAGTGCCCGATGAAAAAACGGGTCAGTTATTCATTTATCCCAATCCTGTTCGGAATAATTTTACCATGCATCTGCCGAATAAAATGGAGGGCCCCATAACTTTAACATTTTATGATTTAAACGGACGTTCAATTAATGAGAGAAGCATAATGCTTAACGGAAACGAAAAGGAAATAGAGCTTTCACTGGAAGAAATATATTTAAATTCGCCTGGTTCTTTATGCCTGATTCATCTACAAAGCAATTCTAATGTTTATAATGGTAAAATACTTATTGATTGAACGACTTATCCGGCTAATCTTTTTTTTGAGAATCCGGCTCGGCAGTTTTTATTTCTTTGCTTAAATAAAACGGATTACTTCCTTTGTAACAGCCACCATTACCAAGGCAATTCCAATATTGATAATGGTACCAAGCATGTAATAAATAGGGTCCATTACAATTTTTTCTTTCCGTACATATTCTTTTGCGCCTATAATAATTGCCAGGGCACTGTATTCCCGGTGAAAAGCCAACACATATATAATCATGATCTCAAACAAACCTATCCAGAACCCAATGTTTTTATGCCAGGCAACTTTCTCGATATGATCGGCTTCATTTATGTTCTTAGAAATATTCGGATTTTCTTTTCTCAGCCATGGAATAGCGGTACGGATAAGTACTGATGTGAATGCAACGGTTATCAGAAAGGAACCGATGATGGCTGCGTATTTACATAAATGTTCTGTCATAGTTTATTTCACGGATTGTAAGATGGTTGTTGCAACATCAAATGTATGGATTTTTCAGCTTCAATCACATAATGCATTTTGCTTCGTTGAATGGCATCCCATACCGATTGCACGTGTTTATCCAGTTTAATGGCAATATCTTTTTGCCTGAAACCATCATGCAGCAGGTAGAATATTTGTTTCTGATAATCACTCATATTTTCCAGCAACATATTACTCATCTCGCACAATGACATTAACACCTTGTCGAGGTAATTCTCCTGTATCTGCCAGGCGCAATACTTGTTTTCTTTTTTAAGGGATTCCATGGCGGTATTGGCTTTTTTAAACACAATGCCTCCCACTTTTCGGATATCAGTTGACAAACGCGCCACGGTTCCCTTGGTCACTACAAATCGTATGGAGGTACGCGGACTGAAAAGCCTTCGTATATCGAAAATGGCTCGGTATAAATGCTGTGTTGCATGGAATAAACCGGCAATTTCATCGCCATAATTAATACTGAGCGGTATGGCTATATCATTTTGCAGGTATTTATTAATAACATTCAACTGCTCATCGAGCACATGCATGCTGTCATTGATCCATTCATTCGAAATCCTTGTGGAATCTTTGATGTCAATCAATAGCAGATAATATTCCGATTCTAAGTCCATAATTAATAAATGTAATTGTATTGATTATGTAAAAATAAACCTTTTTACATTTATTTATATGTTTTCAATGAAAAAACATTTATCTTGTATTTCTATGTTTACAGAAAGTGGATAATGCTGCACTTTTCATGCGCTATTTTAAATGATAAGGGATTCATTTCATTATATTTGTCTGATTTACTTAATAAATTATTGCTGAGCATGATAAAATCAATGACAGGTTTCGGAAAAGCTACCTGCGAATTGCCTGATAAAATTGTAACCATTGAGGTACGGTCGTTAAACAGTAAACAAACAGACATTAATACCAAATTACATCCCATTTTTCGTGAGTACGAAATGGAGATCAGAAATCTGATACAGCAAAAACTCATCCGCGGGAAAATTGATGTGATGATCAGTTACGAGCTTAATGAGAATGCCGGTGCAACAAAACTTAACCGTGGGGTGATTATGGATTACTACAATCAGATTGATGGCATACAACGCGAATTGCAAATGACGCCCGCCGAGGGGGTTATGCAGGCCATACTGCGCATGCCGGATGTATTTGCCAACGACAAGAATGAACTGAAAAAGGATGAATGGGAAAAATTAAAGACATACTTATTGAATGCATTGGATGAGTTAACCCGATTTCGGGATCAGGAAGGAAAAGCGTTGGATACCGATATCAGAGAGCATATTAAACATATAACCGATTATTTAAGCCAAATAACTCCTTATGAACAGGAACGCATAGAAAGTGTTAAGCAGCGTATTGAATCATCGTTACAGGAGATGGAAAGAGAAGATATTGATAAATCCCGCTTTGAACAGGAGTTGATTTTTTACCTTGAAAAGTTAGATATTTCCGAGGAAAAAGTGCGGTTGAATAACCATTGCAAATACTTCCTGGAAACTTTAGAATGCGATGATGCAATCGGGAAGAAACTGGCATTCATAGCGCAGGAAATCGGGCGTGAGATCAACACCATTGGCTCCAAGGCCAACCATGCCGAAATACAAAAGTTAGTGGTGTTGATGAAAGACGAGCTGGAAAAAATTAAGGAGCAATCGTTAAACGTTCTGTAATATGGCAGGTAAAATGGTTATTTTTTCAGCTCCTTCCGGATCGGGAAAAACCACCTTGGTGCACCATTTGTTATCCTTACCGGAACTAAACCTGGCCTTTTCGGTTTCAGCTACCAGTCGTGAAAAGCGACCACACGAGGTAGCGGGTACGGATTATTACTTTTTATCAGCCGATGAATTTAAGGCCCGCATAGATGCCGGAGAATTTGTGGAGTGGGAAGAGGTGTATAAAGATGTTTTTTATGGCACACTGAATAGCGAGGTGGAACGCATCTGGTCGGATGGAAAACACGTGATTTTTGATGTAGATGTGGTGGGTGGCCTTAATTTAAAACAGATGTATGGCAACCGGGCTATGGCCGTTTTCGTGAAACCCCCATCAATTGGAGAGCTTAAAAGACGGCTGGAAAAAAGAGGAACCGAAACATCTGAAAAATTACAATTCCGCCTTGACAAAGCTGCCGAAGAATTATCCTATGCCCCTAAATTTGATCAGATAATTGTGAATGAGGGTTTAGAGCAGGCCAAAATTGATGCTGTGAAATTGGTCAGGGATTTTTTGAATAAATAATAACCGGAATGGGAAGTATATGAAACAGGTTGGTTTATTTTTTGGCTCCTTTAACCCTATACATATCGGCCATCTCATCATTGCCAATTACATAGTGGAATATAGTTCAATGGATGAGGTTTGGTTTGTAGTGAGCCCGCATAATCCGCTTAAAAAAAAGAAATCGTTGCTGGCCGATCACCATCGGTTGTATATGGTTGAGTTGGCCATTAAAAGCCAGGAAATGTTTCAGGTAACCGATATTGAGTTTAAACTTCCTCAACCATCGTACACCATTGATACTTTAACCCTGTTGGAAGAAAAAAATTCGTCCGTTGATTTTAGTATCATCATGGGGTCGGATGGACTGGAAACCTTTCCGAAATGGAAAAACGCCGATATGATTATTCAGCGTTTCAGGCGTATTGTCTATCCCAGGCCGGGTGTCGAAAATATAGACCTTTCATTACATCCCAATATTGAATTGGTGGATGCCCCGCAAATGGACATATCATCCAGTTTTATACGAAAAGCTATCAGTGAACAAAAGTATATTCCTTATTTCTTACCTGCTGAGGTTTATAATTATATCGATATAATGAATTTTTATCGATAATGCCTTTTCTTTACAACGCATGGTAATATAAATCAACCACGGTAGTTTTACCATCCGGCGTAGTAATTTCAACGGATGGTACCTGTTGTTCTATCAATGTTTCCACCGCAAATCCGATGGTATCCTGTATGTATGCTTCACACATATCGCCATTATCTTCATGACTCAGAAACAGCCGGGCCGTATCTTGCGATATTTCAGTTAGTAACAAATGGATTACATGTTCCTGGCAGCCTCCACTATGGCCATATCCAATGGATAGGCAATTCTCTGATGTGGGCTTCGCGTAGTTAATATGGATGGGATCAGTCGGATATGCTGATAAATCCTCCTCACGAATATCGATCAATTCTTGCTCACAACTATATGCGTGTTGCTTAATTTGCGTTATTTTAACAATTGGCCCGATCATGCAAATACCGGCCATATCCAGTTCTTCATATTTGAATTGTATAACCTGTCCTGCTTCCGGTTGTATGTCGGGTACTATGGAGGCGGGTTGAAGGAAAAGTCCGTTATTGGTTTGGATAACCAAACCACAACCATCCAAACCGCTTTTGTCAATTACCCGGCCGGTGTGCCAGCCATCGCTGTCCGCCTCTGCCATAAATATTTCAATTGTATATTCTCCGGGATCAATGATGGTATCTGACTTTGGATAAGGCGATATATCAACCAATGATACATCATATCCGCTAATCCGCACCGTTTGCTGAAAATCAGGATGCGTATTCAATTCAATGTCGGATGCTTCATTATTTACTTTTATACTTAGCGCGGCTTTGGCATTACCAGGCCAAATACAGTTAACACCCGTTGGGCATCGGGAATCCTCTTTAATGCCATCAAAAACCAGTTGCAAATTGATGTCATCATGCTCATAAATAACACTTTTTTTCAATTCAATGGTGTCGTTTAAAACCAGTTTTTTTGTAGCGATGGAGGAAGAGTCATCATTTCTTTCACAATTAAAAGAAAGTACGGAAATGGTTGCCAGTAATAAAAGTGTATTCATCTTTGTTTTCATAACCATTATTTTGCTTCTAAGATGACAAAGGATGAGAATGGGTTGCGTGTTCGATGGGAATGTTAAGAAATTAATAAATCGTTAATGATGAAAAGTCCGGAAAAAAATACCATTATTTCACCTTCAAATCCAGCAGTTTTTTTTCTTCCAGGTATCCCTCCAGGTGGTCGTTTAATTTAACAGGGCCAACACCTTCAGGTGTACCGGTGAAAATGAGATCGCCAATTTTGAGGGTAAGAAACCGGGATATATAAGCAATTAACTCATCAAAATGAAAAATAAGATCGCTTGTATTGCCTTGTTGACGGGTTTTTTGATTGATATCCAAACGGAAGTTCAAATTTTTGAGATCAAGGTTCTCTTTGGGGACGAAATCACCCAATGGGGCCGAACCGTCAAAGCTCTTGGCTATTTCCCAGGGCCAACCGTTTTGTTTACATTCCTGCTGTATGTCGCGGGCGGTAAAATCAATTCCCAGGCCAATTTCGCTATAATAGCGGTGGGCAAATTTTTGGTTGATGTGTTTACCGAGTCGGTTTATTTTAATAACAATCTCCAATTCGTGGTGCACATCATGGCTAAAATCAGGAATATAAAATGGATTGTTGTTGGTAAGGAGGGCTGAATCGGGTTTGAGAAAAAACAGCGGTTTTGCGGGCAACGGATTATTTAATTCCCGGGCATGCTCAGCGTAATTCCGGCCAATGCAAATAATTTTCATGACTCACTGTCTTATTTCGGAAATGCCTTTCGCAGTTTAATGTTGGTAAGCACTTTTTTGGTGTATAAAGGGAAATCACCGTTCATCATCCAGCCATAATAACCGGGGTCTTTTTCAAGCACTGTTTCCACCAGTTTACCTTTATATTTACCAAAGTTGAAAATTTCGCGGTCTTTATCATCATAAATAATCCGCCCTGCAAAATCAGCGGTTTTGTTATGACTTGAGAATTCTGACAATTGGTCGATGTTATTTTCGAGGTCGGTGTATTTATCTAATTGCGACTGCAGTACTTCATAAGTGGCGTAGGTATCCGCTTCTGCGCTGTGTGCATTATCCAGATTTTTGTCGCAGTAGAATTTATAGGCAGCACTTAACGTGCGGGGTTCTTTTTTCAGAAAAATTACCTGTACGTCTACAAATTTTCTTTTTTTCAGATCGATATCTACTTCGGCTCTTAAAAACTCCTCTACCAACAGAGGGATATCAAACTTATTGGAATTATACCCTGCAAAATCACAGCCTTCAAAGTCATTGGCCAACGAACGGGCCAATTCCTGAAAGGTTGGTGAATCTTTCACATCCTCATCGGATATGCCATGAATAGCAGTCGTTTTTTCAGGGATGGGAATGGTAGGATTCACTTTAATGGTTTTCGATTCTTCATCGCCGTTGGGATGTACCTTTAAATAGGAAATCTCAACTATGCGATCGGCAGCAATGTTAATACCGGTGGTTTCCAGATCGAAAAAAACAATGGGGTTCTTTAGATTTAATTTCACGGTGGTAATTTTTTGCAGGTGTTGTCTTCAAATATAACAAACATATCTGTTTTTCACCGACAGGCAGGTTATTATTATGACGAATGTTTGTTCTTCAGTTCAAAAAAGGTACTTAACCCATAAAGGACTAGGCATTTATCATCATGGGCATCAATAGCATCAAAACATCTTCGGCTTCGTTTTCGGTTTCTTCGGGTATGAATAGCCCTGCTCTTGAAGGATCGGATAATTCAACCACCACATTGGGTGAATTCAGGTTGGATAATATCTCAACCATGAATGTTGATTTAAATCCTATTTCCATGTCGTCCCCTTCATACTGGCATGTAAGCCGCTCATAAGCCGATATTGAGAAATCAATATCCTGGGCAGAAACCGTCAATTGATTGCCTTTTAGCTCTAGTTTCACCAAATTACTGGCCTGGTTTGAGAACACCTGAACCCGTTTTAATGAATTATACAATTCCAGCCGATCGATGATCATTTTATTCGGGTTATCATTGGGAATGACCGAATTGTAACTCGGGTAATTACCTTCTACCAGTCGGCAGGCCATTTTGTAATTTGAAAGTGTGAAGAATGCATTTTTATCATCAAATTCCAGTACAACATTGTTATCTTCTTTGGGTAAAATGGCTTTAAGCAATGAGGCTGGTTTTTTGGGAAGAATAAATGTACCTTCTGTTTCGGCCTTAACATCCGCTCTTTTGTAGCGTACCAATTTGTGTGCATCAGAGGCTACAAAGGTCAAATTGTCGGATGACAATTCAAAAAATACACCATTCATAACCGGTCTTAATTCATCGTTGGCTGTGGCAAACAAAGTATTGGTGATACCTGTTTCCAATACATCAGCCGGAATCTCAAGCGTGTTTTTACTTTCGTCTTTAATTTGAGGCAATTGCGGAAAATCTGCTGCCTGTTGACCAACAATGGTGAATTGTCCGTTTTCTGAATTAACCACCACCTGAAGATTTTCAGTATCTATTTCGAAAGTAAGGGGCTGGTCTGAAAATTCTTTTAGCGTATCATTTAATATGCGGGCCGGAATTGCAATACTGCCGGATTCAGAGGCATTTCCGAGTTCCATGGAGGTTACCAGGGTGGTTTCCAAATCGGAGGCTGTGATCTCCAGTGTTTTTTCGTCCAGCTTAAACAAATAGTTGTCCAAAATAGGCAGGGTGTTTTTACTGCTGATTACCCGGCTTATTGCTTGCAAATGAGATAATAATTCGGAACTTGAAACTACAAATTTCATGAAAATATGCTTTTATTAACTTGATTATTAGCTACTTAATTATTAAGCGCGCCTTTGAAAAAAGGTTATCAATATTACAAAAAAAATTGGGAACAGCGATTCCTCAAATTACTTTTTCACAAAATAATTAAGTTTCTGCACAAGGGGATCGATTTCCACATATTTTAACAGGCAATATTCGTAATGGGTTTTTCCCAAAAGTTGGTTTAAATCATATGGTTGATGCGCATGGTTGGTAGGTTTGCGAAATAGCTGCAGGCCTGTTGTATCATTATTATGTATCACCTGTATCGTAACAAATGGTGATAAAACCCGGTAATTCGCGGGATTAATTATTTCACTGTATTTCACAGCCGAATAATAATAGAAGTAATTATTGATTTTTTCAATATTCACATTTTCTATTTTTTTACCCTGGTGGTCATATAATTCCGGTGGTTGCTGCGTATTATTAATGGTGAATGATTGTTCGGGGTTATCGGGATATTGTAGCTGAATCACCTGTATTTGTTCGGGTGGAAGTTTAAAAATATGATTGTCTTTCCAGTATCCGACCGAGGTATTAAAATATTGCACTACATTCCGAACATCGGCGGCTTTAATTTTCAGCGTAAAAATCGCATCCTTATTCCCAAGGCTGCTATATGTCTGATTACTTGCCGTATCGTAATAAAAATAATAGGTTTTTGACGGTTGGTTATGCTGATACAAGTCCACCCTGGTACCTTTGTTAAAAAGATTTTTGGTTGTTTGCGCTCTGTTTATGTTAGCCAGCGGAGCTACGGCTTCGAGTCTGGATAATACACTTTGCAATGCTTTAACTGACTGATCGTTGGCCGGATAATGATTGTTAACAATCCAGTTGTTACCCGATTCGTTATTCAGCGTGAGGGAGGTATCATTATTGGAAATGCTGATTTTGTTGATCTTATATAAAGCGTTGTAAGCAAACGCCTTATCCTTTGGTTTGATGGAACTTTGCTCGTTGTTAAAAAGATAAATGATGGCCGCCAGGATGGCCAGACTTGCCAACAACAAGGCTTGTGTTTGTAATTTACGCTTCGGCATGGCGTTTTGAGTATTTATTTCGTTTAAAGATATTGAAGGTGATGCCAAACAGAATTACCACAATAATAGGCAGCACGATGTTAATGAGTTGCCATTTGAGCTTATCTTTACTGATTTCATCACGGTTAAGCAGCCGTAGTTTGAATTCCCTTGATCGTAACTGTATAAGTTCTTCCTGACCGGTTAGATAGTTCACTGCATTCAGAACAAAATCTTTATTGCCAAACATTTGACGGGTATAGCTATCGTAACCCAATGGCAATGGTTTGGGGCCCTGTGGTGTACTTCGCACTTCGTTTTTAATGATATCACCATCAGTTGCCACAATCATTTTGGTCGGCTCACTTACTTCTTTGAAAGTAGCTGATTCGGGAAGATAATTGCCCAACATCCGGTTGGTAAAAACCGATTGAAATTGTCCTTCAAGCAATGCTACAACCGGAATGAATGATTGATTGAAATCCCGTGCATTGGGTTGTTCTTTTACTTCTTCCAGACTGATCATCACCGGTACATTCACTTGTTTACTCCGTGCCGATGTTTGTAATAAAACGGATTTTTTTAGGTTGGTTGAGTCGCCAATAAAGTCAAGGCTGCCCGCAAATTGTGATTTTATAAGGTTGTTATTAGCCGAAACAGGATGGGTTTTTTTTCCGTTGAGCAAAGGAAAATAGGTCCATGGCGATGGTGAAAAATTTGGCTGATTACCGGCAAGCGCAGTATTTACGGGTACAAAATTGCATTGCATATCGCGCACCAAAACCGGGTTCAGCCGAACACCATATTTAAATAGTTGGTCCTGTAAATTCAGGTCATTGATCAATGCCACTGTTTTGCCACCTGTCAGGCTGTCCATGCTCACCCGTGTTTTATCCAGGAACCATAGTATTTTACCGCCATTCATTAAGTATTGATCAAGTACAAATTTGTCCTTTTCACTAAATGCTTTTCGTGGCTTGGCGATAATGATGGCTTTGTATTCATCCAAAATACCGTATTGTCCGTTGATCCTGCCACGGTCGACCTGGAAGAAATTGGCCAATTCTCTGGTAATATCAGCGGTTTCATACTGGTCCAGCTCACCATGTCCTTCGGTGAATGCAATTTTTTCTACCTCTTCGTTGGTCAGGTTTCGGATCATGTTTATCAACTCGTATTCTAAGGCTTGCCTTGAGTTGTTGAGGTTTTCGGCAGCCGAAAGAGAGGGATTGTTTTTAAGCAGGTTTACGACAACCTCCGTGTTTCGGTAATGGATAATGGCACCGGGAAAAATTATCTTCTCAGTTTCGCCGCCTTCATCATCTACATCTTTAATATTAATCGGTTTTAGTCCTTTTTCGTATAAATCGGAATAAACTTCATTGCGCACTTTGCGGCTTTCTGCTTCACTGGGGTTGATGAATTCGTAATGAATATTGTCTTTTCCATAAATTCTGAATTCATCCAGCATCTCGCGAATGGAAGTTTGTAACCTGGTGAGTTGGGGGTTCAGATTACCTTCCAGATAGACTTTTACATATACAATATCATCGAGGTTTCGCAATACCAGTTTGGTTAAATCTGATAAGGTGTATCGTTTTTCGGCAGTCAGATCGATCCTGAAAAAATTGGCCGAAAGGATAAAGCCCAGTAAAAGAATGATCAATATTCTGATAATAAATGGTGCGGATGACTGCAGTTTATATTTGTTCATCATAGATTATCCGTGTTTTTTAACCTTTAAAATCCATTGCGTTCCTGTGATAAAAATAGCAATGGTGCATATAAAATATACCAGGTCGCGTGAATCAATTACGCCCCTGCTCATGGATTTATAATGTTCGTTAATACCAAATTTGGAAATGGTTGTACTCACCGATTCCAGTGCGGGTATCTCAGCAATGGAATCAAACCCCGTGAAAATTACAAAGGTGATAAGCACGGCAATAATAAAAGCCACCACCTGGTTATCTGTTAATATGGAAGCAAATATACCTATGGAAACATAGATACCTGATAAAAAAAGCAATCCGATATACGAACCCCAGGTACCTCCGTGGTCAATATTTCCTTCCGGACTTCCGAGTTTAATAACCGAAATGTAATAGATCAATGTGGGAATTAGCGCCAATATTACAAGTACCAGGTTTGAGAAATACTTGGCCAAAACCAGTTCTAATTCACCGATGGGTTTGGTTAGTATGAGCTGCAATGTTCCTGACTTTTTTTCCTCTGCAAAGGAACGCATGGTAATGGCCGGGATTAAAAACAGAAAAACCCAGGGAGATAGAAAAAACAAAGGCTCCAGGCCTGCATACTGACTGTCCATTATGTTAAACTCACCGGGGAATACCCATAAAAATAAACCGTTAATCACCAGAAAAACGATTATAACGATATATCCGGTCAGGGAACTGAAAAAATTTGAGATTTCTTTACGTATTATTGCGATCATAATATTTCAAATGTTGGGACTTAAAAATACAATAATTTTTAGGCTGCAAGGGTAGTTGTTTTTTCATTTTTTTTAAAACCATTTCTTCAATATATATTTAGCCCTGATAGCAAACGCCTATTAACAAAATAAAAATGCCCGGTCGGCATGAAGGGATTAGATTTTAATTATCAGATTATCAGTGATAATACATCAATTCATTGTTCGTTGGTTTTGCGCTTTTGGTTTTGTTTTTTGATAATTATTTGTGTTTTGAGCATTGAGAATTGGGATTACTTCAACAAGCAAACTTATAAACACTGTATTTGATTTTTAGAGGTATGAACGCGCGAATGTTATTTTTCTTATACGGTTTGTGTTTAATTTTTGGGCATAAAGCGACTAATGCACAAGAACAAAATCACTTATTTATTGGTTCGCAATACCATGTTGGTTCGGTACTGGCCCATACAAACGAAATTAAATATATTGTGAATGAGCCTATACGCGGTGGACACATTAATTTAACCTGGAAGACAAACGGATCAAAATATTGGCACAATGCTTATCGAAATCCTTATTACGGCGTAGGTTTTTATCATTCAAACCTCGGAAATATCAGGCATTATGGTAAGATTTACGGGTTTTATCCGTTTATGATATTTCCGATTACTGATAATCAACGAAAAATGTTCCTGAATTATCGGATTGCTTGTGGTTATTCCTTTATTGATAAAACTTATGATATTGAAAATAATCTATTGAATGTTGCCATCGGAACACATTCCAATATATATATCCATTTCGGATTTGAGGTTTCATTTCAGATAATACCTGATTTGTATTGGGACAGTGATTTGAATTTCATCCATGCATCCAACGGAAAAGTACAATCACCCAATCTTGGACTGAATATGGGAACCCTGTCAACCGGGCTGCGATACCGAATCATACAAGGACAAAAAGTTGATGAACCTGAATTTAAAGCACCTGTTTATGACCAGTTTTTTCATGAATTAAGCTGGGCATTTGGTGTTCGTACTCCCGGTAAATATGTTTATCAACGGTATTTTGCCACTTCATTGGTCTATGATTTTGGTATCAGAACCAGCTATAAAAGAAGTTTTGGCATCGGTACGGATTTGTTCTACGATCGTTCCATCCGGGTGTCAATCAAGAATGACGGCAGGGAAGATGTAAAAGACATTCAGCTTTACAAAGCTGGGCTGCATATTTTCCACGATATTTATATCGGTGATCTCATTGTAACACTTCAATTGGGGCATCATGTGTATTCCAAATTCAGGGAGTTTACGAATCTATATACCCGAACGGGATTGAAATACAATATATCTGAACGATTATGGACCAAGTTTTCATTAAAAGCGCATTACTTTAACGCTGATTTTATTGAATGGGGAGTTGGATATCGATGGTAAAAATAATTGTAAAAATAGTATTTATAGTTGCTGCACTGCAATGCTTTGTTTCGTGTAAGAAAGATAAGTGTTTGATTGATCCGGGTGAAGTTGATTCGCTACAGCTGGATATAGGTAGTTTCAGAGGGGTGAAATTCTTTGGTTTGTTTGATGTGGAATTGATACAGGATACAGTAAAGAAAATTATCGTTCAGGGGCCCGAAAAAATGCTATCCAATATACGCACTGAATGGGAATCGGGAGATGTTCACAACCGGATCAGAATATATGATGAAAATTCCTGTTACTGGATGCGCAATTATGAACGAATGATGGTTTATGTGCACTCCGATACACTTCGCTCTGTGGTTTTGCAGGGTGCCTGTAAAGTTACCAGCAGAAATACCATTCACAGTCCTGGCATTGCCATTATTGCTTTGACGGATATCAATGAGGTGAATGTAAATTTACATACCAACGATTTGTTGTTTTATAATAACGGGGCAGTTGGCGGAATTTATGAGTTTTCAGGCTATGCAAAAAAATCGCATATCTATGGGTATGCCAATGCCAGGGTGGTATTAAACAATTTTATAACAGATACCTGTGATGTTATACATAATTCGGTAGCCAACTTTCATTTCGATATGCAGGGACCCATTGGATTGTCATTACAAAATACCGGACATTTTTACTATTATCGGGATAATCCGATAACCATTATCGAAAAATCAGGTAGTGGAACTATTAAACAGGTGAAGGCGGAATAATCAGACTTAAGCGATATTGGATATTAAATTATTAATCCAATGGATGGGCATTTAAAGCATTGCACTTTAGAAGCAAATCTTATCAAATCATCAGCCAGTTTGTTGTTATATAATAAGTTCAATTTTATCACTTACCGTGCAATGCTGTAATATGCCGTGTTTGGGGTATTTTTATCCATGCTCAGCTATTTCGGTCTGATTAATTTCAACCAAATCGCTTCGTGAAATCATCTGAACCAGTATATCAAGATATCCATCGAATAAATCAATCAATTGTTTGTTAGATATATTGCCCGTCTTTACCATTATAAGTTTTTGTGGTTCAGACTTTACGATAAACGATTCTAAAAAATCAATATCCTTACTGATAACTACTCTTTGTTCCTCATTAGCCTTTTTGGCAATTTGGTAGTCCTTTGTTTTATTCTTATACGGAAGATCGAGCGTATGCATGGAGTCATAGCCATTCTTGTTCAGGAAATCCGACAATGATTTCGGTAGCTGAGCATCTACTATGAATTTCACGAGGCTATTTTATATATACTTTTTACATGAACCAATTTAGATGCATATGCCAGACATGCAAGAAAATCCTCCTTTTCCAAATCCGGATAGTCATTTAAAAGTTCATCAATGGTCATGCCTGATGCTAATAATTCTAACATGTTTTCCACGGGATAACGTAATCCCCGTATGGTTGGTTTACCATGGCAAATTTCCGGATCAATCGTTATTCTGGTTAATAAATTATCCATAGCAATAAGTTTGGTTCAAAATTATACAATATTTATGATATTTACGAGTATTGGAATTTTTTAGCTTGCCCACAAACTATTATATACAATTCAGCTTTGCATTCAAACTCTACTTTTTTCGAGCGAACATGAATCGGTTCGTGTTTATTTGAGTAGAAGAAAATCAGAATCCCTCAATATTCAAATATCTTAGGCATTATACGATCTTGTTAATTTTTAATTATTACAAATTTACCAATTACCGCGCAATGCTTGAATATACTGTGTTGGGCAACGTACATATTTGATAATTCTATCCATCTAACTCCATTCAAGAAATGTCTTTAAAATCATTGTGCTTCAAAAACCTTTCAATGATTGCTTTATTCCGAATTAGCAACTTTACAATTTCATTTGTTGTCAGATTACCACTTCTAATCCATATAATTTTTGGTGGATGACCACTTATTATACTGATATCATAATAATCTGAGTCGAAAGTTACAATTGAATAATTATTTTTTTGAAAATTTCCAACTTTCCGAATCATCGCAGTCCATTAATCCACAATCCGATACATGTTTACATTCCGGATACTTATCAATTAGCTTTTTTGTAATCCGAAATGAAATAATTTTGGTCAAAAAGCAATTTCACGATGCATGAAGTAATTTATGCTCCCGATCAGCAGCATAGGCGAGACATGCTTTAATATCATCTGTAGTCAATTCAGGAAAATCATATATTATTTCCTCATAAGTCATACCTGTCGCAAGCCATCCAAGCACGTCATAAACTGTTATCCTGGTATCTCTGACACATGGTTTTCCAAATCTTTTGTTTGGATTTCTTTTAATCACTGACTTATACTCTATCATACAATTTACCTTTTTACAAATTTAGTCCAACTTATGTTTTTTACCAATGTTATTTGTCCGGTGTTTTGATTGTATGTTGCGGTGCATTTATCTTTATTTTTGTCAATAGGTCCTGCTTATCTTTAGTCTCTACTTCGATATCATAGTCATCTTGAAGTCCAAGCCAAAATTTTGCAGTCGTACCGAAATATGAAGAAAATCTCAATGCAGTATCAGCCGTTATTCTCCGCTTTCCTTTAATTATCTGCGAAATTCGGGTCTGTGGTATCTCTGTATCCTTTGATAATCTATAAGCAGTAATCTCAAGAGGGCGTAAAAACTCCTCAAGTAAAATCTCTCCTGGGTGAATGTTTGCTAATCTATCCATTTTTAATCCTCCTTTTTAATGATAATCCATTATCTCAACATCGTGAGCACTATTGTCAATCCACCGAAATACAATTCTCCATTGGTCATTTATCCTGATACTACAAAAATCAGAACCTTTTAATTTCTCTAATTTGTTGGATGGAGGTATTCTCAAATCTGTCCGGTTTTGATAGTTGTTTATCATCCTTAACTTTCTCCGTCCAATCAGTTGTATCTCAATCGGCATCTTTTTGACACGTTCTCCATTCCAAATCTTTTCTGTATCCTTTGAACCAAATGAAACAATCATACTATCATTTAACATTACTAACGTAAAAGATAATTATTTTGTTTCGATTTATCAAATCATAATCGGAATGTTCGTCAAAATGCACCACAATCATATATATAATGCTTTTCCGATTCTCTTGGTTGATTTAAAGGTCTTTTAATTCAACGATATAAACATTTTTGTAATAAAAATCAATAATCTCTTTATAGGTATATCCTTCTTCAGCCATGCGCATGGCTCCAATCTGGCTCATACCTATTCCATGACCATAGCCTTTACCTTCAAATAACAATGTTTTACTATTCTTTTTTTTGATGGAGAAATAAGCTGAACGCAAATCGAGTTCATTTCGGATGGAGGCCAGATTAAGTGAATGGTTTTTATAAGTATAGTTTTTTTTACGTGTATGTTGGGAGAAAATAAAATCCTCGGCTTTTTCCCGGCCCGTTATGGGAAATCCGTTTTGCTTTAAAAAATCCTTCCAGGCATCCAGCTGGATTTCTTTGGTCCAGGTTGTCAGGTAATGATTCAACGACCAGGGATCTTTAATGGATTGTAAATAAGGTCTTGGGATTAACCAAACATCGTCTGAGGCCACAGTTTGTCCGCCTGAGTTTGCATGGTAGGCAGCAGTGATCAGATTGGTATCGGCATCCACAATTACCTCACCCGTTGTTGCCTGGGTCGATTCATAAATAACCGGATTTTTACGGCTACGTCCTTTAAAAGCCTGGCAGTGAACGCCATCACATAAATTAAAATTCTCACCACCATGCCGAACAATGTTTTTTATAGCATACGTACGACATAGCAATGCCTGCGATTTATAGTAACCCGCAGTTGCACCGCTCCCCCCTTCGGCCTCTACAACGCCCGCTACATATTTATCAAGATTCACTACATTTACCAATTGTAATTGACGGAATTCCACAGTCATTTCCAGGTTATCATCATAACTGCGTGAATCAACAGCCGGATTCACGGGTTTTAGTTGAAATATACAATTTGAATCGATTGACCGAAAAGAAAAGTGTTCATCCGTATAATAGTTACCCTGCAATCCTTTGATCCGGATGGATGAATCCTGCCAGGAGAGGTAAAATATGTCACCCGGTTTTAATGTATCAACCACCTTTTTACCGGCTACTACCTGATAATTTCCCTGTACCCCTGATAAAACCAGGTTTTGTATATTTTGATCATTGAAAAGTCCGATGCGTATTTCCTGAGCCGTTGATACGGAAAAATAATATAAAATGCCTGTAAGTGTAATCAGAACTGTTTTCATAAATTATCTTAGCATTTCAACAATACGCTTGCCTATACGCTCCGAACAACCTTTTCCGCCTAATGAATCCCGTAAAGACTTATATTCCGTTAGCATGTTTTCACGGTAATTGTCATCAATAAGCAGTTTTTTTAATTCTTTGCGAATGTTTGGAACCAATTGAATTTGCAGTAATTCTTTTACCACTTCTTTCCGGGCAATGATATTCACCAGCGAAAAATACGGGATTTTTACCACATGTTTAAACCCGTAGTAATTGAATGCACTGGTTTTGTACATTACCACCTGTGGAATATTGAGCAATGCGGTTTCCAGGGTGGCAGTACCGGATGTAACTACGGCAGCTCTGGAAAAGCGCAATAAATCGTAAGTACAATCATGCACCAATTGCACATCAGTTCCATCCAAAAATGGTTTATAGTAGTCGGGTTCAATGGAAGGAGCGCCGGCTACAACAAACTGATAATTACTGAATGCTTTAACAGCCTCTGTCATTACCGGCAAACACTTGTCGATTTCCTGTTTGCGACTACCGGCGAGTAATGCAACCAAGGGTTTGTCATTTAATTGATTGGCTTCAATAAATTGCTCTTTCGTAAGCGTATGATCAACCTTTCGTTCCAGCGCGTCGAATGTAGGATTGCCTAAAAATTCCGCCTTATAATTCCGTTCTTTGAAGTAGTCTACCTCAAAGGGAAATATAACAAACAACCGATCCACGTATTGTTTAATTTTATGGATGCGGTTTTTCTTCCAGGCCCATACTTTGGGTGATATGTAGTACAATGTTTTAATGCCCCGGGCTTTGGCGAATTTGGCCATGCGTAAGTTAAATCCTGCGTAATCAATAAGTATCAGCGCATCGGGCTGATAAGCCAATAGCGCTTCCCTGCAGTCCCTGAAGTTTTGCCTGATTTTGTTCAAACTTACCAGCACTTCCCAAATACCCATAAATGCCATTTCACGATAATGTTTGCGCAGGGTTCCTCCTTCTGCCTGCATCAAACTACCACCAAAATATTCAAATTCGGCTTGTGAATCATACTTTTTAATGCCCCGCATAAGATTCGATCCGTGCAACTCACCTGAAGCTTCCCCGGCTATTAGGAAATATTTCATAGATCACAAAATTATTTTAGTAGTTAAAATGGAGGTTGTTGCTATAAAGGTAGCCAATAAAACACCACGCGCTGATAACAGTCGATTGGTCCAGATAAACAAAAAAAAGGCGAGAAGATTAGGGACTACGCATAACGAGAGTACCTGTGTTAACACACCCTGCACATTGAGCATGGAAATAAACGCCCTGAAGGAATAATCGTCAAAGCGTATCTCAAAAACCAAAAAACCGGCAATTGCAGGAAGAATCAACCCCAATACACAGCCAAGAAAAATGTTATTTAAAGGTGATTTATGCATCCCGGGTGAGTAAGTTAAGTTTGCTGGAATTTATAAGCCGATTCGAAATCAATTTTTTTCAGGCCCGGTAGTGTTTGGTAGGCAGTCATATCAATCTGTATCGGAACAACCGAAACATAGTTGTTTTCCAGTGCCCACTCATCGGTATCATTCGCCTCGGGTTCAGCGTTTAAAAATTCACCCGTCATCCAGTAGTAATTTCGTCCCCGTGGATCCGTTCTTTGCTCAAACTCCTTATGCCAGAAACCCATGCTCTGTCGGCATATTCGAATACCTTTTATTGCATGCGGCGGTACATCCGGGATATTTACGTTCAGGCAGGTTCCCAATGGCAGACTTTCTTTAAGGATAGCCGATGCAATTTTTCGGGCATTTTCGATGGGTGTTTGAAAATTGGCGTCGGCTTCATAATTTAAAAACGAAAATCCGATGGAAGGAATCTCATTTATACATCCTTCCAGGGCTGCACCCATAGTACCGGAGTATAATACACTGGTGGCCGAGTTAGAGCCATGATTGATTCCGGCAACAACCATATCGGGCTGTTTTTTTAATACCTGACTGATACCTATTTTAACACAATCAGCCGGTGTTCCGTTGCAGGCATATATGGTTACATTGTCATCGGTTTTTATTTTTCTGATCCACAACGGGTATTTCACTGTGATGGCCTGCGACATACCCGATTGGGCATCTTCAGGTGCCACTACTATAATTTCACCCAAATGCTTCACAGCTTCAATTAATGAATGCAGTCCTTTGGCTTCTACTCCATCATCGTTGGTAACAAAAATTGTGGGTCTATTCTCCAATGCTTTATTATTTTGAAATGTTATTCCTTCAGGCAAAGATAGCCATTCTTAACTAGCAATCAACTTATTTTCATAACATCAGACTGTTAACATTCAGGGTAAATGGGTTGATTAATCATCGTTTTTTTAACTATTTTTGTTGACTTTTAACAATGCATTAGCGGATAATTAAAGTAAAAATCAGAAATGAAGATTTCATACAATTGGTTGAAGGAGTTTATTGAAATTGACCTGTCCCCCGAACAGGTTGCCGAAATATTAACCAATACCGGACTGGAAGTAGAAGTTGTTGAGCATTATGAGTCTATTCCCGGAGGACTGGAAGGATTCGTAATTGGTGAGGTGCTTACCTGCGATAAACATCCCAATGCCGATAAGCTTAGCGTTACCACGGTTGATATTGGTAGTAATATTGTGTTACCCATTGTATGTGGCGCGCCGAATGTAGCTAGTGGCCAAAAGGTGGTGGTAGCAACTGTTGGCAGCAAGGTTCACACGCCTGATGGTGCGTTTGAGATCAAAAAAGCCAGGCTCCGCGGTGAGCCCTCGGAAGGGATGATTTGTGCTGAGGATGAAATTGGATTGAGTGATAACCATGACGGGATCATGGTGTTGCCGGATAACCTGCAACCAGGCACACCTGCCAAAGATTATTTTAAACCTGATTCAGATGTTGTTTTTGAAATTGGCTTAACGCCCAATCGCATTGATGCTGCATCGCATATAGGAGTAGCACGCGATATAGCTGCTTTTTTACGACAAAACCGAACCATCGATTTATTAAAACCCGATGTGTCTAATTTTAAACCGGATAACCATAACCTGCACATACCGGTAAGGGTGGAAAATGAAGACGCCTGTAAACGCTATAGCGGATTAACCATTTCCGATATTACCATTGGCCCTTCACCCGAATGGATACAAAAACGTTTGAAGGCAATAGGGCTGAACCCTATTAACAATGTGGTGGACATTACCAATTACGTGCTTCATGAAACAGGACATCCGCTGCATGCGTTTGACCTTGATAAAATGGCCGGACCGGAGGTGGTGGTTCGCACAACGCCCAAAGGTACTAAATTCAAGGCGTTGGACGAAGAAGTTTACGAGCTTACCGAACAGGACCTTATGATTTGCGATGCGGAAAAACCGGCTTGTATTGGTGGAGTTTTTGGGGGAATTGACTCCGGAGTAACCGGGACTACCAAATCGATATTCCTGGAATCGGCTTATTTTGATCCGGTGTGGGTGCGAAAAACAGCCAAATACCATTTATTAAATACAGACTCCTCTTTCCGTTTCGAACGTGGTGCGGATCCGAACTGTACCGTTTATGCACTGAAAAGAGCAGCCATGCTGATACGAGAGTACGCAGGTGGAAAAATAGCTTCGGATGTTATTGATATATACCCAAATCCAATCGCGGAAACCAAGATAAAAGTCTATTTCAAAAATGTGGATCGCCTGATCGGGAAAATCATTGAACGCCCGCGAATAACAAACATCCTGCGCTCACTGGAGATTGAGGTGCTTGACGAAACCGATGAAGGCGTGTATGTTTCCATTCCTTCCTACCGGGTTGATGTTACGCGTGAGGCCGATGTGATTGAAGAAATACTGCGCATTTACGGATACAACAATGTGGAGGTTCCTGACAAAATAAACAGTTCATTATCCTATTCTCCGCCGGTTGACAATGAAAAACTGGTGAATCTTATATCTGACTACCTGAGCAGCAACGGATTTGCCGAGATTATGTCAAACTCTTTGACCAAATCAGCCTATTACAATAACCTTGAAACCCATGCACCTGACAACACAGTGAAATTGCTCAATCCCATTAGCTCCGATTTGGATGGCATGCGTCAAACCCTACTGTTTAGCGGACTGGAAGCGATACGGTACAATGCTAACAGGCAGCATCCTGATTTACGCCTCTATGAATTTGGAAATTGCTACAAGCTAAAACATGAGAAAAGTGACAATAAATCGGATAATTACCACCAATATTTGCATTTGGGAATATTTATGACCGGCTTAAAGGCGGAGCCCAATTGGAATACACCGGAGCAGAAATATACCATTTATACGCTGAAAAAATATGCCGAAGGACTGATGCGTCGTCTGGGATTGAGCATGGATGAGCTCAAAATATCACCCCTGGAAGGGCAAAACGACTTATACAGCGAGGGCCTGATTTATAAAGTGAACCATAAAATCATGGCCAAACTATTGGTAGTGAACAAACATATTTGTGAATCATTTGATATTAAAGAAAAGGTTTATTTTGGTGAGATATTTTGGGAAAATTTGGTAGAATCCGTTCAGGGTAAAGAAACAATATTTAAAGAACTGCCTAAATTCCCTGAAGTAAAACGCGACCTGTCAATGATTATCGACAAGGAAATAAAATTCACCGATTTAAAAGCACATGCCTTTAAGGTTGAAAAAAAATACCTGAAAAGGGTGAATATATTTGATACCTACGAAGGGAAAAACATACCGGAAGGAAAGAAATCTTATGCCCTGTCGTTTATTCTTCAGGATGAACAAAAGACATTAAATGAAAAGCAAATCGATAAAATAATGTATACCTTTATTCATACCTATGCCAAGGAGTTTAATGCAGAAATAAGACAATAATTCACTTATGATTGAGATATACAAAGGAGATATCACCAAACTAAAAGTGGATGCCATCGTGAATGCAGCCAATAAATCGTTACTGGGAGGCGGCGGTGTTGACGGAGCTATTCACCGTGCAGCAGGACCTGAACTTCTTGAAGAATGCAAATCTTTAAACGGTTGCGAAACAGGGGAGGCAAAAATCACCAGCGGTTACAATCTGCCGGCAAAATATGTAATCCATACGGTAGGCCCCGTGTGGAACGGAGGTAATAATCATGAAGAAGCATTATTGCAGAATTGCTATCAACGATCGTTAGAGCTGGCGCACGAATATCAGGCCGAATCCATAGCATTCCCCAACATAAGCACAGGCGTCTATCATTTTCCGAAAGATTTGGCAGCTGATATAGCCATCCGCACAGTGCGAGACTATCTGCCCTCATTCAAATCAATAAAAAAGGTTATGTTCGCTGTTTTTGATGAGGAAAATTACAATATTTACCAAGAGCGACTCTATTAAGTATTCACCTCTGATTGTATGAAAAAAGGATTGGAAATAGCGGATGATATTTACTGGATTGGTGTAAAAGATGATTCAAGCACCATTTTTGAGAATTTATGGCCGCTGGATAATGGCATCACATACAATGCTTATTTATGTGTTGATGAGCAGATCACACTCATCGATTGTGTTGAAAACGACAAGGTAGAGGAGTTGCTTCAGAAACACCATGAAATTTTACCCGAAAATGGGGAGATTGATTTTTTGATCATCAACCATATTGAACCCGATCATTCAGGGGGTATTACAAAACTTATCGAAGCCTATCCAAATATAAAAATTGTAGGAAACAAGGCTACCTTCAAATTCCTGGAAGGCTATTATCATATTCACGACAATTTGTTTGAAGTGAAGAACAATACCGTGCTAAAAACCGGCAAGCATAGTTTTCGGTTCATTTCAACACCAATGTTGCACTGGCCGGAAACGATGATGACTTTCCATGAAACCAGTAAAATACTTTTTTCAGGTGATGCTTTTGGCAGCTTTGGCCATACCCGGGAAATTTTTGATGCCAGGCCGTTTGAAGAATACAAAGGAGAATTTATAAGGTATTTTTCCAATGTGCTGGGTAAGTACAATAAGAATATCCTGAAAGCATTATCCCGGATCGAACCCTTACAACCGGAAATAATTGCCTCTACCCACGGACCGGTCTGGAAACAGCACTTAAACGAGGTTATTTCCTTATATTACAAATTTGCCCAGCACCTAACCGAACCGAAAGTGATGGTACTTTACGGCAGCATGTATGGAAATACCGAAAAACTGGCCCGTCATATTTATCAGTCGTTGGAAGAAAAAGGTGTGCAGGTATCCTTATTCGATGTATCA
>JAAAOM010000016.1 GCA_009908855.1 Bacteroidota bacterium
GCTATGTTGGCTTCACAACGCTACAACCATAAAATAATCAATGCTTATACCGGAAATACCCCAGGTGAATTCACCCCGTTCTGGAAGCACCTGGATGAAGAATCAAGAAATTATTGGTTGTCGCAGTTTGAAAAAAGCTTTGATACACTCTATATCATAAAATCAGCCAATAAATATGAAACAGTAACCTGGAATGAAATATCTAAAACCAGTAGTTTCAATCGGAAAAATAAAAATTGATAGCTATAAAATCTATCTTTTTTGCGCTTTACCCATTATTTATCTATTGAGTACAGTAGTTATACATCATTCAACAGGCTCCTTTTTTCAAAAATGTATGGACCCCGAATATTTTCACATGTACAATGGCATTGCCATTGGTGGTGGTAATCTGACCGTTGAATATGTAGCTCACCCGGGAACTCCCCTCCAATATTTGATAGCCATTTCTGCCAGAATTGTGCATTTCTTTCAACCCGGTAAGCCTTATCCGCAGGATTTTATTGATCATCCTGAGAAATACATACATGCTGCCAATTTATTGATGAACCTGGTTATTGCCCTTGTTATGTTTATGGGTGCTTTGAAATGCCATCAGTATAGCGGTACTTACCTGGCCGGTTTTATGCTACAGCTAAGCCCGTTTGCCAATGCAGCTATTTTAGGGCTGGCCGGGCGACTCATACCCGAATCCATCATGGTTATACCCTTGCTATTGATTTGCATAATGGTCATTAAAAACATATATCATCCTCAAAAACCGGATGAAAATACCGGAGATATCGTGAGGTACGCAATAATAATGGGATTCGGCATTGCCTGCAAACTGTCTTTTATACCGGTAGTAATCATTCCCCTGGTAGTATTAAAAACCTCTATAAAGCAAAAGCTGCAATATCTGCTATATGTATTGTTGTTTGTTGCTTTATTTGCTTATCCGGTTGTATTTGAGTTTAGCACTTTCCGGGAATGGGTGGTAAATATGTTCACCCATACCGGCATGCATGGTGGTGGCAGCAAAGGCATTATTGACTTTTCTTCCGTGGCCGGGCATTTTAGTTACCTGTACCGTTTCGATCAAACATTTTTTTACCTGATGGGTACCTCGCTATTACTAGCTGTTGCCGGTACTTTTCCCTCTATAAGGAAAAAGTATCAAACCAATGCAATACTTACAAAAGCTATGGTTGCCATAAACACTGCCTTACTTTTAAGTATTGCATTGACCCTTAAACATTTTGCCCTCCATTATTTTATACCCTTTTATATATTTAAATTCATGCTTATATTTTTCATGGCTTTGTTTATTGTACAATTAACAAAAAACAAATCATCAAAGTTGTTGAAGCTGGTTGTTACAGTACTTACAACTGTTGTTACATTGTATATTGCTTACAGTCAAGTACCAGCCATTCGCGCGCATGTTGAAAAACAATCAGAGCGAAAAGAACAGCAACGTGAAAGATATAATAATACCGTGCCTTTGGTAGAAAAAAATAACCCAATCATACTTACCGGACCCTATTATGGTGCGCCTTTTGTTCAGTTTGCTCATTATAATGGCTTTATGATGAGTTATCGCATGAAAGGTTATTTCAAACCCATGTTACAGTCAAAATACCCGAAAAGTTATCTGTATGTTCCCTGGTCTGATAAATTTAACTATTGGAATGAATTCGTTGGTTTTGAGCATATTCTTAATCAAACCCAGGAATCGTTTTATGTTTATATTGGCAGAGATAGGAAAAAAGACCTCAATGAAATTGAAGCGCGTTTATGGAATACACTACCTAATGAAATGATAACAAAAAACATGTTATTCGAGGATCAGGAAACAGGCGAAATGCTCATAGAATACCGGATTAGGAAAAAGTCAGAAATTTCAGATTAACAGAATTTATTTTGTTAAAACTGAAAATAAATAAAAGGCTGCAGGCCTGCGGATAACGATTGATAGATAATAAACACCACCGCCACACAAATCAATACTTTCAAATAAACAGGGGTTTCGATAAACCAGTTTTTATACCACTCTTTTACGCTGGTGGGAAGCCAGTGCACCACCAATCCAAAGGCCAGCATTAGCAAGGGTGCTTTGTAGCTGGTAATCATTTCTCCCAGTTGGGCCCAGCCAAAATTGCCGGTTACCTGGTTCATCAAATCGTAAGTGCCCTGCATGCTCTCCCCCCTAAACCAGATACGGGTAAACGTAATAAAATTGAAAGTGATAAATATCTTCCAGAAATGAACAAGCCAGCCGGTTTTGTTTTCGTACGGACTGATTCTTTTCCAGAATTTATACACCAACAGTCCCAATCCGTTTAATCCGCCCCAGGTTACAAACATCCACGATGAGCCATGCCACAAGCCTCCCAGTAACATAGTCATCATCAGATTGATGTTGGTGCTTACGGTCAATTGAAAGGACGGGAACACTCTTGTAAGAAACCAAATCCCTCCAATAACTGCCAGAAATATAGGGATAAGCCATAGATTTCCCGAAAGCAATACCACAAAGATCAATATAACCGATAAGCTGATGTAGGTAAAATGAGAACCGCCCCTGTTTCCACCCATGGGAATGTACAGGTAATCCTTCAGCCAGGAGGAAAGCGACATATGCCAACGTTTCCAGAATTCACCCACGTTTCGTGCTTTGTAGGGTGAATTAAAGTTTTGGGGCAGACGAAAGCCCATCAGCAGGGCCAGGCCAATGGCAATATCGGTATAGCCGGAAAAATCGCAGTACACCTGCAGGGAATAGCCATACAGTGCAATCAGATTCTCGAAGCCAGAGTAACTGGCAGGATTGGCAAATACACGGTCAATCAGGTTCACAGCCAGGTAATCACCGACAAACATCTTCTTCATCAACCCATTGAGGATCAAAAACAGGGCATAGCCAAATTCCTTCCGGCTGAGTTTAAAATCCTGGTATAACTGGGGTATAAAATCGGCAGCCCGCACAATAGGTCCTGCCACCAATTGCGGGAAAAACGAAACATAAAAACCGAAGTCGAGCATGTTGGTTACCGGCTTCACCTTTTCGCGGTACACATCAATGGAATAGCTAATGGTTTGAAAGGTGAAAAAGGAAATGCCCACCGGCGGCAATATCTTATCAATATCAAAACCGGTACCCAGCAATTGATTGCTCCATTTGGCGGCATGGGTAACAACAGGCAGGTCGGAGTTGAAAACAGTATTAATTGTTTCGGTAAAAAAGTAATCGTATTTAAAAAACCCCAGCACGCCTAAATTCAGCGTTATACTCAATGCCAGCCATAATTTTTTATGCAGGGGCTCCTTGCTTTTGTAAATGGCCTGACCGATGAAAAAATCAGTGACTGTAGAGAAGATGAGTATAAAAAAGAAAAGACCGCCCGTTTTGTAGTAAAAGAAAAGACTTACCAAAAACAAATAGGCATTGCGAGTAGTCTTGTGTTTATAAAGAATGGAATAAAACGTCAGAACCACAAAAAAGAACGCCCAGAAATAAAAACGTGTGAAAATGAGAGGCGTTTCTTCAGAGAATAGAAATATGTCTTTGACCTGTTCTAACATTTATTTTTCATTTACCATTACCTGTCGGGGGACTTTGTTTTCCTCCAAATAAAAGTCATAAGCCTTGCTAAAAGCATTAAACAATAAATCACCTTTAAACAAATAACCGGCTTTGTTGAAATGGACGCGGTCGGGTTTCATCATGCCGGTTAAATACCATTTTTGTGAAGAATCCAATCCTCCCATGATTTCGTAAAAATTCCATACCCCACAATTATATTCCGTTGCCAGCTCCATAATGATTTGTTGCATTTTTTTGGTATGTGGATTGGCATAGCGACGGTATAAATAACTATCGTTTGGCACGGTTAACAAAATAGCAGCTTCCGGCACATTGGCCCGTATGCGATTAAGCAGAATTTGGTAATTGTTTTGGTATTCTTTATCATCAAAGCGCCTGCTGTAAGCATCGTTGGTGCCAATGGAGATAACTACCAGGTTCGTTTCTATGGCCTTTAGATGATCCCCAAAATATTCACACTTTAAATATGAATCGAGCCTGGACCCATTTACGCCAATGGCATTGTAAACCAATCCACTGCCCTCCTTTTCGAAATAAACACCATGCAAAATAAGCTGCTCATCTCCATGCTGACTTTTTTCCAGTTGAATACGAACCTGATGATGCGTGGTGTCAAACACTATTTCTTCATAGCCAAAATGATGATTTACCTGCCGCCTCTTCACCGATAAACTGTCAGTAATTAATGGTTTATACGTACTTCTTTTGGTATTATAAAATATTTTAAGCCGGTCGAAGCCATATTCGCCGGCGGAGTCGGGATCCAAATTAAAGGATAACCAGGCCGCCGAATCGGATGTGTAAACAGCCATCCCGGTTAATCCCAATGGGCAGGTCAATTCATAATCCACATTCCGGCAACGTTCCCATGAGCCCCCATAGTCAACTGAATAATTCCAGGGATTGTTGGTGTTGGCTATGTCATAAGGAAAAACCATACCCCGTCCGCAATTTAAACCCTGGGCAAAATCATGAAATCGTTGCCTTAACTGATGGGTATATATGTCCGCCTGGATATGTGAACCGCCAATGTGCACAATATTTATTTTGCCCTCGCCCCGCACCATGGCCGTATCCAGTTTTTGGAAGAATGAATTAAAAGAATCGGTATCTCCGGGAAAAAGAATTTTGTTCTTATCATAATTTACAAAGGCATAGTTGGTCAGGTCATACGGGTAATGAGACTGACCAAAGCCATGTATCAAAATAATATTTGTTAATATGATGGTCAGGAATAATCTCATGGGCCTTTTTGGTTCATATATATATTATACTCGTACAGGAAAGCGCTGTAAAACATTTTTGCAATAAGCTTAGCACCCCGGGGTGTGAAATGAACAAAATCAGTCGATGCCAGGGCCGGCTGGGCAAACACCCAACCGGGCATGGAGTTTTTACCACCCATGGCCTCATACATGTCCCAGTAGGCACAGCCTGCATTTAATGTGGCTTCTTTCATGGCATCCCGTATTTGTTCCAGATGGGTATATGTTCGGTACCTGTTGCCTACTTTTTCCGACATATCGGCCACACCAATTACAAGTATAGGCACTTCAGGCATCAGTTTTTTCAGAAATTGCAGTTGCCTGCCAAACCATACGCCATATTGTTTCGGATTCTTTTCGATATACGGAACCACATTCCCACCGTATTCAAGGATAAACATTTTAACATTCAATGCCTTATACATGCTTTTTAAATGTCGGGCATCCATTTTATTAAATACCAGCCCCGAGCTGCCGCGCATGGCAATGTTATCAACCGCCACACCTGAAGGTGCATCCAGTGATATGGCATATACATCAGGACTGTCGTGGCCACTGAAACGAAGGGTGATATTGCCAACCGGTTCATTAAACCGCGCGGTTATGACTTTTAACTTGTCTGTTGGCGCATACATATCGGCCATCACGGTTTTGTCTCCCTGCTTAATTTCATTCATAAAGGGAGTTGTATTATTGCCATAAAAAATCCGTACTTGCTGGAATTTCCTGGTATTTGAATAGCTATACGGCGATGGCTCTATATTCACAAAGGCTTCTGTGAACACATCAGATGCTTGCCGGGTTGAATCCAATACCGGCGAAAAACGGCAAAAACTGGCCAGTGCACCGTACTTATTATGTGGCAGGGTGGTGTCTTTTTTACCGTAAAGGGTGTATCGCAACCAATTATCAGATGGGGTCTGACTGATGGAAAAACTAAAATCGTAAGGTTGGGAAGCCGGAATAAGTCCAACGCCAAAGCCGCCAAATTTTTGCTGTAATTTAAACCGTATGTATGAAGTTATGCGATCGCCCTCAATTTGTGAATCACCGTAGTGCAGAATGCGAATCAACTCTTTCCGGCCGGAAAGGCGGCTGAGTGATTTGAAAGCAGGAAACAGCACCTCATCATTACCTGGCGGATATTCAATGCGCTGTAGATTGTCAAGCAATTTCCTGGCATCGGCCCGGACAGTATCAAAGCCAACCACTGTATCCGTAACCTCAAGACCGGCTAAATCCCTGATTACCGAATCATTTATTTGCTCCTGACGTGAAATGATGGAAGTGATATCAGCATATTCAACGGTATCTTTCTCAAAGATGTCCTTGTATGAAAAAAATTTGAGCTTGAAATTGTCAGTAATATGAATGCCCTCAGATGGAAAAAAAAGTGATATATCCAGTATAATAACAAATACCACCAGCAGAAATACAACTGTTTTATAGGGCTTCATAAGCGTGCCGGTTTATTCCAACTTTTTAATTTTTATCCGGTCACCGGGACGAATATTGCCGGCTGACCGGATATCGTTCCACTGCATAATATCTGTATCGGTAACGCCGGGATATAATTTAGCTATGTCCCACAATGTATCGCCTCTTTTTACGGTATAGTACGTAAATTCACCATCGGACAGGTTACTTTCAACAGGCTTCGGTTCAACTATTACTCCGGCCATTTTCTGCTTTTCGGCAAATGTCATATCATTAATATCCCGGTATTTGTCAACTTTCGATTTATGAATATAAATTTTTAACCGCTGGCCACTGCGTATCAGGTTGCGGTAAATATTGTTCCACCTGCGCAGGTCAGAAACACCTACATCGTACCAGTCGGCGATAAATCCCAGGTTATCACCTGATTTCACGGTGTAATGCAATAAATCGTATTTATCTGATGGGGGTGCATCATAACTGTAAGAAGCCACTTTGGGGGCCTGAATGGCATCATCAGGGTTGAAATAAACCGAATCCCTGTATGCAAAAATACTATCCTGAAGATCAATAAAGGCCATTGATTTATCTAATGGCAAGCGAAGCGCATAAGGCTGTTGATGACCGGGGACAATATCCAGTCGATACTGCGGGTTCATATCCCGTAATTTTTCAATGGGAATTTGCAGTACATCGGCAACCTGCTCCAAATGTAACTCGTCGTTAATCATAATGGTATCCGATGGTATAGGCAGACTCACCTGTTTGGGATACAAATTATGCTCGATATAATAATGCATAATATAAACGGCTGCTATAAAGGCGGGCACGTGTCCACGTGTTTCACGCGGAAGGAAATAATATATATCCCAATAATTGCGCTTGCCGCCCGATCTGCGAATGGCTTTATTTACATTGCCCGGCCCGCAATTGTAAGCGGCAATAACCAGCGTCCAGTCACCATAAATCTCATACAGGTCTTTTACAAAGCGACAAGCGGCATGGGTGGCTTTTATGGGATCACGACGTTCATCTACATAACTATTGATGGTAAGACCATAAAATTTACCCGTACCGTACATAAACTGCCAGATGCCCACGGCGCGTGCACGTGAATAGGCACGTGGATTAAGCGCCGATTCAATAATCGACATGTATTTCAGTTCATTGGGTACATTGTGGTAATCGAAAATGGCATCGAAAACAGGAAAATAATAATGTGTTAATCCCAGCATGGCCTCCACCTGATCGCGGCGTTTCTGGCTGTAAACTTCGATATAGCGTTTCACAATCTGGTTGTAGGTTAAATCCACCAAAGACGGTATTTTTGACAGACGATCGATATACACCGAATCCGAAAATTCAGGGATAAGATTGGATGTATCCGCATCAATATTAGTCAGGTTCTCATTCCGCTCCTGTGCATGCCCCACATACCAGAGATGTAAGAGGCTATCCAGGTTCTTGTCCAGGTTGGTCTCAAGCCGGTCGTCCATGGTATGTATGGCCGTAGCCCGGCCAAGGGTATCTACAGATTGGGAAACAGATAGCAAGGTATAGGATGAGCACAATAGCAACAGAAAAAATCTCATAATCGAGTAATTAAAAGGTGAATTTAAATGATAAAGTGGGTGTTGATCCGTTCATGGCAGGGTTATACCACAGTCCGGGCTTCACATCAAAAGCCAGGTTACTGTCAACATCATACGAAAAAAAGTACCCATCAACCAGGGCGTCCAATACATTGGCAAAATATACGGCAAAAATCAGTATGATACCTCTTTCCATGTGTTGTTGCTGGGTGTTAATATTGTCCTGCAACCGCGATATTTCAAACCGGCCAGCCGCACTGTTTATGTAACTTTCACTAAAATATTTGCGATCAATTAGTTGTTGTTTAGTATGATCCGATAATTGATTAACATACTGCATATTAAAGTTTTGCCCTTCTATGTAGGCATCATGAAGGGCATGGTAATTCAGTGCACTTTCATAATAATAATAATAGGCAGCCCCAAAGGCAGCATAAACAATCGGGATTTTCCAGTACTTTTTGTTGTAAGCCTGCCCGAGGCCAGGAATGATGGCCGAGTATTGCCAGGCTTTTCGCGGATTGTGATCCTTAAAAAGTTCCGTGGCTTTATCACCGTCATTTATAGTGTCAATGACTTCGGCATCGATATCGATTTCGCTTTGTGCCACTATAGGCTGTATGCCCACCATGCACAACAAAAGAAGAGTAATAAAAATTGCCCCGAACTTTTTCAATGGTCTTGATTTTTGTCGAGGCAAAAATATAATATTATGTTTTAATTGTATCAAGTGTGGCTATTATCCTTTCAAGTTCTTCATCGCTTTTGAAAGGAATAACGATCTTTCCGCTACCATTATTGTTTCGTTTGAAGTCGATTTTGGTATGAAAGAAGCCCGCAAGCTGGTCTTTTAATTCCTGGTATTCTTGTGGTATTTCTCCGTTTGAAGATGGTTTGCTTTCACTTTTTTCTTCTTTCGGTTCTTTCAGTTTTTTCACCAGCTCCTCAACCTTGCGCACAGAAAGGTCTTCCTCAATAATCCTGTAAAACAGTTTGAGCTGCTCTTCTTCATCATCAACATTAATAAGTGTCCGCGCATGACCCATTGACAATTTACGGGCACGTATTCCCAATTGTACTTCAGCCGGTAATTTAAGTAATCTCAGGTAATTGGTTATGGTGGCACGCTTTTTACCAACGCGTGTTCCCAATAGTTCCTGTGTGAGTTCACATTCATCCATCAGGCGTTGGTACGATATGGCTACTTCAATGGCGTCGAGGTCTTCACGCTGGATATTCTCAACCAGAGCCAGTTCCAGCATTCCCTGATCGTTGGCCGTACGAACAAAGGCAGGTAATGTTTCAACCCCGGCTAATCGGGCGGCACGCCAGCGTCTTTCCCCGGCAATAAGCTGATATTTCTTTTCGCCTATTTCACGTACCGTGAGCGGTTGAATGATGCCCAGTTCGCGAATGGAATCAGCCAGTTCTTCCAGGGCTTCCTCATCAAAATTTTTTCGTGGCTGAAAAGGATTGGCTTCAATCGCTTCTACAGGGATTTCGTTCACTCCTTCAACCTCGGGAGCCAGTTCCTTAACCGAGGTTTCTTCTCCACTCTCGATCAACGCTCCCAATCCTTTACCTAATGCATTGCGTTTTGCCATCTATTTTATTTATTCAATTACTTTTTCTGCGTTTTTAATTTTGGTTGCATCGTTATTCTGAAGCAACTCTTTAGCCAGATTCAGGTAGTTTACAGCACCTTTCGATTCGGCGTCGTACATTACCACGGGTTTTCCAAAACTCGGAGATTCACTTAACTTAATATTTCGTTGTACAATGGTATCAAACACCATTTGCTGGAAGTGCTTTTTAACCTCATCCACAACCTGATTGGATAAACGCAGGCGGGCATCGTACATAGTAAGTACAAATCCTTCAATTTCCAGTTCGGTATTTAAACGTCCCTGAATAATTTTAACCGTGTTCAATAATTTTCCCAGGCCTTCCAGGGCAAAATACTCGCATTGAACCGGAATCATTACCGAATGTGCCGCGGTTAAAGCGTTCACGGTAATTAGTCCCAGTGAGGGCGAGCAATCAATCATTACATAATCATAGTCCGTTTTAATACGCTGAATAACCTTCCGAAGCATATATTCGCGTTCAGGCATATTAAGCATTTCTATTTCGGCGCCAACCAAATCGATATGAGAAGGGATTATATCCAGGTTCTCCATATTCGAATTCAGGATCACTTTATTCGGATCGGTATCTTCAATTAAACATTCGTAAATACTGGTGTTTATGCTTTTAATATCAAATCCGGTGCCTGATGTGGCATTGGCCTGCGGGTCAGCATCTATCAATAATACTTTTTTTTCCAGCACAGCCAGACTCGCTGCCAGGTTAATGGCAGTGGTGGTTTTTCCTACTCCTCCTTTTTGGTTTGCCAGGGCTATAATTTTTGCCATATTAATGTAATTTTCTGATTTATTTGTATTTATTTAAATCGCCTTCATTTCGGAATTTCAAAGATAAATGTAAACAATAAAACATGACTTGTCCAAAGATTCCTTTTGTAAACAAACAAAATTCTTTTTTAAACAGGGTTTATTAACATTGATTTTGTAAAGCGCTATCCGAAAGGTTGTTGGATTGTTAATTATTGTTCAAAAGTGTAGCTACCAACCCGTAATTTCCAGTTCATACATTACAGGCCAATATTTACCGGTAACGTAAAACCGATTATTCCCTGAATCATAAGCAATTCCATTAAGTACATGATCCATGTTATCCGGTATATCTTCGGGAAACAACATGGTTAAGTCCAGTTTGCTCAATACTTTTCCGGTTTCCGGATCAATAACCACAATATGCTTTTTGCCATATACATTGGCAAACAGTTTTCCCTGCACATATTCAAGCTCGTTGATACGCGGGATCATGCCTTGGTCATCATAAATTTCGGTTCGTTTTAATTCGGTGAGCATTTCAGGTTCAAGATAATAAATTTTGGCTGACCCATCGCTCATCAATAATTGCGTACCATCAGATGTTAATCCCCAGCCCTCCCTGAAATCATAAAATATTTTATCGATCAGACTCAAATCCTCCGGATTATAAATAAAAGCCGTCTGTGATTGCCAGGTAACCTGAAAAATTGTACCGTTGTGCAATGCTATTCCCTCGCCAAAATATTTGTGATCAAGGTTCACGTTTTTTACTATTTTTCCGGATTCAGGATCAATTTTACGCAACGATGATTCGCCCCTGTGACCAGTGCCTTCATATAAAAATCCGTCATGGAATAATAATCCCTGTACGTAAGCCCGGGTGTCATGTGGTATTTTGCGCACCACTTTATAGGATAATTCATTTGGGGTTATATTAGAAAAATAGGTATACGATAAAAAATGTGATTCACTCAGGGTATCATTATAATTCACTACTGCTTTCAGTTGCTGCCGCCCGACTGTTTGAGCAAAGGGGGTTACGCTGTAGGATTGCTGTAGATCAAATACGGAATCAACAGCGTTTGATCCTGAATAGAAGTAAACGGAGTTAAAAACGACTGTATCTGTTATGCGGCTAAGCTCAACCTGTACGGGATCACCAAAAGATAACACATAATTACCAGAGGTTTCAGGTGTTTGTACTTTAAAATCTTTCTGAACAATCCGGTTGGCTTTTTGTAGATTTGAAGTGGTTGAAGATTGTTCGGATTTGCAGCAAATAATTGATAACCCTGTAACGATTAATACCAATAATGGCAAATAATTACTTAAACATGTTCTTAATTTTTTGCGCAACTGATAAATTATTACTAGGCATTTGGGATAGTTCTTTGAACTCCTTGTCATCATAATCTTCACTGTTTAACATTTGCCATATCTCGCTCCAGCCAGGAAATCCGCCTATATTGCGATCGTCTATAAAAACATCGGCATCAATTTTACGACTAATTTTTGATTCATCAAACACTTCTTCAGGATAACTTTTATTTACCGAGTAGAATTCAAGACCTTTCTCTTTACAATATTCTACCGCTTCATCCAGTTCCTTTCCTGCCCTGAAAGTCCATAATAACAATTGGTGTCCCTGCTTTTGCAATTGTTTTAGTGTTTCGAATGCAAATAGCTTTTCTTCACCAATGGCGGGGTAGCGATGTTCCACAATGGTTCCATCAAAGTCAACAGCAATTTTCATGTGGGATTTATTTTAGTACGTAAAAATATAAAACTAACAATCTATTTTGTAATGTTCGGCTGGATAAGATACAAAAATTAACAAATCAAAATATTTTTGCATTACCATCAATACTTATTAACTACCAAAAACCCATCGGTTTTTTCGGTTCGGGCATCAACTCAGACTGACAGTCGAACCGCCCCTTTCGCCTGAGGCAGGGAGTCGGAGGATAGATGAAGCGATACCAGGCGGCTGAACCCGCAGGTTTTATAAGAATGTATTGAACGGAATGAATTATGGTATATTCATTGAAACCCAAACTATATTTACCGATGAACTTTACGATTTCCTTTGTTATTATTCAATATTTACTTCATTTTCTTGCTTTTCATCCATAAATCCTTTTATTTTAGTATAAGAATTCAACACAATCAAACTGCTTCAAATTATGAGCAAGAAAATAAATTACTACATCCCAAATTTTGTTACCACATTAAATCTGCTTGCCGGATGCATTGCCATACTGCATGCCACCAGAGGACAATTGAATACGGCCGCTTTTTTTATATTGGCAGCAGCAGCCCTGGACTTTCTGGATGGGTTTTTAGCGCGAATATTAATATCATATTCGGAATTTGGAAAGCAGCTTGATTCATTGGCCGATATTGTGAGTTTTGGTGTTGCACCATCGGCTATAATGTATCATCTGTTAATAAGGGGATTGACTGACTATAGTCCTACTGCGCAGTTTGATCCCTTTGCTCCAACAGGTGTTGAAATGGTTATTCTCTATTCTTCCTTTTTAATCGCCATTTTTTCAGCATTGCGCCTGGCTCGGTTTAACCTTGACAGCGAACAAAAGATATCCTTTAAAGGATTGCCAACACCGGCATCAGCCTTATTTATTGCCTCTGTGGCTTTTGTATCCGACAATACAGCCATCTATTTTATTCAGCAATTATCACTGAACCTTTATGCCCTGCTTGGTATCATCGTTGTAATCTGCTTTTTACTGGTTACCAGTTTGCCCATGTTTTCACTTAAGTTTGTGAGTTTCAATTTCAAGGACAATGCCGTTCGGTATATTTATCTGATCGTTTCAGCGATATTGATTATAGTCCTGGGGTCATTGGGTTTCAACCTGGCTATATTATTTTATATTGCGCTTTCGGTAATCTATAATTGGTTGCTGAAGTATGAAGCATGATACATTAAAACCATAAGAATAGTTTAAAATACGTATCGGTTTTTTTGTACCCGACCTGCCTTCCTCTTAAGTATCACTACCGGACCGGTTTATGCCCTGTATTCCTTCCTGACCCTGTGAAAGCAGGAATTTATTTATCGTGTGATGGATGAATCACAACCAAATAACCATACATTTCAAATATTGTAACACAAGTTTTTTAGAATAGCGGTATAATCCTTTTTATATTTGCCGGATGAAATTTATTTAATGGTGATTCGATGACGAATGTTAACTTTTAAACTTATCCTTTTTGATGTTGTTTAACTGGTTAATTTTTACGTAAATTTAGCAGTTCACTATTTAAAACCTAAATATATTCGTTTACGGGAAGGTGTGTAAAACAAACTAATATATTTGGTGTTTATTTAAAAAATTCGAAAACAAAGTACAGGATGCCATTTATAATGAAGTTATTTTATTTAGTATCAGTAAGTTTTGTTATTTCAATAACAATGTATGGGCAGCCTGATTTGCAAACTGATAATGATGATGTGGGTATAGAGGAGCAGTTGAATGACACGATACCGCTGGATGTAACCTTAATCAATGAAAATGGTGAACCTCAGCAACTGTCTGAGTTAATAGATAAACCTACAGTTTTATCTTTTGTATATTATCGCTGCCCGGGAATCTGCGGCCCCCTTATGGGAGGTATTGCCGATGTAGTTGACAAAACAGACCTGCAAATTGGTACAGATTACCAGGTGTTTACAATAAGTTTTGACCCAAGTGAAACAGCTCCCCTGGCAAAACGTAAAAAAACGAACTATATAAATACCATGCAAAATAAAAATGCCGGCAATGGCTGGTATTTCTTTACAGGTGATAGCACAAATATCTCACGGCTTACAAAAGCTACCGGATTTAAATATAAGCAACAAGGGAATGATTTTTTGCATGCAGGTGCACTCATTGCTGTAACGGAGCATGGTAAAATTACACGATATGTGAATGGAACTTCGTTTCTACCGTTTGAATTTAAAATGGCTATTATAGAGACCTCAAAAGGCAAAGCAGGCCCTACAATAAATAAAGTGCTGCAGTTATGTTTTCAATACGACCCGGCAGGACAGCGATATGTGCTGAATATTACACGCGTAGCTGGTACCATAATTATGATTGCTGCATTGGGAATATTTTTAACTTTAACCATAAGAAGACGTAAAAAGCAAAGCGCTAATAATTAATATATAAGATTATAAGGAGATATAATGGAACCGAATTATTTGGAGTATAAAGGGAAGTATAAAGGAATATTTGCCTGGATTTTTTCAACAGACCATAAACGTATTGGTTTGTTGTATTTATATGCCGTTGGGGCATTCTTTTGTGTTGGGGCTTTATTGGGATTATTAATGAAGCTTGAGCTGATCGCCCCTGATAAAACAATAATGGAAGCGCAGGTATATAATAGTGTTTTTACACTGCACGGCATTACCATGATATTTCTGGTTGTAATCCCCGGGTTACCTGCGGTATTTGGGAACTTTTTGTTACCCATAATGATTGGTGCCAAGGATGTGGCATTTCCCAAGCTTAACCTTTTATCATGGTGGGTATATGTTTTCGGAGCACTGTTGGCTTTAAGTTCCCAGTTTATGGGGAGCGGACCACCGGATACAGGCTGGACATTTTATGCACCCTATAGCTTTCAAACACAATCGAATGTATTGCCAGCGGTTATGGGAGCCTTTGTTCTGGGGTTCTCATCCATACTTACCGGTTTGAATTTTATTGTTACCATGCACCGCATGCGGGCCCCGGGAATGGGATGGTTCAGGATGCCACTATTCCCCTGGACACTCTATGCCACCGCCTGGATACAGTTATTGGCCACACCCATTGTTGGTATTACGCTATTAATGATTGTCGCTGAAAGAACATTGGGTATTGGCTTTTTTGATCCTGCTAAAGGTGGAGACCCGATATTATACCAACATCTGTTCTGGATCTATTCCCATCCGGCTGTATATATCATGATACTACCTGCTATGGGTGCGATATCTGAGATTCTGCCAACCTTCTCCAAAAAACCCATTTTCGGATACAAAGCACTGGTATTTTCATCGTTGGCCATTGCACTGGTGGGCTATTTTGTATGGGGCCACCACATGTTTACCGCCGGAATGAGCGGAACGGCTTTATATGCATTCTCGTTTCTTACTTTTCTGGTGGCCATCCCCAGTGCCATTAAGGTATTCAACTGGGTCTCGACACTCTACAAGGCATCGATTGATATGCAAACACCTTTTTACTGGGCAACCTCATTTATATTTGTTTTTATGATCGGTGGTTTTTCCGGCTTGGTGCTTGGCGCTCTTGCCACTAATGTTCACGTGCATGATACTGCATTTGTGGTTGCACACTTCCACTTCATCGTTTTCGGAGGTGTGGGGTATGCCTTTTTCGGAGCTATCCATTATTGGTTTCCAAAAATATGGGGACGCATGTACGATGTAAAATGGGCTAATTTCGGATGGTTGACATTCTTTATCGGATATCTGGCTCTTTATGGACCTATGTTCTATTTAGGACTTGTTGGTATGCCCCGCCGATATTTCGATTACCTGCCTGAATACCACGGCCCTAATATTTTATCATCCCTGGGAGCAATTGTAATGATCGGCGGTTTAGCAATAATAATAACCAACTTAATTATTTCCTCGCGTCGTGGTGAGACAGCGAAAGCAAACCCCTGGGGAGGCTCAACATTGGAATGGACAGTTCCTTCCCCGCCACCGCTTGAAAATTTTGAAGAAATACCGGTTGTGGACAAAAACCCTTATGAATACAAATAAAAAAATTAGTTTTTTTCATGGAACAACATAGTGGACATGCATTGGTACATCGCGATGATGAGGCCTCGAAGATAGGAATGTGGTTATTTATTTTTACAGAGCTTCTGCTTTTTGGCGGTTTGTTTGTAGTATATGCAGTTTATCGACACCTCAATCCCGTTGCTTTTCACCTGGCTGCTGAAGAGCTGGACGTAACCGTGGGAACCATAAATACAGTTATACTGCTCGTAAGTAGTATGACCATTGCTATGGCAACATCATCAATCAAACTGGGTAATAAACGACTTACTCTTTTATTATTATCCATTACCATGATTCTGGCCATAATTTTCATGGTCAATAAATATTTTGAATGGGGAGGTAAAATCAGCCACGGAATTTACCCCAATTCGCAAACATTGTTAGACCTGTCTCAGGGTGATGTATTGTTTTTCGGGTTGTATTATGCCATGACAGGGCTTCATGCACTGCACATAATTGTCGGGCTGGTAATAATTGCCGTCATGTTCTTTAAAGTGTGGAACGGAAGCATCAATAACGACTACAATGTACAACTGGAGAATAGCGGATTGTATTGGCATCTTGTAGACCTGATATGGATTTTCCTGTTTCCGCTGTTTTATTTAATTACATAACCCAATAACTGTAATAACCATATATGAATTTGAAATCTTATATTTCAACAACTAAATTATAAACCAGAAATTAGATACTAAAAAGCACAAAGATGAGTCAGGATGAACATAAACACGTTGTAAGTTATAAGACCTATACAATTATATTGATCAATCTTTTAATTCTTACAGCTATTTCAGTGGCAGTGACTGAAATAGAATTGGGCCCGTTAACCGTTTTTATGGCAGTATTTCTGGCAAGCGTTAAGTCAGCCCTGGTATTGATCTATTTTATGCATTTAAAGTTTGACAATGCCATGTATAAGATCATGGTGGGCCTGGTTTTGGTTGTTTTTGTAATTGTAATGGTAATCACTTTTCTTGATTATAATTTCAGATAAGGAGAAAAAAAATGTTTTTAAATGTATCAAATTTTGTTGAAGGAGTAGATAAGGCATTCGTGTTCATTTTCGCTATTTGTGTATTTCTGTTGGTAGGGATCACGGCGGTAATGTTGTATTTTATCTATCGTTATAATAAAAAGCGTAATCCCAAAGCCACACAAATACACGGTAGTACCAGCCTGGAGCTTATCTGGACCATCGTTCCGTTAATTATTGTACTGGTAATGTTTGCGTATGGCTGGACCGGTTGGAAACCAATGAAAGAAAAAGCACCGGACGATGCCATGCAAATTACTGCCATTGGTAGAATGTGGAGCTTTGGTTTCGAATATCCGAATGGTAAATATACCGATTCGTTATACGTGCCACAAGGAAAGCCTGTTGAACTTGACCTGGTTTCGGAAGATGTTGTTCATAGCTTTTACATTCCCGCTTTCCGGTTAAAGCAGGATATGGTTCCGGGAAGTGACAAAGACCGTATGTGGTTTATTGCCAACTCACCGGGTTCTTATGATATTTTTTGCGCCGAGTACTGCGGACTGCGGCATAGTTATATGTATTCATCCGTTGTTGTAATGCCCCCTGATGAATTTGAGCAATGGTATGCCGACACTGCCGCCGTTCAGCCTGAAACGGCCGGAGAAACTGAAATGTCGGCAGATGCTGTTGCCGGGCTTAATATATTGAAGAAAAACGGATGTAATGCCTGTCATTCAATGGATGGAACCAGACTGGTAGGGCCATCTTACAAGGGTTTAATGGGTAAAACCGAAACGGTGATGGAGAACGGCGAAGAAAAGCAGGTTGAAATTGACAGGGATTATATTGTACGCGCCATTTATCATCCGGATGAGCAGATTGTGAAAGGATATCAGGCAGGACAAATGCAATCTTATGAAGGGAAAATAAGTGAAAAGGAAATTGATCAGATCATTGAATATTTCAAAACATTACAATAAAATAGACAGCCGGAAATATAAGAACTGCATCTGTTATTAAACCATAATTTCTGTGTTGTAATAGTTTTTGGCGCCCAATGAAAACACCTAACAGGTAACCAGTCATGACGAACAAAATAACACCGACCAACCAATTAAAATGTTGCGATGTATGCATCAGGCTAAAATTATGGGAGTAAGCTGACCGTAAAGATTTTTGATAGTCATACAAATGATCGACTACGTAAATAACATATACGGCACAAATAACTAAAACAGACACCAGCATTGATTGATCGGACGATGTAACTTTCCGTGCCATTTCAGCCGATAAAAAAGCGCCCACACAAAGGTCGAGTGACAGTCCCCTGATTCGGTCAACAAATACGTGCAGTGGTTTTTTTAACAAACCCTTCTGTTGTGTTATCGGTCGAATTTTCTAAACCAGTTCCTTTACACGGGCAGCCGCTTCTTCAAGGGTGATCGCCGAGTACACTTTGAGCCCTGATTGATCAATAATTTCTTTTCCTTCCTGCGCATTGGTACCTTGTAAACGTACTATAACGGGAACGCCAACAGTGCCCATTTGTTTGTAGGCTTCTACAACACCCTCAGCTACGCGGTCACAACGAACTATGCCGCCAAATATATTAATCAGAATAGCTTTTACGGCAGGGTCTTTTAAGATAATACGAAACCCCGCTTCAACCGTTTGTGCATTGGCAGTACCACCAACATCCAGGAAATTCGCCGGGTCGCCACCGGATAATTTAATAATGTCCATGGTAGCCATCGCTAGTCCGGCGCCATTAACCATGCACCCCACGTTGCCATCGAGCTTAACAAAATTTAGGTTGTATTTGCCTGCCTCTACCTCAGCCGGGTCTTCCTCGCTTATATCACGCATCTCTTCATATTCCTTGTGCCGATAAAGCGCATTGTCATCCAGGTTTACCTTAGCATCAGCGGCAAATATTTTGTCGTCTGATGTTTTAAACACCGGATTTATCTCGAACAGCGAAGCATCGCTTTTCTCAAAAGCACGGTATAAAGCGGTAACAAATTTGGTCATTTCTTTAAATGCCTTGCCCGATAGTCCCAGGTTATAAGCAATTTTCCGGGCCTGAAAAGGCAATATTCCCATACCGGGTTCAATTTCTTCTTTGAATATCAAATGCGGTGTTTTTTCAGCAACCGTCTCAATATCCATCCCTCCTTCGGTTGAGTACATGATAATATTTTTTCCCGTTGCCCGGTTTAGCAGCACACTCATATAAAATTCCTGAATCTCACTTTCGCCTTCATAATAGATTCCCTGTTCAATAAGCACTTTGTTTACCTTTTTACCATTCGGGCCGGTTTGATGGGTTATAAGATTCATACCCAAAATGGCTTTGGCATGTTCCTGCACTTCACTCATTGACCTGGCAATTTTAACCCCGCCGCCTTTCCCACGGCCACCGGCATGTATTTGTGCTTTTACCGCCCATGTATCGGTATTGGCCTCTTGTTGTATCTTTTTGGCCATCGCTTCGGCATTATCGGTGTTTTCAATAACATAACCAACCGGTACGGCCACGCCAAATTGTTTTAGTATTTCTTTCCCCTGATACTCGTGTATGTTCATTTTTACTAGGTTTGTAATTGATTTAGAACTGTTCGCTAAAATATAATTTATTTTTTCAGGAACCAATATTGCCTTGATAAACTAACGATGAGGAAATTAAAAAACGAAGAGCTAAACCGACCATCCATCGATGATTACAAAAAGACCCCCAAACTGCCCGTTACAATCGTATTGGATAATGTCCGCAGCATGAACAATATCGGATCAATTTTCCGTACCGCCGATGCTTTGCTCATGGAACAGATTTTTTTATGCGGTATTACGGCCAAACCACCTCATAACGATATTCGTAAAACTGCCCTCGGCGCTACAGAATCGGTGCATTGGGAATACTACGAATCAACCATACAGGCCATTCAACATCTTCAAAACCTGAATTACAATGTGCTTGCCGTTGAACAGGCTGAAAATAGCCTTAAGCTGGGGGATTTCATTCCTGACACCACTCAAAAATATGCCCTGGTATTTGGTCATGAAGTGAAAGGTGTGTCGCAAGATGTAGTTAATTCATGCAACCAATGTTTGGAAATAGAGCAGTATGGCACTAAACATTCGTTAAACATTTCGGTATGTGCCGGTATTGTCATGTGGTCGTTTTTTGGTGGTTTTTGATAAAACGATCTCGTAACAGGGCATGATGCTTTGATAAATTTTCATCACACCTAACCCCTATTGATTAATAAAATGTCTATATTTATAATTTACTTACAAAAATATACAGGCTTAAAACCATATTCCTGTGCAGATCTCAACTGATTCAGGTTAATTATCCTGAACAGCCTTTTGGCTGGTTGCTATATTGGCCAAGTCCTGACGGCCAAGCTACTGCTCAGTAGTAAAACTAAGAAGGCAAATTAAGGGTGCCAAGGGATATGGACTATGGATTATGAGTATAAGAATTTTGTATTTAAGGAATAACAATAAAAGCTAAAAGACAATAATTACGAAGGAGGTTATTAATGCATTACAGATTGTTTAAATTATATGCTTTTCTGCTCACAGCAATGGGTATAACCGGTATGTATGCCCAGGATAACATTGCAACCGCCGGTGGTAATATCCAAGGCATCGAGGGTTCTGTAAGTTATTCAGTAGGCCAGGTAGCCGTTCATACCCATACCGGGTCGGGCGGATCGCTAGCACAAGGTGTTCAGCATCCATATGAGATTTATGAGATTACGTCTGTTGAAAATCGCTCAGACCTGGGTATAACAATTTCTGTTTATCCCAATCCTGTTGCTGAGCAAATAAAACTTAAAATCAATAACTTTCATCAATATGGTTTTTCGTATCAATTATATGATATAAAGGGTGATTTGTTACATCATCAAAAAGTATCTGAAAATCAGACAGAAATAGCTGTAGACCATCTTGTACCTGCTACATATATCATTCGGGTAATGCTAAGTAAACAGATCGTGAAACAATATAAAATTATTAAGAAATAAGGCTCTGCAAATGACTTAGGTTTTGATCAGGCATATATCAGTAGTCCGGATTTTACTCACATTAATTTATAAGCTCACAGTTGAAGAACATCATCAAATAAAAAAATATATCCATGAAACACGTATGTATCCTTTTGGTAGCGCTCATGATCAGTGCAATTATTTGGGCTCAGAGCCCTGAGAAAATTAGTTATCAGTCAGTTATAAGAAACAGTAATAATGAATTGGTTGCCAATCAGTCCGTTGGTATGAAAATAAGCATACTACGAGATTCAATTTCCGGCGTGGACATGTATGTAGAAACACATACCACCAGTACAAACACCAATGGCCTGGTAAGTATTGAAATTGGAAATGGAACCGTTCAAAGCGGTGAGTTTGCAACCATAGACTGGGGAAATGGTACATATTTTATCAAAACCGAAACTGATCCGACCGGTGGTAGCGCATACACCATCACCGGTACAAGTCAATTGTTAAGTGTACCCTATGCACTACATGCAAAAACAGCCGAAAAACTTGGCGGTTCAACAGCAACGAATGTTACTTATTTTCCGCAGAGTGCTTATAGCGGGGGGTCGGCTTTTGTATCATTTTCAGGCAATTCAGGCATTAATTTTTCGCAAGCATCGCCTATAGCTTTGCAATTTGAGCAAGCATCGCCTATTTATCCAAGTAAAGTGAGATATATCAACCATCAGAAAGTGGATGTGTTTATCAATATCCCATGGAACGCAGCAACGGGTCGGTATAATTTAATTATTAACCCAAACGAAGCATCACCCAATATTCTTGAAAATGCATTTTTGATTGATTGATTTTAACCCTGGTTGGGCGTTAACTCTCATTCATGGAAATACTTAAAAAGTATAGTCCGTATCTTTGTATTCTTGCTCTTATATTATCGATACAGATAAATTCTGATCTGGTAATTGATAACAATGATTTCAGGACTATACTCATTGCCGTTATCACCTCCGGCTTGTGTATTTTACTGGCATTTTCTCAAAAAAGATTAACCGTTACTCTTAATCAAAGTATTCTAACAAGTGTATTGTTTATCATCCTCTTTTCGATAAGTTTTTTATGGGCGCATGTTTTTTCTTTATCGATAGTCAGCATTTCTAAACTGCTTGTATTTTTTATTTTGTTTATGCTTCTTGTTAGTTTGTGTAATTTGCAGGCCAATAGCCTGAAAGTAATCGTCGCTTCTATACCCATCGCCTTTTTACTATCACTTTTTAGCTTTGTTCAACAGTTCTGGTTTTTAGATGAATTAACATATACATCTGTTTTTAACCTTTTTGGAATTAGCGGACATAAAAATTTATATGCCTCGTTTGTTTTTCTCACCTTAATCGGGTCATTAATCGGACTGCACATTTTCAGGAATCAACGTTTTTGGTGCATATTCATTCTTTTCGTCATCATTCTTCAGGGAATTATCATTGTGTTGCTTCGGACAAGAGCAGTATGGCTGGCATGTATGGTATCCGTTATTATTTTTGGGTTACTATCATGCTTAAAACGTATTAAGTTGGGGCCTTCAAAGGTGTTGCTTTATTCACTAATTGCCTCGGTGTTAATAACAGCGGCAATAACATTTGCATTACCTGTTGTAATCAGTAAATACATGGCGGTAATGGAACCTTCCAAAAACATCACCAAAATATCCGATACTGGTACTATTGCCGAGCGAATGAAGGTATGGGAAAAAACGTTTGATATGATCAAGGAAAACCTTTACAGTGGTGTAGGTGTAGGCAATTGGAAAATTATCATCCCTAAATATTCACTCCCTGATATATACAAGGTGCAGGATATGAATGTGATATTTCAACGTCCGCACAATGAATATTTGAGGATTCTTTCAGAAAACGGGGTGTTTGGGCTTTTATTATTTATTTTTCTTCTTACTGGTTTGGTATTCCTTTTATTTGGAGATAATACTCCTTCCTCCTACAACATGTCGAAAACTATATTTTCGGGATTCATGGGGTTTTGCACAATCATGTTCTTTTCATTTCCCCTGGAACGTATAGAGCATGGTGTAATAATTACCTTTATACTGGTTATAATAAACTCACATCAGTTTCAAATCACTGAAACCAGAAATATACAACTACCGAAAATATCATACGGGATGCTTTTGTTCATATGCCTGAGCATACTGGTTGTTTACTTATCCAGGTATAAAAGCGCTTATTATTTAAAAAAAGCTTACTACGCACGTCAAACGGGAAACAGCAAAAAGGTGGTTGCCTTGTGCGATTCAGCCATTACCATGTTCACCAAGGTGGATGATTATAGCATCCCGATCTATTGGTACAGAGGCAATGCCCATGCTAATATGCAGAAATATAACCATGCATTACACGATTTTAAACAAGCCTATACTTTTCATCCCTACCATACACATGTGCTAAACGATTTGGGGAGTGCCTATTATCTAAACGAAAAACCGGATTCCGCCATCTATTTTTATAAGAAATCAGCCATGATCAATCCCCGCTTTGATGAACCAAAATTAAACCTGGTTGCGATTTATCTTAACAAAGGTGAACTGAAAAAGGCCAAAAAATGGGAAAAATCGATTCTGCATGATTCGAAGCGCCGGGAGCATTATCGGGAATTAATCATACAAAAAGAAAGGGCACAATAATACAAATTCATGTAAGCAAAATATGATTTTAATCCTGTATCACTGAGGGCAAAAAAAAAGCAACTCCAATAATTGAAGTTGCTTCCTGTTTTATAATTGTGTCTTTTAATTATTCAACAATCGACTGAAATGTTTCATTTCCGGTATACATTCTGAACTCAAGGTCACCGGCTGCGAAAGATTTCAATGATGGGTCCTTACCAACTGCATTACGTAAATTAGTATAAACCATTTCTTCCTGCTGTGCTCTTGCACCTACAACAGCCCAAAGGTAATAAGTCATCGCATCCGGGGCTTCAATTGAGTTTAATGTTCCGATTGCTTTGTCGTTATCACCATTTAAGGTTTGGGCCAATGCTGCATTAAATGACGGACTGTTTCCGAAATAGCTCACTGCATCTGTATAATTACCTTCCTTAATTTTGATGATACCCAGGTTGTAGTTAGCCACTTCACCTGTTCCCATCGCCGCAGTAAGAAGCTCCTCGGCTTTTTCCATATCGCCGTTGCGTAGGGCAATAGCTCCTAAGTTATTATTTACAATATCATTATCTTCTATTCCTTTGGCTTCTTCAAATGATGCTTTCGCTGCATCATAATCACCCATTAGGTATTGAATATGTCCTACATTGTTAATGGCTCTGAAACTTTCAGGAAACTGATCAGCAGCCGTTTGGTAAATATCCAGTTTTGTTTGGTTGTCATCAAATAATGAAGCCGCATAAAGAATTTCTTCTTCATTCAGGGTATCAGGCTTAGACTGAACCAATTCAGTTATTTCTTCATCAGAATATCCTATTAACTCGAAGTTTACATTCATTTTTGAACGACGAAGCTCAGGAAGAATCTTTTCAGCAATTTCTTCGAATGCTTCAGAAATATTTCTGATTTCGCGTTCACGTACCTGTGGATCAGAATGCATTGAAAGTACACGAAGTATTAATTCTTTATCTTCAATATCAGACTGCTGCATTAATTCTTTGAATCCTTCCCAGTCTTCAGCAGTAGACATAAGGCTAAAGAATTCATCCATATCTGATTTTTCAACATTTCTAAATTGCCTGTCAAGATATCCCTTGGCCGCATTTTTACGATCTCCGGCAAGTTCTTCATTGAAGTCATATTCACCATCGGGAGATGCATAGGCTTCAACCGAAACGCCTTTAAATTCTTTGCGCTCAGCACCTTTGGCCTCTTCAATTTTTGCTTCCAGTGCTTTAACATCTTCTGCTGTTAACTCCGAGCGACGAACATTGGAGCGGTTGATAACAAAGTGTATATCAGCGCCATAGCTTTCTGACGTAATTCTTTCGAAATTGTCACCTACCAAAACGGTTTTGGGATCAACTTCTACAAGCGTAGATGTGGCAACCACACCTCTTGCGATAGCGGGACTTTGTATTTCAACGCTGTTATCACCAACAGATGCTGTCATGCTCATTACCAATTCTGATTCTCTCATGTCCTCGGTATAAGCAACTGATCCGGAAGTAGAATATTCACCACCATCCTGGGCAATAACTTTGTTGTTGGCTTCTACAGCCTCACCTTGCAATGTGGTTGATTCATATTCTGCTTGTCCACCTTCATATTTTAAAACGGGAGTAGCTGTAAGGACCGCTTTTTTGTGAAAATATTTTTCGGGGAACCTGGTTCTGATGGTTACTTCAACTTCGCCACCGTGTGCCTCTAAAACTTCGGGGGTAACTGAGTAGTCAACTTCATTGGCAGTTTCTTTCATTTTATTGATACCACCGCAACTACTAATTACAATTGAAGCAACGAGGACAAATGAAATTTTAAGACCTAGTTTTTTCATAATTCTACAGGGTTATTTGATTTAAAATTTAATTAGTGTTTACTCTGTTTTTTAATAATAGCCACAAACTTAAAGAATGTTTCGAAATAAAAAAAATTCAGTAAATATTCTTGTTCCCATTTTGTATTAAATATTAACATTTTTTGGTTTCCCGATAACCATCAGTCAATCAATCCTTTTTTTTCTCTTAATTATATGTGAGATGAATGATCCGGGTAAAATATTGAAGCTGATTTTAAAAAGGCATTTAATTCGGCAAAAAGATATAAATCGGTATTATTCAAATAATTGAATGTGCAAAGTAGAAATAAAATACTATATATTATATTTACCATAAGAACAACAGCTAAAGTTTCTTTCAAAGGTACGAATATAAACAACAAATGGTTTTGAAATAACTTAACATAACCAAACCTTTTCTTTTTGGTTAGAACCATTCATGCATCTAAGGAAAGATTACATTAAAAATTTAAAAGTTATATGGAATGAATTATATACACTTAATTGATGCATTAATAATTATTGGATAATCAAACATATTAATATCAGAACAACCATTACCAGTTGTCGAAAGAATTTTTAATCCTGTTTACAAATAGGATGAGTCTATAAACCTGATAATAATTCTAATCAGTTGCAATTTTTTCATGAATTAAATTATTCTTTCACAAAAGGGATTGTTTTCATATTTACTTTAAGCATATACATACCTGGATCATATCGACTTATGTCAATACAATCTTCTGATAATTTGCCCTGTGATATTTTTCTTCCGTCATAACTTATAATGGTGTATTGATTTATGCCTTCTGTTCCTTTTACACAAAGCTGAGAGCGCACGGGATTTGGGGAAATTCGTAAGCGATTATGATTTCTATTATCTATATACTTCGGGTCATCATCGGTTACAGATCCGTTGCAACTAAATTGATGTATATCTGAGTCATGAATTATCTGCAATATTGGCGGATATGCGGGATGCTTATCTGAAGTATGAAAAACACATATCGCATTATCTACTTCAGGATTTTGCAGTGCAAGGCTTATCTGTTCCACTCCATTGGCCAGAGAATCCTTAATGATCAAAGTAAGATCAATAGAGCGGAGTTTGTAACTGTTATCATCGTTGGCCTTAACTTCACCGATATACTTGCCGGTCTTCACCTTATTATTCCAATTCAAGCTGTCTTCATTCCAGTTGTTTTCTGCCATATGAATATGAACCGGTACGTCGCTGTCTGTGTTATTTTTGGCAAGAAAATATGCTCTAACCAATGATATCTCTCCAAGCTGTAAATCACTTAAATCAAATTTTACATAGCTTATGATTGTATCGGTAGCAGAATTTTTTACAATCATAGTATCATTGTTTCCGAAAGTATTATTTGGGAATTCACTCATTACATAAGTATCCTCTGTTGCAGCCACCGTTAAAATGTTATTAGAAACACCCGCATTGGCATGAAGAAAAAGTCCATTGTCCATTACCTGTCGATAATTACATGCAATTACTGAGTCATCCTGTATCCTGGTATTTCCCCAGCTTGGCTGTCCCCCAATATAAGTCCATTCCCGATTGATATAATTCTACTTTGATACATTCAATTATTTGAATAATACCGATTTATATCTTTTTGCCGAATTAAATGCCTTTTTAAAATCAGCTCCAATATTTTACCCGGATCATTCATCTCACATATAATTAGCACTTGCATAAGTTGCCTGATATCCCATGCTGAAAGTAAAGGAAAATTCTTAAAATTCAACAGTTTTTCTCGGAATATAAACAAAAGAAGTAACATGTTTAATGCAATTTGGTGGTACCATGCTATCCATTTTCTGGTTTGAAATTGATGCATACCCAGTACCGATTTTGCTTCCTTGAAGGTATGCTCAATAAAAAAGCGTTGTGCTTGCATATAAGCGATAGCTTCG
>JAAAOM010000062.1 GCA_009908855.1 Bacteroidota bacterium
AAGGGATCAACATCTAGCTCTTGATCATAATCCCCTTGAGTGGCAGTCGTGGTTATACTTACCTTGGTTGGATTGTATCCTTTCTTAGCCAAGCTTCTGGTGTTAATGAGTAAACCCAGATCTCCTTCGTAATTTTCTAAATCATCTCCTGAGATGCCATTAACTTCTTCTACTTCGCCATCTCCTGTCAAAATATCTTCGTCATCATCTTTACTACAAGCTATTGATGAAATTATTAAAAGACTTAAGATAAACTTTAAAAAAAAGTGTTTTGTAATTGTCGATGTTGTTCTCATAATTTTTGATGTTTAAGGTTACTTTTCAATATTTTTTAAAGTGAACAGCCTCAAGTGCCGATATATGGTTGATCGGGAAGAAGTTTTACACTTTTAGTGATAAGTTTGGCAAGCTTGGTTGAATACTTTTTATTTTGATTTCTTTGATTGTAAAATTCAAGGATCTCAGACAGTTTATTTGAGGCTATTTTTGACCAGATTATTTTTCTTTTAGCCATCTATTTATCTGTTCATCAAGTTCTTTTTGTTCAATAAATAATCCTTCTTTAACTTCTGATTGTGATAACAATATTTCTTTTTCTTGATCTTCAGTCAAAATAATGGTGTTTTCCGACTTTGAATCCAGAATTGTTTTAATCGCTTCCAGGAAACGAATGTCATCAATTTCCTTAATTCTCTGGATTAATATATTTTTTAATTCAACCTTGGTCATAGCCACCTTTCTTGTAAAAACAAAATTTTAAAGGATTTTGTTCGGATTTGGTTTTTTCTGGGCAATTATTGCAAACCGGGTAGCTTACACCCCCTAAGAACCGTGCATGCGAGTTTCCCAGCACACGGCTCAAGCACTTATAAGGCCAACCTTGTTAGGGGAGACCCGGCTATAATTTTTACCTTTATAAACAAAAGTAGTATTTTGTTTGCAATCAAAGGCTAAACGTTTTCTTAAGAATACCCTTTTATCAAAGTACGAATCAAATTCGGCAAGATAAGGATTGGCCTTTTGGGCTATTTTCACATGGTATCGGATTGGTACCATACCGATTTTATATAAGCGGTATGTATATGTACCTTTACCCGATACGCGTTTATCGGAAAAATGATTGCCCAGGAAGTACCTTTTGAATACCCACCCGTGGCCTTTGCCACCGTGTTGGCGGGTAGCCCATTTCCAAAGTTGTCCGAAGATGAAAACCTCCAGTTTCCTGAAAGTGTTCTTTGAGCAAATACCCTTGTGATAGTTTGACCAACCCCGGATAACCGGGTTTAGTTTCCTGATAAGAGCATGAGCAGGCAGCCCATGACTTTCACGCACGATAAGTTTAACCTTATCTTTAAAAGCCTGTACAGATTTCCGTGATGGTTTTATCAACAGTTTACCTTTATATTTCCGGATGTGCTGTGATAAAAAGTCAAACCCCTGGTCAATATTTGTTATTTTGGATTTCTCATCAGAGAGCCTGAGCCCTCGTTTTTTAAGGAAATCCTTAACAATCGGTATGATTTGATTTATAATCACGTCCTTATCTTTGGCAGTGATAATAAAATCATCGGCATACCTGACAAAATTGACTTTCTGGTTTTTCCACCTTGGGAACTGTTTGTTTATGGTGGTTTCCAATCCGTCGAGCACCATATTCATGATGATTGGGGATATGATTCCGCCTTATGCAAAGTACCTTGTGGCGTGCCTTTAAGGGTGGGGAATAACCTTCCTTTCTGGATATATCCTGCTTTGAGCCATTTTTTAAGGATGGATTTATTGACCGGGACATATTTCAGAATCCATTGATGGTCAATTTCATCAAAGCAGGCCTTGATGTCGGCTTCAAACACCCATTGTGCACAGTTTTTACGACACAGAATAAGAAAGCATTGTGCAATGGCATCGGCACATGAGCGTTTCTCCCTGAACCCGTAGGAATTTGGGTCGGCCATTGTTTCGGCCATAGGAGCAAGTGCAATCATGTGCAATGCTTGCATAGCCCTGTCATCCATGCACGGGATGCTTAACGGACGTTTTTTGCCGTTCTTTTTAGGAATGTATATCCTACGTAAAGGTTTAGGAGCGTAACCCCTGGTCTTAAGATTTATGGCTGCAACAAGTTTATCATACCCGTTTGTCCAGATTTTATTGTCCACACCGGGAGTTTTGCCTCCCTTGTTTCTATCAACCCGGAATACAGCCAATAGTTTAGCATAAAAAGATTTGGTAATGAGATGCATCAGGGCTTTAGCTTTTCCCCAGCGTTTCTCTTTAACAGCCTTGGCAATCCGTCTTTGCAGCCTGTTCACCCGTTGGATAACTTTTCGCCATACAATATGGTTCCAGTTATCTATTTGGTGCGCCAGTGCACACGATGAATTTTCATTCTCGTTCATTTGCTTTCCAGCATTTACAGGTTCTAAAAAGTATCATGCCATAAAGTACCAGACAGAGGTGGGCAGGTTTTCACCTGTGGTGATGTTGCAGCCACTATCCCTGAAATTACATCGGGGCTTTTGCTTTGTCTGTCCTCTCTGTACGATGTTTCCCCATGCCTTACGGTTAGGGTTTTTGATCCCGCTGTTACAGGAAAAGAGAGCATCGTGCTTCCATGTTCCGTGTAAATAACAAAAGATGCAGGTTTAGGCCTATCCTGTCCACCGGCTGGGCAACATCCCCGTAAACGCAACGTTGACCACGTTTAACCTGCCAGCTCACTTTTTTAGTACAGGGCGTGTCATCCTCTTTTTTTCGCCCTTACGCCATCTCGATGGTTTCGGAATATTTACCTGAGTTAGCCATGCCTGCCCACCCCAGCCCTGAATCGGTTTTGAGGCCCCGAAGACTATCTGCTTCACAACTTTTAGCCCCGCCATAGGGTATGCAACCCGGCGTTTGGTACTCGTTTCCCGGAGCTTCAACCAGTAATAGCTGCACTATACACCAGTTGTCCGGTAAGGGTACTGTTGGGAGAACAACAGGTTTTATCAAAGAGCAATCCTTTGTAAAACAATTATTTACACGACTTCAAGTCGCAATAACGGATGGCGGTATAAAATCGTTGCGCACTTCGAAGCACAAACTTATCAGACCGCTAAGCCGTTGATTAAATGTCATTTCGTTTAAATATAGCACAATCCGCGCAATGTTTTATGACCGCCTGTTAGCTGCTGGTGTTCTATTTCTGTGTCAATCCGTTACAAGTTTTTACAAATCTAATATTTTATCTTAATCAATCTGCACTGACCTTGATACGGAGCACGAAATTATTTTGTTTTTGTGGGTGGGCAAACCCTAAAGCCCTGTGGGCTAACCAGGCTGGCTTTGTAAGCTCTCCCTGCAAACTTTGGTCTGGCGTTGGCCTGTGGGGTTTGCGGGATGTGCTTGCAAATAGGGTTGGCCTTTGTAACACCACTTGTTTAACGCTTCTTGCCTTTCATGCGCTGCTTCCTGACCTTTGCCTATTGCTTCCACTCATTTATGCACTGCTTCGACTTCTTCGCCCGTTGCTTCGATTCCATTAGGATCTGCTTACAGTCTTTCAATAATTGCTTGACATCCTTTGTGCTTTGCTTCGATTCGTTTTTCTTTTTTCGTAGAAAAATTTCGCAAAATAAAGTCAAACTATTTTTTTACTATTCTACTATTCTGCATTTTTCCATTGTCGGTAAAGATTTGTAACATGTAAATACCGCTATTTATGCTTGATACATCTATTGAAATGTTTGAGTCTACAACTGAGGCTTGTGTAATTAATATTTTACCTGATGTATCTATAAGCCTGATAAAATTAATTGGTATTGAGCTATTTATAACAATACTTTCTATGGTTGGATTTGGATAAACGAATATTCCTAAATCAGATTGTAGTTCATTTGAAGCTGTTATATTACCAGCTTTATACAAGTAAACTTTAGACTGGTTACCCCAAAGCGTATCGTTGTCAGCCGTTAGCTCTCCTATTGTGTAGGATAAACTATCTAAATAGTTATCCCCAGCATCGGGTGGAATAATAAAAAAATCATTTTCAATTGTTACGGAACCAAAGATTTCATCAATGCGATAAACTAGCGATTCCTGGATGGTTTCATAGTCATAATCATTTTCAATTATCCTTGATACGGCAATGGAGCTATTGGTCACTATAATTGTATCATTAAAGCTAAACGGTGCATTGTTAAGAATGTTGACCAATGCTGGATACGTACTATCAACCCTGATAGCCCAAGATTCCGATTCAAACAGGTTAGTCAATTTAGTAGGCTTTCTCATATCAGAAGAGGATAGTGCAATACTGGAAGATGGCACGCGTGCTATATCTTTATTAAAATAACTATTGGTTACCCAACCATCATCATTTCCACCAACTATAAATCCCCCTCTTGTATCTCCTGAGTAAATAACTGTCCCAACGTTATAACAATTATTCGTCCTATCGATATTAAGACCTACTACCCCACCTATAGTATTAACCATAAAACCAGGAACATCATAGGCTTTTACCTTTCCTGTAAAATAAGAATTATAAGCATTACCGTAGCCGACTATACCACCAACCGGCCCGGAAATTCCTACAACGTATGATGTTGAGTAGCATTGTATTATTGTGCCATCGCCTGAAATTCCACCAACCATGTCATTACCAATGATTTTTCCTGTTGAATAACACAAACGAAGTGAAGACTTAAGCATTGTGCCAACGATACCACCAACCCAGTCGTCTCCACGGACATTGCAATAGGAAAAACATTCTGAGATTTTAGTTTCCCATGCTAAACCAAGTAAACCACCGATGTGTTTATTATATTTATCGCCTGTTAGCACATTTCCTTTTGAAAAAGAATGCCTTACCGTACTACCCTTTACATAACCTACTAAACCACCTATGGATTCATAAACTCCTTTAACAGTTCCATCTACACCACAATTCCTTATCTCGCCGAAATACAATGAGCCTGCCAAACCACCAACATTGCTAGAACCTTCAACATAACAATTTTTAATGAAAAGACTGTCGATACAGCCTCTCCAAATCGAACTGAACAATCCGACATCATCAGAGCCCGGTTTGTTAATATATAAATTGTAAATAGTATGACCACAGCCATTAAAATAACCTTTAAAATTTGCTGAGATTGGTTTCCAACCAGCGGAACTGTTTACTGAATCAAATAGCGAACCCTTTAAATCAATGTCATTCGTCAGCAAAAATGTATCCGATAAAAAGTACCTCACACTATCAAGATGTTCAACAGTTGAGATTAGCCAGGGTGATTCACCTGTTCCTTTTCCTCCTGCGAATTGTGCGTGGCTTATATAAGTATTACCTAAGACTATGACCAATATTAAAAACTGTTTAAGTTTCATACCATTTTATATGATTAAATATTATTAGAAATTAAAACGTAATGGCTTTACATACGTACCATTATCCATGTATTATCTTGCCCTTTGTATTCATCGGTAAAGCGAAAATTGATTTCCAAAGCATATTCAGTCCCCCTGTCTTTAAATATCCGGCCATCAAAATAGCTTTCGCACTCACCATCATAACCGCCATAAATGGTGGTGGTTAGCGTGTTAAATGTGGTTGTTTGTTTTTCAATTTCAAACTCAAAGTATTCTTCGGTTTCTGTTAGATTGGTGCCCGTTAGAAACAATTCGCCGTTATGAAAGATTTGGATTTCTTCATTGTCTTTCAATTTTTTAACTTCCATTGGAAATTCTCTTTCGTAATAATACGGCTCACTTCCCCAAATCGAAATCGCATTATATCCCCAACAATCGCTTCCAACGGTGCTGCTATACATAAACACATAGTAATGACAATACCCTTCGTCTGTAAAGTTAAAATCATAAGGATTTTCTTCTTTTTTCTCGCAGCTAATAAGAAGTGCCAGAATAGCAATAAATGAGATGATTTTTTTCATGAATTGGACTTGTTTCATCATAAAAAACACATTTGATTTACATTTATTAATGATCAGATATTTATTTCTTCTAAAAGTTTCTTTGCCCTGCGCTTACTGAGTCCACTAATCAAAACTTTTTCTTTCCCACCAAATTCTGCTTTTATCCTATATGAACGATAAGATAGGCCATAAAGTAGGGCATACATTATGAATGAAAACAATGCTGCTATTCCTGTCGCTGTTGCTGAGCCAGCCATATTTGCAGTTCTTTCAACCCTGTTACTGCCTGTTGAGTTAAAATAAATAGCTCCGGCATACGCATAAGGAGTTAAAGGTTTTTTAATGATATACCCGTCTATTTGACTTCTTGAATAAGTCTTTTTAGTTTGTTTTTAGTACTACCCATTCATAGGACCACTTTTAGTTAATCATTAATTGATTTTTTAATGTTTATAATGATGTAATCCGGTGTTAATATCCGGAAATAACTCGGAGTCTCCGGAGAGTTATT
>JAAAOM010000037.1 GCA_009908855.1 Bacteroidota bacterium
AATTTATGAATCGCTCAATTTAGGTTAAATTGGATGAAACAGAAATAGTACAATTAAAAGCCTGTTCGGTCGATCCTGCTCATTATTGGAAGGAACGAAAACAATTGGCATGGAAATAGTTTATTCCCACATATGTTTTTAGAGTTGAGCCTATAATTACCGGTGATGTTTGCGAATAAAATGCTTGGTTAACTGTATAGGATAAGCTGAGGAATCGACATGAGAGTGCTGGAGTTAATATGATTATCAAAACCTACACTCCTGATCGGGCAAATCAACAATTCAGGAGCAAAAAAAGTATTTGGAATTGGGGCCGTTAGAAAGGTCCAAAATATTCACCAAAATTATTCGTGCCCCAAAATTGCAAAGGAACAAAAAAGGAATTCGAAGTTAATAGTAATGCGGCTTACTTTGTGCCGGTTTGGGAATGGAATGGTAGAAAATTGTAGTATTCGGTGAATTTGTGCCTGCCAAAACATGAAAAAGTATATTTTTGTACTATATTACATTCATTATTATTATATTTGCACGTAGTATAATACATTATGAAAAGTAAAAAACAAATATTATTTCCCAAGCACCAAAAGATTCTTGAGCAGCTTGGAGAAAATATTAAGCTGGCACGAAAAAGGCGCAAACTCACCGCTATTCAGGTAGCTGAAAGGGCTGGTATTGCCAGAAACACACTATACCTGCTTGAAAAAGGCACACCCAGTGTTTCCCTTGGGGCCTTATTTAACGTCTTGCGTGTACTTGGGCTTCATGAAGATTTTCTGAAACTTGCAGCTGATGATGAACTGGGCAGGAAATTGCAAGACTTAAATTTGCTTGGAGGTGAATAATCATGGGAGTTAATAAGACAGACATATATGTTTACGCTCATTGGAAAGGCATGCCCGAACCTAAATTAATTGGTGTTTTATCAGCACACCAAGGAAAGGGCAGGAAAGCCTTCAGCTTCGAATACGACACAGAATATCTCAAGTCAAAAGAACGTTTTTTGATCGATCCAGATATTAGTTGGTATTCAGGATCGCAGTTTCCAGCCGGAAAGGAGAACTTCGGCATCTTTTTAGATTCCATGCCTGACAGCTGGGGTCGTAGATTGATGAAAAGACGTGCTGTGCAAAAAGCCAGGGAACAAGAAAAATCAGTCCCTACTTTATATGATATTGATTTCTTAATAGGTGTTTATGATCCAAGCCGTATGGGGGCTTTGCGCTTCAAGCTGGACCAAAGTGGACCATTTCTGGACAACAATGATGAGTACCCTACCCCTCCCTGGTCATCCATCCGGGAGCTACAATATGGTGCAAGTCAGCTGGAGTCTGATGTCAGTGATGTGGAAGTTAACAAGTGGCTGGCCATCCTTATGGCCCCCGGATCATCTCTCGGAGGTGCCAGGCCTAAAGCCAACATACTGGACGGCAAAGGCCACCCTTGGATTGCCAAGTTTCCATCCAAAAATGACGATATAGATAAAGGCCTATGGGAATACCTCGCCCACCAACTGGCTTTAAAAGCAGGGGTCACCATGGCGGAATCAAAAATAGAAAAAGTGTCAGGAAATCATCATACCTTTTTCACTAAGAGGTTTGACCGCCTGAAGGGTGAACGGGTTCATTTTGCCTCTGCCATGACCATGACAGGCAATAATGAAGATACGATCAGGGATAATCCAGCCAGCTACCTTGACCTGGCCGAGTTTATCCAGTTCTCAGGGGCTGAGAATACTGAAGACCTTCATCAGCTATGGCGAAGGATCGTTTTCTATATTGCCATCTCCAATACGGATGATCACCTTAGAAATCATGGTTTTGTTTTATCAGATAATGGGTGGAAGCTTTCTCCTGCCTATGACATCAATCCGATGATAGACAAAAATGGTCTATCGCTGAATATTGGTGCAGACAGTAATTCACTGGACTTTGAGTTGACCAGGAGTGTGGGCTCATACTTCCAGCTTGACAATAATAAAATGGATACTATTTTGAATGAAGTAAAATGTGCTGTTAGTCAATGGAAAACCATAGCTGAGGATATCGGGATTTCGAAACAGGAGCAGCAGCTTATGGAAGGCGCGTTTAGGTATTGAAATAATGGGAGATGATGATACATCAATTTGCACCTCTTTCAGGCCATGAATGACCGAAAAATAACCATTTTCGGGAAGTAATCTTTAGTAAGAATTTGAATCGAAATCTAATGACAAAACCAACAGAACAGCAGATCGAACTTGGAACAGCGGCCCTGGGCCGGCCTCAATATATTAACCTCAAGGAGGAGCCTACTACAGACTTTTATAGGGAGTCCTTTAAGAAAAAAGGATTGGTTGTACTCAACGAAGCCTATAAAAGCGGAATTCGTTATTTTGATACTGCCCGGGTTATGGGTTGGCCGAAGAATTGATCATTGACTGGGTGCGACAAAACCAATTAACCGGTATTGAGGTGGCCAGCAAATGGGGTTACACGTATACCGCGAATTTTAATCCCCATGCAAAAGTCCACGAAGTAAAGGAACACAGCTTATCGAAGTTGCAGGAACAATGGGAAGTGACCAAGCAATTGCTGCCCCTGTTAACAATCTATCAGGTTCATTCGGCCACGCTTGATTCGGGAATCCTTGACAATGCAGAAGTGCTGGACTTCCTGGCTCAACTGAAAGAAGCACATGGCATTCGTATGGGTATTACAACATCCGGGGCCAACCAGGAAGCGATTATTCGAAAAGCATTAGAAATTAACAGGAATCAACAATTGTTGTTTGATGTATACCAGGTAACCTACAATATATTCGACCAAAGCTTATTTGCGATCATTCAGGAACTTCAAAAGCAAAACATGAGGGTTGTGATTAAAGAAGCGTTGGCGAATGGGCGCATTTTTCCAAACCAAAACTATTCTCATTATGCAACTGCTTATCAATACTTACATGAATTAGCCCAAAAATACAAGGTTGGGATGGATGCGGTCGCCCTGCCTTTTTGCCTGGATAGTATGCATCCATATAAAGTATTAAGTGGAGCCTCTGAAAAAAATCATCTCAATGAAAACCTTCAAGCACGATTATTTAAATTGGATGAAACAGAAATAGTACAATTAAAAGCCTGTGCTGTCGATCCTGCTCATTATTGGAAGGAACGAAAACAATTGGCATGGAATTAGCTTATCCGCCAAAAAATATCGAAGAAGCTAATAATTGCAGGAGTGATTATTTTATTAACTCCTCTACCAATATATCTTCATCCTGTTCTTGCCAGTGAATGCTTTCTCCATCCCAAATGAAACGCCAGTTTTTTCTTCAATGATCGGTCGCATCCCTAAGACAGGGAAACCAATCGATGTCCTGAATCAATACATCGTAACCAAAATCCTGTTAAGTCGTATTTCAGGGTTCTGACTTTCCCTTTCCCTCAAAAAAGGCTCCATTGAATATCCCCGGTTAATAAGTTAATTTTGTTTATCCAACATCATCCATTGCATTAATACGTTTTCTACTTACATGTTTTACTGAATTATTTTACAGGCTTTCTCTCCTTATGCAATAGGTATTATTTTTATCCGTCTGTTATTAAATTTTCAGTGGTCGGATGGAGCATGCCATGATTCTCTGATTTTAGATTATTATAACATCGTAGCTCCTTGATAAAAATAGAGATGTGCCGGATATATTGTCATGGCTCAGTTAATCTCGTCTAAAATAAAAAATATGGGTAAGATTGTACATAAAGAAAATTTATCCGAAAATGTATTTAAACTTGAGATAGAAGCACCAATTATTGCCCGGAAAAGAAAGGCAGGGCATTTTGTGCTGATAAAAATTGGCGATCAGGGCGAACGCATACCGTTAACCATTTCCAGTGCCAATGAGCAGAAAGGAACCATTAGCCTGGTAGTACAAAAAGTTGGTGTAACCAGTCATAAATTAGCAGCCCTGAAAGCAGGAGAGGAAGTAACTGACGTGGTGGGCCCATTAGGTCAACCTACTGAAATTGAACACAAAGGCACTGTATTGTGCGCCGGCGGAGGCGTAGGAATTGCCCCCCTGTTGCCTATTGTTGAAGCCATGAAAGCCAAAGGCAACAAGGTAATATCGGTTATTGCAGGACGGACCAAAGAGCTGGTTATACTGGAAAACGAAATCAGGGCACATTCCGATGAACTGGTGATTATGACCGATGATGGCAGCTACGGGCAAAAGGGATTAATTACCGCTGGCATGGAAGAAATAATCCGTAACCATACGATTGATATGGCTGTTACCATTGGCCCGGCAGTGATGATGAAGTTTACCAGCCTGTTAACAAAAAAATACAACATACCCACCATCGCCAGTCTGAATACTATCATGGTTGACGGAACGGGTATGTGTGGCGCATGTCGTGTAACTGTTGGTGGCATGACCAAGTTTGTATGTGTTGACGGACCGGAGTTTCATGCCCATGAAGTAGATTATGACGAACTCCTGACACGACTGAATGCCTACAATGATGCGGAACAGTCAGCCCTTGAAAACTTTGTAAAAGAGACAGATGTATGATGAACGATCCGAGAAATGAACCGTGGCGGGAAGCCTTGAGGAAATCGATGAAAGCCAGGGAACGAACCCTGTTGGAAAGAACGGCGATGAATGAAGTTCCTGCCCAAACACGCAGAACCAATTATGACGAGGTGAACACCGGATATACAGCGGAAATGGCAGTGCAGGAATCCCAAAGGTGTCTGGATTGTAAAAATCCTACCTGCATGGAAGGATGTCCGGTTAACATTGATATCCCAACCTTTGTTAAACAAATTGAAGCCAGGAATTTTGCCGAAGCGGCCAAAACCATCAAGCAAACCAATATTTTTCCGGCTATTTGCGGCAGGGTATGCCCGCAGGAAGCCCAATGCGAATCAACTTGTTTTTACACGGCCAAATTAAACAAACCATCAGTAGCCATCGGCAACCTGGAACGATTTACAGCCGATTATGAACAGCAAAGCGGGCACGTACACATCCCTGAAATCAAAACCGTCAATGATATAAAGGTGGCTGTTATCGGGTCTGGTCCTGCCGGTTTAGCCGCTGCAAGCGACCTTGCCATGAATGGATATAAAGTGACAATATTTGAGGCTTTGCACGAATTTGGCGGAGTATTAAAATACGGGATCCCGGAATTTCGACTGCCCAATTCTATCATCGAACAGGAAATTTCCGTGTTAAAAGAAATGGGAGTTACCTTTATAAAAAACTTTATCGTGGGTAAAACAGCTACCATCGACGATTTGAAAGAAGAAGGATTCGAGGCCTTTTTCGTGGGCAGTGGTGCCGGTTTACCGCGTTTTATGAATATTCCCGGTGAGAACTTAATTGGTGTATTATCGGCCAACGAATACCTTACACGTGTGAACCTGATGGGTGCCCATAAACCAGGGCATGACACACCCGTGTTGTATGGCAAAAAAGTAGCCGTTATTGGTGGCGGCAATACAGCCATGGATTCGGTAAGAACAGCATTACGCCTGGGCGCTGAAAAAGCCATGATCATCTACCGCCGCTCGTTCGACGAAATGCCGGCCCGAAAAGAAGAGATACAACACGCCAAAGATGAGGGTGTGGAATTTTTAAACCTCACCAACCCGGTAGAATACAAAAGCGATGATAAAGGACGGGTAAATAAAGTTATCCTCCAAAAAATGGAATTATCAGAGAAAGACGCATCAGGCAGAAGAAGGCCGGTACCTATTGAAAATTCGGAATATGAAATGGATATTGACCTGGCTGTTGTATGCGTTGGGGTGTCTCCTAATCCAATTATTCCGCAAAGCATTACAAACCTTGAATTAACCAAATGGGACACCATTCAGGTTGACCCTGAACAATTCAATTCCAACATACCCGGCCTTTTTGCCGGCGGAGATATCGTGAGAGGCGGTGCTACCGTGATATTAGCCATGGGTGATGGAAGAAAAGCTTCGGCTGCTATGCATCAATATCTCCAAAAACAACTTGTAACAACCGACAATTAAAAGAAACAGAATGGCTGATTTATCGACTCAGTATCTAGGGATACCCTTAAAAAACCCCATTATCGTGGGCAGTTGCAGTTTAACATCTTCCTTAAAAGACATTGTTGAACTGGAAGAAAACGGTGCAGGTGCCGTGGTACTAAAATCCATTTTTGAAGAGGAAATATTGCTTGAGGCCGATTATGACGTGAAAAAGGCCAAAAACAATTCGATGATCTATTCGAATTTATCGGAAACCATGGATTATGTTGACGTCCATTTGAAAGAAAAAAGACTGGGTGAATATTTAAAACTAATTCGGGATGCCAAGAAAGAAACTTCCATACCCATTATTGCCAGTGTGAACTGTGTAACAGGAGGTGAATGGGCCGATTTTGCAAAAAAAATAGAGGAAGCCGGGGCTGATGCCCTTGAATTGAATATTTTTACCAATCCAGGTGATGTGAAAGAAAAAACCACACTGAACGAAACTCTGAAAATTCTGTCGAAGATCCTAAAAAAAGTTAGTTTGCCTGTTACCGTCAAACTGAGCTATTGTTATACCAATTTGCTGGAAGATATCATAAAAATATCCGGGTCTGGTATCGCCGGACTGGTACTTTTTAATAAAAACTATCTGCCCGATGTGGATATTCAAAACTGCAAAATTACTGAGGGCCAAATACTTAGCACGCAAGACGATTACCGGATTCCATTGCGCTGGATATCGATGTTATCCGGCCAGGTAGGATGCAGCTTAGCAGCCTCTACCGGCATACAGTATGGCAATGCCGCCATTAAACAAATACTGGCAGGAGCCGATGCCGTACAGGTGGTCTCAACACTGTACTTAAACGGCAAAAAACACATTCATCAAATGATTGGCGAAATCTCTGATTGGATGGATAATAAAGGATTCTTCACCCTTGAACAATTTAAAGGGAAAGCTGCGTATACTGAAGCCACACCATCGGCCGTTTACGAACGCATACAGATCATGAAAAAGTATGGTCGTATCGGGTAAACTACAGCAACCTGCGCAAACCGTCCGCTAACGTATAATAATACGAATAAAAATAACCAATAAGCGCCATCTGTTATATTCTAAAAGTTGTTTGGCGTGTTACCGGTTCATTTATATCCGGTTCCAGCCAGCGAGAAGTCACTTCCATCCCATTTTGATCCAATGAGGTATGATCCATGCCATCTTGCTGTTCTTCTTGCATAACAAGATGAATGGCCTCATTTGCGCACATCTCCCGGCAACTTCCACAACCTGTGCAACAACTCTGATCAATACTATATACACCTGAACGAACGGATATTGCACCTTCCATGCAATAATCTATACAGGTTCCGCAATCGGTGCAAAGCGATTTAGTAATCCTGTACATACTATTTTTTATTGTTTTTTGTGATAATATACGATATTTATTATATTTTCGTACTATTTTATTACGTGTCCGTTGTTTATGTTAAAAATATTGAATTAATTTCATTATGCCAAATAAATACGCTAATATCCAAAAACTTATAGCCTTGTGGGAGGATTATGAAAAGCAGGGAAATGCCCAAAACTTCCGTGATTTTGGCCAATGGTTAATTCATCACGATACACCTGCTAAAACAACAAAAAATTCCGTTGAACACCATCAAAAAGCAAATAGAGATTTTTTATCGAACCCGGAAATCAAACAGGATGCATTGATCCAGATATCACGACTGGCCCGTTTCGTGGAGTTTTACACCAAAAAATTCTTTGAAGGTTTAACATTGAATAACCTTACCGAATTCAACTTTCTGAATTCATTAAACAAAAACAATTCGTTGAATAAAACCGATATCATCAGCATGCATTTCGTAGAATATACCACCGGTATCGACATTCTTAAAAGGTTAACCCAACTGGAACTAATAGAAGTCACAGAAGATACACGTGATCGTCGCAGTAAAAAACTAAAGATCACTCCTGCAGGTAAACGCGCGCTGCTCGAAACCAAGATCAGACTGAATAAAATTTATGACCTGATATTTCATCAAACCAATCCCGCACAATGGAATTCGTTTATCACTGTTTTGAATCAAACAAACAATGCCCAACAAAATATATATAAAAAGTTCAGTGACCAATCATATCTTGATTTAATGGAGTTTCAGGAATTCGACCCGGGCATTCAGGAATAATCAACCCGTTTAGTGATTCATTTTTTAATGATCGTAAGTAAAGCAATATGGCAAAAAACAACATAACTGATCAAAACTATCACGAGCAGGCAGAGCGCCAAAAGCTGGTTACCCTGAATAAAATAATAGGCCTCATAAGTGCCGGGGAATCATTGAAAGAAACCTTGCAAAAGATATGTCAGCTCATTCCCGGAGCTTATACGTATCCGAAATATGTAAAGGTGCGTCTCACCTTTCAAAACCTGCAATTCGTATCTGATGATTTCCAGGAAAGCGGATGGGTTGAAAAAGAACCTATTACCGCGACAGACGACAAAAGCAACATGCTTGAAATATATTTTACCCGTGAATACCTTGAATTGGCCAACCATGAATTTCTGAATAAAAGTCCTGAATTCATTCAGCACGCGGCTCAAATTATCTCGGGCTTCATATCCAAGAACCATCTTGAAAAACTATCCCGTGAAAACAAAGAACGGATAAAAGAACTTACTGGTATAAGCCGCACGGCAGAAATCCTGAAACAAGGCAGAAAACTGGAAGAATCCTTACAGGAAATCTGCCATTTTTTGCCCGAGGCATGGCAATATCCGCAATATGCAGCTGCCAAAATTGTTTTAGACGATAAAACCTTCAAAAGCAGGCGTTTTAAAGAAACACCATGGGTGCAAAAACAATCGTTTGAGACATTCAACAACAAAAAAGGCTGCATTGAGATCTATTATTTAAAGGAATTGCCGGAAGAAGATGAAGGGCCTTTCTTAAAAGAGGAACGCAAATTGCTGGACAACTTAACAGCCCTGATATCAGGTACCGTTTCAACCAAGGGCCTGCAACAATTGTTACACGATAATTCCGAACGCTTAAAAGAACTCAGGGGAATTAATCAAACCTCGGCGGTGTTGAAAAAGGGCAAATCCATGGATGAATCACTCCGTGATATTTGTTACATCATACCCGAAGCCTGGCAATATCCCGAACACACTGTCGCCCGAATAAGTTATGAAAAAAAGGTGTTTACCAGCCCTCATTTTAAAGAAACCAAATGGTGTCAAAAACAAGATTTTAGAACGCCAGGCAATAAAAAAGGAACCATCGAGGTTTTCTACCTGAAAAAATTCCCCGAAGCGTATGAGGGGCCATTTTTAAAGGAAGAGCGCAACCTGCTCATCAACCTGGCCAACCTCATTGCCGGAACAGCTACCAAAAACATTTTCAACAACCTCTTGAACAGCAACCGGGAACGACTGAAAGAGTTAAAGGCCATCAACCAAACATCGTCCATTATTGCCGAAGGAAGACCCGTTGATGAAACGCTGCAAAAAATTGTTAATATACTACCCGGCTCCTGGCAATACCCAAAAAAAACGGTTGCCCGCATCTATTTTGAGGAAAAGTATTATACCAGCCCTGATTTCCGGGAAACCAAATGGAGCCAGAAAGAAAACTTTGTCACCATTGATTCAAAAAAAGGAACCGTTGAAATTTACTATCTCAAGGCATTTCCGAAAGCCTACGAAGGTCCTTTTTTGAAAGAAGAAAGGCATTTGCTCATTAACATAGCCAAGCTAATAAGCGGCTATTTGAACCATTATAAAGGACGGGATATCATCCAGTTCAAAAACCTGCTCAACAGGAATGAAAAGTATGAATCAAAGGAATTTCGTAAGTCTTTTATTCAAAACAAGCGCCCGCTGCAGCTTTTCTTTAATCAACAGGTTATTGACAAATATATTTACCTGGATATGATGAAATACAAAGTAAAAGAAATACTGTTCGTAGCTACTTTGTATGATGCCTATATCCTTGAAAACGAAAATAACTTCTTCGAACAATTCATGGGAGAAATATACCAGTATAGTCTGTTCTCCCTCCCACGCATAACCGGTGTTACCTCCGAAGAAGAAGCCATGGAAATACTGGATACCAAACCTTTCGACCTGGTTATATTAATGGTAAGCATTGATACCACGGCCCCGCTTCAAATAAGTAAAAAAATCAAAGAAAAAGAACCCAACCTTCCCATATACCTTTTGCTGAATAACCAGTCGCATGTAAAGAATTTTGAAGAACTGGTACCCGCTACTTTTTCCATTGATAAATTATTTGTCTGGCAAGGGCATTCGCAAATATTTTTCTCTATCGTGAAATCCATCGAGGACGCGGCCAATGTTGAAAACGACACGCAGATAGGCCTGGTAAGGATCATTTTGCTTATTGAAGACTCGGCCGAGTATTATTCGAGATACTTACAGATATTGTATTCCATTGTTTTCGAACAAATACAAAAACTATTGCCGGAGGTGGAAAAAAACGAACTGGATAAAATATGCAAAATGAGATCCCGCCCTAAAATTCTGCATGCCAGGAATTATGAAGAGGCCATTCATATTTACAACAAGTATAAAGATTTTATGCTTTGTGTAATTTCCGATATCGAATTTGAACGGGAGGGGAAATTTGATCGATCCGCAGGCCTGCGATTTATCAAAAATGCCAAATCGCAAACCAAGCATATTCCTTTTATTTTGCAATCAAGCGACAATAATTATGCCGCTGTGGCTGGAGAAGCAGGTGCTCATTTTATCAATAAAAACGCCAACAGCCTTCATAATGATCTGAAAAATTTTCTGACCAACTATATCTATTTCGGTGATTTCGTTTTCAAAGACACGCGGGGCGAACCCATTGCCTCAGCCAAATCCTTACGTGAATTTGAAACCTTGCTGCATAAAATTCCCGATGAATCGATTTATACCCACGCCATGGAAAACCAGTTTTCATTATGGCTCATGGCACGCGGAGAAATTGAACTGGCACGACATACCAATCCCGTAAAAGTAAGTGACTTCAATACGGTAGAAGATTTCAGAAACTATTTCATCCAGGCCATTAAAAAGTACAAGGAAGAAAAGAAACGGGGCAAAGTATTGAGCTTTGATGAAACCTCGATCCTGGATGAAAAGAATATCATTTCCTTTTCAGGCGGATCATTTGGCGGTAAAGGAAGAGGGGTTGCCTTTATCAATGCCCTGATCAACAATCTCGACCTTTCCGATATCTCTTCGGGAATAAACATTCGGATGCCTTTAACGGCAATTATCGGGACTGATGAGTTCAAAGCTTTCATGAATAAAAACAACCTGTGGGAGCTTATTTTTGAACCCGGGCTTACCTATGAAGAAATAAAGCAACAATTCACTAGGGCTAAACTATCATCCCAACTGGTCCATAAACTCGGGGTTTTCCTCGACCAGGTTGATAAACCAGTGGCTGTGCGTTCTTCATCTCTTTCAGAAGATTCGCTTACCCAGCCATTTGCCGGGGTCTTCGACACCTATATCATTCCCAATAACCAAAAAAGTAAAAAGGCAAGGCTCGAGGAATTGTCCAAAGCCATTAAACTGGTTTATGCCTCGGTATATTCGGTAAGTGCCAAAACCTATTTCAGAGCCATCGGACAAAAAATTGAAGAAGAACGTATGGCAGTGATCCTTCAGGAGCTTGTCGGAAATCAGCACGATCAATATTATTATCCGCACATCAGCGGCACAGCCCAATCGTATAACTACTATGCTATGGAACCGATGAAGCCTAAGGATGGGGTTGCCAATATAGCCATAGGACTGGGAGACTACGTGGTAAGCGGAAACAAATCGTACCGTTTTTCTCCGAAACATCCCGGTATTGATGTGTATACAACCAAGGACCTGCTGCATTCAACGCAAGTTGAATTTTACGCCGTTGATCTCTCCAATAAGAGTATTGACCTGTTAAAAAACGGCGAACATGCCTCCATGACACCTCTTGATATTAACACAGCCATTGCTCATGGAATCATAAAGCACTGTATTTCAACATACAATCCTGATAACGATCGTATTGAAGCGGGAACGGCAAAACCAGGACCAAGGATCGTGAATTTTGCCAACATACTCAGGTTCAATTATACTCCCCTGGCCCAAACAATACACGTGATCCTAAATATGGTGCAGGAAGCATTTGGCTCACCCGTTGAAATTGAATTTGCCGTTGACCTGAACAAAACCGTGAATCAATTGCCTTCCTTTTACCTGCTACAAATAAAACCGTTACTAAACGACAAAATAAATGAGCATGTAAACCTGGAAAAAATCAATCCCCGAGATTGTATTCTCTATTCAAAATCAAGTCTTGGAAATGGAATTATTTCGGATGTAAAGGATATTATACACGTGGATATAAACCGGTTTGATAAACTTAAAACCACTGAAATGGCCAAAGAAATACAGGAACTGAATGAATACATGGTGCAACAGAATAAAAGATATATCCTTATCGGTCCCGGAAGATGGGGAACAAGGGAAAGATTTTTGGGCATACCGGTAAACTGGTCGCAAATTTCAAATGCCCGGGTTATTGTGGAGATCAGCCTGGCCAATTATCCGCTTGATGCCTCCCTGGGGTCACACTTTTTCCATAACATCACGTCCATGGATATCGGGTATTTATCGGTTCTTGACTCTTCATCGGAAGAATTTATTCAATGGGACATGATCAACCAACAACCCTTAGTACAAGAAACAAAGTATTTTAAGCATGTTCGCTTTGACCAGCCTTTGCACATATACATGAATGGTAAACAAAGGACATCAGCCATAGCAATTAAATAATCATAACCTTGCAGATGATAATAAACCTGGGAATATACGGTGAGCACAGGCTTGTATGTGAAGGTATCGAGACCCTGTTCCGGGATAAAGATAACATACACACCCTCTTTGTCTGTTATGAGCAGGATCTTTTAAACGAAATGCTTAAAACACACAAGGTCAATATTCTTATCATGAATATCAATGAATTCACCACCCCGGTATTGAACCAAATTTTTCAAATTGATATTCATTTTCCGAAAATTAAAATGCTTGTACTATCCAAAAATTCATCTGAAGAGGTGATATACAAGATCATCCGATCGGGTGCAAAGGGATTTCTTTCGCAGGAATCGGCTAAAGAAGAGTTGTATGAGGCAGTGCATACATTGCGTCATGGACACGACTATTACAGCAAGTCCATCACCCATCTGCTATTAAACAAGTACATTAAAAAAATAAAATCGAATGACGACAATGAAAAATCCGATATCAGCACTTTAAGTCAACGTCAAATAGAAATACTAAAACTATGGGGAGCAAGCCATACCAACCAGGAAATTGCGGACCGTTTATTTATCAGTATCCGTACGGTTGAAACGCACAAAAACCACATCATGCAAAAACTAAACCTGCGTACAACCGTTGATATGGTAAAGTTTGCTATAAAAAACAACCTAATTGAAATATGATTATACGTAAAACACCGAAATTGATAAGCAATACACTTAATTCAAACCATCCCGGTAATCAGGGGCAAAAAAGTTATATATATTCGATGCAAAAAATGGAGGGAAGCTTTTGATTAGAATTACATCCACTGTTGCTAACTGTAACTTTAAACATTTGCTTACCCTTCCATTTATTACATAAACTTAATAAAACCAGTACACATATGTCAGATCTGTTTGAAGCCAAAGTAAACGACTTTATGGCAAAAATCATTGCTAAAAATCCGGGCGAAGCCGAATATCATCAGGCTGTACAGGAAGTAACAGAGTCGTTAATGCCTTTTATAGAAGAAAATCCAGTGTATAGCCATGCCAAAATACTGGAAAGAATCGCTGAACCCGAGCGTGTGATTATGTTCAGGGTTCCCTGGCTCGACGATCAGGGGAACATACAAATAAACCGGGGATACCGCGTTGAGATGAACAGCGCCATTGGGCCTTATAAGGGAGGATTACGTTTTCACCCCACTGTAAACCTGGGTATCTTAAAATTCCTCGCATTTGAACAGGTATTCAAAAACAGTCTGACTACACTGCCCATGGGTGGTGGCAAAGGTGGTTCGGATTTTGATCCAAAGGGAAAATCAGACAATGAAGTGATGCGTTTTTGCCAAAGCTTCATGACCGAATTATCGCGCCACATAGGTCCTGACACCGATGTCCCGGCTGGTGATATAGGTGTTGGCGGCCGTGAAATAGGGTATCTGTTTGGGCAGTATAAAAGAATACGAAATGAATTTACGGGTGTATTAACGGGTAAAGCCATAGAATGGGGAGGTAGTCTGATCAGACCCGAAGCCACCGGCTATGGTGCCGTGTATTTTGCGCAGGAAATGCTCAAAACCCAGGGTGACAATCTGAAAGGTAAAGTATGTGCCATCTCCGGTTCAGGCAACGTAGCCCAATATGCTACCGAAAAAATACTGCAATTAGGAGGTAAAGTAGTTACCCTTTCCGATTCAGCCGGATTTATCTACGATGAAGGCGGAATTACCGAAGATAAGCTGAAGTTCGTGATGGAACTGAAAAACATTAAAAGGGGAAGAATAAAAGAATATGCTGACAAGTATGGTGTTGATTACGTAGCAGGAAAAACACCCTGGTCTGTGAAATGTGATTTGGCTTTCCCTTGCGCCACTCAGAACGAGATTAATGAAGATGATGCCAAAACACTGGTAAACAATGGTTGTATTGCTGTTTCAGAAGGCGCCAATATGCCATCGACCCCGGAAGCTGCCGAAGCTTTTGTCAAGGCTCAAATCCTTTACGGTCCGGGTAAAGCAGCAAATGCCGGTGGTGTAGCCGTTTCAGGACTGGAAATGACACAAAATTCGATGCGCCTGCCGTGGACCCGCGATGAAGTGGATGACCGCCTGCAACAGATCATGACCAGCATACACGATACATGCGTAAAATTCGGTAAAGACAATTCAGGATTTATAAACTATATCAATGGCGCTAATATCGGCGGATACATTAAAGTAGCCGATTCGATGATTGCCCAGGGAGTGGTTTAATGTTGTCATCTAAAAAATCTCTTACGGTCAATATTGCATATCGGTGTAATATTTTCCGTAAGTGATATGATGAACATATATGAGGCTGGTAAAAAATACCATGTACAGCCGGATTAAAAACCTTTACATGGTCATTTCTTTTGTTGGTTAAATGCTGCAAAAGCTAGAATATAAATATCTCTTTCATCAGTATCAGGAAAAGACTTTACCAGGCATTACAGTTTTATAAGCGATCAGTACTTAGGATTTCCTCCTAAAAAACCTTCCCAACAAATTCTTTATCCCAAATGAGATTTTTGACAGCATACCCCTCTCTTTCAGCTGTTTTCGGGTTGGCTTTGTTTCTTTGGTTTCGGTATATTGATCCGGCTGCGATTCACCGTTCAGTACTTTGGTGTTTACTTCATTAGCCAGATCGTCGTTATAACCGGATTTTCCATACTTGTATGACTGAAAATAATCTCCATTCGATCCATCCATATCAACATCAGTAAGGGCTTTCACAGAATTCATAAAGCTATCCATTGTTACCTGGTCATCACCATCTTCTTCAATTACTCCCTGGAATACGGATTTCTTAAAGTCGAGCAAGTACAAAATCCTGTGCTCAATTGAATACTTGGTTATAAAGTTGTACACCGCTATTTTTTTCTTTTGCCCCAACCGGTATATCCGGGCTATTCTCTGTTCCAACACGGCGGGGTTCCAGGGGAGATCGACATTAATAAGGATATTGGCACTTTGCAGGTTCACCCCCACCCCTCCGGCATCTGTAGAAAGAAACAACCGGATTTCTTTATCTTCCCTGAATTTCTCAATGATATCGTTCCGTTGTTGTGCCGAGATATCGCCGTTGAGGTAAACGAATTTAAAATTAAGTTTATCCAGCTCTTCAGCAATAAGCTCGAACATCCTTTTCCACTGACTGAATATTACGATCTTGTTATCACCATTTTCCATCAGTTCCGTGATCAGCGCCGCAATATCCCTGACCTTATGGCCATCCCGGTTATTCTGGTTAAGAATGTATGTATTATCAGAGACCATGCGCATGCAGTTCAGTGCCATAAGCAATCGGTCCCTTTCCTCTTCGGAAAGGAAGCCTTTTGATAACCACCTGTTTACCATTTGACTCACGATATCGTAATAGTCCTGGTGGTCTTTTTTCTGCGCCTCGGTCATCTCCACGAAAAAATTCTTGTCCATCCGGCCGGGCAACTGGTCGGCGATCTCTTTCTTCGTACGCCTGATCAGCAGTGGTTCTATGGTAAGGTTTATGGTTCTTAAATTTTTATACCCGGCAAGTTTTCCTGATTCATCAAGACTCTGGTGATTGTCAAGGAATTTATACAAAGGGCCTAACCTGTACCGGTCCACATACTCCACGATGGAGTGCAATTCATCAATCCGGTTTTCCAAAGGGGTGCCGGTAAGAACAACGGCATATTCGCTTTCTATTCTTTTAACAGCCTGCGCTGTTTTGGTTTTCCAGTTCTTAATCCGTTGGGCTTCATCAATGATAACCAACTCTGGGCCCCAGTCATTAATCAGGTCAAGATCATTTTTGGCTACTCCATAGCTCATAATCTTGTAGAAAGATTGCTTTTTATACATATCTTTCCTGTTGTGAACCAATCCTTCTACAATTTGCGGCTCACGTCCGGAGAATTTGGTTATTTCTCGCTTCCACTGAAATTTAAGGGATGTGGGACAAATAATCAGTACCTTATTTACTTGAAGGTGATGAGCGAAAAGCTCCACGGCCGCAATAGCCTGGATGGTTTTTCCCAGTCCCATTTCATCGGCCAGCAAAACCCGTCCGGACCGAAATATTTTTATAACCCCTTGTTTTTGGTAATTGTATAGATCGGCTTTTATCAAGTCATTAAAACAATCACTATCAATCCCTTTATCAAAAATACGAGCAGCAATTTCAAGCCGCTTTCGTTCATTTTTTTGTTGATCGATATGTTCAATTACATCGGGGTATATCTTCAATTCATGGTCTGCTTCATGGTTATTTTTAATAAAAACATCCAGCTGCTCCAGTTTTTCGGGAAACAGATAACCATGCTCATCGAAAAAATCCTGTTCTTTCTTAAAATTCGCGGTATCGTTTGGCTTCTTTAACCATATACGACGCTGATTGTTGTAATCGATGCTTAGCGATGCATATGTAACTTCGGGCGGGTTGTTATAGATCTTCTGGTATTTTTTATACCGCAGCAACGAATGCAACACATATTCGATGTGCTTGCAGGTGCCAAGGTTATTGATGGTGAAATCAGGGCAGGAACAAAAATTTTTGCTTGTTACACCGTCCCGAATGGATACTTTATAGGTATTTTTGCTTTTCGGGTTAAACACCTCGAAATCAGAAAAAACAGCATGTTCGCCCAGGTTGATTACATCAAACTTTTGTTCAACGGCAAATTGTTTTCGCAGTCGGGACTGCCATTCTTCCGTACTTAAATCATCGGGCTTATTATGATAGGATACTTTCCGGTTGATTGGATCGCTCATGGGTAATTTCTTTTTGGATAAAAATAATAGAAGCCCCTTTTAAAGGGAATTTTTTAACCACAAAGTTTTTAAATAAGTATTAACAATGCCATCGCATAATCCATTATTTTGCATTATGGCAGCCTAATTGAAAATTACGTTTATCTCAGAATTAAACAATTCTCTCCGGTATATATTTACCTAAACGGTATAGAAATTGATTTTTTGATGTATATCTTCAAAGCCGATGAAGCGAATGTGGGTTCAACAGTGTAAAGTTTGATAAATCAGCTTATCTTTTTTCTGCCTGGGCGGTAGTCCGGGTTATAAGCTCGAACCGCACTGCTTTTCAGCCGGTCAACGGGAAATTCTTTAAAATCAAAACCACGCGCTTTACAAGAGTGGATTGATACTTGTTGCTGAAGCATGATTATGTTCAGCCGTTAATCGCTGAATCACTTCTTCGACGCTGGTTATCGCGTTGATGGTATGGGCATTCATCCCTGAAAATGCAAACCCTGATTCAAAATCACCATGATAGGCCGAGGATAATGCATCGGCAATACAATAAGCTGTAGTTTTCGGATCACACGATTTAATGCAGTTGAACTTACAGTTTCGAGGTCGTTTTTCACCCCTTTCGGCAGCCAGCAGAAATTCATTTATAATGGCCCTGCCAGGAAGACCTACCGGGCTCTTGATCCATCGGATATCGTTAGGGGTGGCATCAATAATAGCACGTTTAAAATCAATCGATGCATCGCATTCATTTGTGGCTATGAAGCTGCTGCCAATCTGCACTGCCGAAACTCCCAGCTCCATAATATTCCGGATTTGCGCCCCCGAAGTGATCCCCCCTCCGGCAATGACCGGTATTATTCTATGATGATCGGCGGATAATTTTTCAGCAAGGGGTACAACTTCTGCTACCAGTTCTTCCAACGTATATTTATTGCTTTCCAGGTCCTCGTAACTAAACCCCAAATGGCCACCTGCCTGCGGACCTTCAACAACAAAAGCATCGGGAACGTAATTGTAGTTCTGCAACCACTTCCGGGCAATGATCTGTGCCGCCCTTCCCGATGATACGATCGGTACAAGTTTTGTCCGGCTGTCTTTGGGCTTATATTTTGGCAAATCAAGCGGCAAACCAGCGCCCGAAAAAATGATATCGATCTTTTCTTGTATAGCAGTTTCAACCAATTCGCTGAAATTGGTAAGCACCGACATAATATTTACCGCCAAAATTCCATTTGACAATCGGCGTGCCTTGCGAATTTCATTAATAACCCCTTCTTTGTTGTTCTGTCTGAAACTTTTATCAGGAGTTCCCTGTATTAAACCAATACCCACTGTGGCAATGGTTCCGATACCCCCGGCTGATGCAACAGCAGAAGCAAGTCCTGATAATGATATACCTACCCCCATTCCTCCCTGAACGATAGGAACAGGAATCGTTAAATCTCCAATCTGAAATGGTTTCAAATCTCCCCCTTTTATTAAGCGTTAAAAGCTACAAGTTCTATATTGACTCGTTTGTCCTCAATTTCAACAACCAAACCGGATGAAAACCCACTGAAAGGAACTATACACACCCACCGATGGGCAACACATTTTTACCTTCTTCTCATTTAAGAAAACCGAGATTCTGATTGATCCTAAATTGTACAAGAAATTGAATGAAAATAACGTAGAAATAATTTCAGAAAAGTATAATTACGCGTATTTCCAGATACAAAATCTGCTATAAATATACACTCATTTAATCAAAAACCTATTTCTAATGATGACAATTCATTGAAAATTTATTATTTATTGCTCTTGAAGGTTCCAACCGCGTACAAATAAGCATAGAAAATAATCAACAACAGTATGGCAACCATCATTTAATTATTAAAACTGTGCTCATGGCGCTGGTGTATCTTACACCTTTCGGATTAATAGTTACAGGAACCGTTTCAACCGCCATATCAATAATGATTTGCTATTTTATAATGGCCCTCGGTATGGCCGGGCTGGGCATGGCTACCATGCACGATGCCAATCACGGCGCTTTTTCAAAAAACAAGCGTGTTAATCAGTTTTTTGGCAAGTCGCTGTATCTTTTAGACGGATTTCCGCCCAACTTGATCGCTCATACATATAGTGTTTCGATAAACATAACGTAAGGTTTTTAAATATATATTAACAAAGAACATCTGTCCATACTATCACTATTATTCAATGAAATGATTTACCGGGGAGATAAATCAATAAGCTACCCTTGTAATTGCTTTTGCAGCACCAATAAATAATTATTGTATTTTATTGCTACGTCTTAACAGGTAACGGGTCTTAGCTTCTTTTGGATCAGCTCCAGGCTGAATGTATATTTTAGTCCTGAAATCTATGACAACTTCCTGTAGTTTACCAATATCAGGAGAAACAATATTGTGATGATTTTTCATTCGGGATCATTTAAAGTACGTTGTTTAATAGATCAAAGGTACGACAATAACTTCAATAAAATGCTATACATTTGATGGATTAATTTATGGCGTTCACAAATAAACGAATAGACATTTCATAGTGCACGGTTTAAAGAAAGGGGCTTCAACATAAAAAAGCTAAGCAAAAATATTTACCTTCACATTTTAAAGCTAACATATGGCTTCAAGTTTTAATAATACTAATGTACATCTCCTGTGCTATGAACTTGTCTTTTAAGAATATTTTTTACGTGCTTGCCAGTGCATTCGGACTATTTGCATTTCTGGTACTGGCAAAACCTATGCTCATCCCTCTCGCTTTTGCGTTGCTGATCTCATTTATTTTATTGCCGTTGACGAAAAAATTTGAGTATTGGGGCGTGAACAGTATATTTTCCGCTTTATTTTCCATTCTGGGTGTGGTGCTTTTATTAAGCGGAGGTATCTTTTTCTTATCAACCCAGATCATACAACTATCCACAAAATTTGCGGAATTTCAGGACAAAATTCTTCAGATTTTTACGCAAGCAACCCTTTATATGAATAATAATTTTGGCTTTTTGCCTACCCTGGAGGAAAGCGAGTTGATCGACCGGCTAAAGGACTGGCTTGCCGAATCATCGGGATTATTGGTGAGTAAAACATTTAATAATACAGCATCCTTTGTCGGCGGACTTGTGTCGGTTATCATTTTTACTTTTTTGTTTCTTATTTACAGAAATAGTTTCACACACGCCTTTACATGTTTTTTCCCAACGAATAAGCGAACGAAAGCCTTTCAGATGTTTAAAAAGGTTCAACTGGTTGGTAAAAAGTACCTGTTTGGAATGACCGTTCTGATTATCATCCTCGGAACGGCCAGCAGCATCGGCTTATTGATTATAGGTATTGATAACCCGTTCCTTTTTGGGTTTTTAGCTGGTATACTGGCCATTGTACCATATATTGGCACCTTAATTGGAGCAGCCATACCTGTGCTGTATGCATTTTTATTCTATGACACTATATGGAAGCCTATTGCGGTTATTATACTGTTTTGGTTCATCCAATCAATAGAGAGCAACTTTCTTAGCCCAAAAATAGTGGGAAGGAGTTTAAACGTCAATGCCCTTACAGTCATTCTCAGTATTATTGTCGGTGCTTCGGTGTGGGGTGTAGCGGGTATGATTTTGTTCTTACCATTTACAGCCATGTTTAAAACCGTTTGCGAAGAATACGAAGAGCTGAAACCCATGGCATTATTAATTGGTGAACAAAATGTGAAGCCCGGTAGAAAAAGCAAATTTTATATTTATCTCAGTAAATTGGTCAATAGATTTAATAGCTGATTCATTCATATATGCGTCTTTAATAGCGGGAAAGAAATAGAAATAACACGTCCTGATACATTTCAATCATGAACCAGTTAAGGAATTACTAACGTAAAACCCAAATATAAAATGGATATCCGGGTAATCATTCCATTTATCGGTTATTTTTTAATTATTATTGGTATAGGTGTATACGCATCCCGATTCTCTTCGCGGGGTATATCAGAATATTTTCTGGGTGGCCGCAGCATGAGCCGATTTGTGGTGGCTTTGTCCGCCGTCGTTTCCGGTCGCAGTGCATGGCTATTACTGGGTGTATCGGGGTTGGCTTATGTACAGGGATTATCGGTTATTTGGGCTGTGCTTGGATATACCATCGTGGAATTCTTTCTGTTTATGTATTATGCTCCAAAGTTAAGAAGATATACGGAAGAAAATGATTGTATTACTATTCCGGATTTTTATGCGGCTCGATTCAAAGATATTAACGGGTTGTTACGTGGTATAATCGTTATCATTTTTCTCATTTTTATGGTTTCTTATGTTTCAGCCCAGTTTGCTTCGGGAGGAAAAGCCTTTTTTGCCCATTTTGATATTCCGGTGAATTACGGACTGATTTTAACCGCTGGTATTGTATTGCTTTATACGCTTTTAGGCGGATTTATGGCTGTGAGCTATACTGATGTGGTACAAGGCATCATGATGATCCTTGCGCTGGTTGTTTTACCACTGATGGGGATTATTGATCAGGGTGGATGGGAATTTTTCAGGCAGGATCTTCGGCAGTTGGACATGAATTTACTGGATCCGGTTTCCATCACAACCATGTCCATTGTAGGTTACCTGGGAATTGGTCTGGGATCGCCCGGGAATCCGCACATCCTGGTTCGGTATATGTCCATCAAAGACCCATTACAATTTAAATGGACAGCTGTTGTGGGTTCTCTATGGAACCTTATGATGGGTGCAGGCGCTGTATTTATTGGTGTAACGGGAAGGGGATATTTTCATGAAGCATCAATGTTACCCGGTGGTGATCCTGAGAATATTTTTGTTATGCTGTCAAACCAGTTGGTACCTCCATTTTTGGTTGGGTTGATTTTGGCATCGGTATTTGCAGCAATTATGTCAACGGCCGACTCACAGTTATTGGTAGCTGCTTCCGCTATTGTGCGGGATATTTATGATAAAATACTACGGAAGGATAAATCCTTCTCCGATAAAAAGCTGGCTTTATACAGTCGTATTGTCGTTTCAGCGCTTGTTGTGCTGGCTGTATTGCTGGGACTGTTCTCAAACGAGATTATATTTTGGTTTGTACTTTTTGCCTGGGCAGGCCTGGGGGCTGCTATTGGCCCGACTTCATTATTGGCCCTGTTTTGGAAAAAGACCACCAGGTCCGGTGTAATTGCAGGCCTGCTTACAGGAACTATTACTGTTTTCATCTGGAAATCAAATACATACCTTGACGCACTGATGTATGAGTTAATTCCCGGATTTGTGCTATCGTTCATAGCAACGGTTGTTGTAAGTTTAACGGGAAAAAAATACCGCAATTAAGTTTTGGTTAGAAACCTATTGTGACGCAAATTTCAGCCATTGACAAAATATGTGGATCCTATTCTATTAGGGGTGATGGATACCCTGGGCAAGTTTATTGCCCGTGTGTACGAAAGGACGTACGGTAAGTGAATTTATCCTGGGTGAGATAATTTTACCAACACTATTTTCGTTCTTGTGGATGTCAATCCCGTTAGGTGCAGCCTTAAATTTACAAAATCCGGAAATCGCAGATATTTCCACCTCCGTTGAAGAGAATGTATCTACAGCATTGTTTGCAATTTTTAAAAGGATGACTATTATTCAATGATCTAATTTGGTATTATTGACAAAAGGCTGCTCAATGGACAGAGCAGCCTTTATAGGTAATCATTATGTGTAAACAATTATTCCTTTAATAACCACATTAGCGCCATTTGCGAATTACCTTCTTCACCAAACCTGTCAACGGCATCATCATAGTTATCGGCATTTAAACTTTGTTCGTTTCCGGGATACAGAAAGCGAAGCGGCAATTGATCATCATTTTCATTCTGGCACGGTGGTGCTACAAATGGCAGGGCAGCCCATTCGTAGTCACTCTCATACATCCATCTTCTGAGTTCAAAATAAGGCTCAAGTCCATGGAAAAACAACACTTTCCATTTTTCTTTACGGATAGATAATAACGTATTGTCGTAGGCAACCCCTGAATTAGTATAGAAGTCTTCAAAGTCATCCCACCCATTGGACTCATACTCAACGGTATAATAGTCCATAGAAGCCTGAATACCTGATTTATAATGAGATTCAACATCATTAGCGATCCATCCTTTTTCCGCTGCTTCTGCTAATAAGAATTCAACTTCCGCATAAGTCATTATAATACCTTCTGCTTTATCAGTTACAGATGGATGCCCGGGATAATCATAATAAGCCAACCCTAAACGGGAACCGGACTTATCACAATCACCTGTTTCTAAACCGTTTACACCACCATCGAAAAGGGGAGCTAAATCTTGATCTTCAACCATTTCAATAATATTATCCGGACGTGCATAAACAGCCAGGCGTGGATCTCTTGTACCGGCGACGGTATCCTGCATTTCACGAACCAAACTTGTACTCATCACAACTGCATCGAAGTCTCCTTGCTTTAATGGGACCAATGGATACTCGTTTGGAAAACTACCAAGATAATCAAGTGTAACATTATCAGCATTGGAGGCGATAATATTTCCCTCATTTACAATCTCGGCAAATCTTGTTGACACATCAATTTTATTGGACAGATGCATGAGCAGACGTAATTGTAAGGAATTGGCAAATTTCACCCATTGTTCGGGATCACCTTCCAAAATTATATCACCATTAATACTACCGGTAGCGTTGTTTAACAGGTCAACAGCTTTTTCAAGTTGAGCCAGCAAACCTTCTTCGGTATCGGTAAAAATAAATTCCTGCTCATCGTAGGCTGGAAACCATAGACCTTCATCAACACCCATAAGGGCACTTGTATAAGGAATGTCTCCATACGCCATAGTGAGTGTAGAAAAAATCCAGGCTTCCATAATGGATGCTATCCCTTCCGTGATCTCATCACCATCTTCAACCGCAACTTTTTCAGCTTCACGTAATGTAATGAGCGACTGGTAAAGCGATTCCCATACAGTGGGAAAGGCATTCCATGCATAGCGGTCTACCTCTGTACGGAGGGTTTTAGCAGTTAGCTGTGCTGCGTTATTTCCCAACAGGAATGATTCGGTTACCATGGAATTCATTGAAGAACGCATGGCCGACGTAAGCAATACATCCTGTGATACTTCATCGGGTTGATTGGGATTCTCGTTTAAATCCTCAAGTTTCGTACAACTTCCGATTATCAATATGGTTAATAGTGCTATATAAAATTTTAAGTATTTCATATCTATTTGTTGTTTTAAAGTCTTTCTCATATATATCATTATTTATAATGTCAGGTTTAAAGATATTCCATAGCTTCTGACAGACGGAAGCTGTGTGCTTTCATAACCATGTACAAATATACCATTACGCACTGAATAGGTTTCGGGATCGATAGTTGGTACTTCAGAAAACAATAATAGGTTTCTTCCTATTATGGATATGCTGGCACCTTCGATCCGAAGATTTTGAATGGCTGTATTTGGCAATCGATAGGTTAATTTCAGTTCCCGTAATTTTACATAAGTGGCATCAAATGTTGCAGCCTCCACATTATCGCGATTAAACCCGTTACCATAATAGCGATAAAAATAATCCCTTACAGGAACTTCAACCGTATTGGGTACAAGCTCACCCGATTCATTGTACATAACACCGGGTCCGACTACACCACCTTCATCAACAGATGTATAAACAGGCTCACCATTTGAATCGTAGCTGATATCATAAATCACTCTGCCGTCCAATGTGCTCATATCAAGGTTTGGATCGTCGTTATTGGTAATTGTACCCCCTGTGTTATTCATAGCGTGCGAACGTGAATAAATTTTACCACCGATCTGGCCATCAAAAAGAATATTAAAGGTCCAGTTATTGTAACTGAATGTATTTTGCCACCCAATTCGCATGTCTGGTTGATAGGAACCGGCTGTTACTTTATCCTCAGTTAATACAGGCAAGCCATCTTCATGGATGATATTACCGGCATTATCACGTAAGAAACCCAATCCGCGTATTAATCCCAGTGGTTCGCCTTCTACAGCAACCAGTTCCATATCCGCTGACCCTTCATCTCCCGGATAAACATCAGCAACAATCGGATAATTTTTTTCTACTCCTGCAGGCAATGTTTCAACAATGGCTTTGTTATGACCAACATTTAATGAACTAACCCATTCAAAATTTGATGTTTCAACAGGTTTACCATAGAGTTGAACTTCAACACCTGTATTGCTTATTTCACCTGCATTGGCTAAACGTGTGGCTTTACCTGTTGATATGGCAACGGGTAAATAAATGATCTGATTACTGGAAAGCATATCATAAAAGGTAATATCTGTACCCAGTCGGCCATTAAAAAATCGTGCATCCAGTCCGACTTCAAAAGAACTGGTACGTTCAGGTTTCAAATCACGAAATGCGGCAAATGAGCTTACATTGAATGCCGGGGTGCTACCCCAAAGTGGTTCGGGTTCATAATAGTTATCCAATAAATAAGGATCGGTATCATTACCAACTTCAGCGTATGCTGTGCGTACTTTTAAAAAGGACAGTGCAGATATCGTTGAAAGATCCATTTTTTCGGAAAGTATGGCACTCAATGATACGGATGGATAGAAATAGGAATTAAAACCATCCTCCGTTTTCAATGTACTTGACCAGTCATTGCGTGCGGTAAAATCTAAATAAATAAAATTCTGAATTCCCAACGAGGCCATTCCGAATAAACTTCTTATTCCTTTTTCGGCATGCGGATTATCAACCAATATATCGGAACGGTTATTGGTAAGTGTAAATAAATCGGGCTGTAATAACTGCGGATTATTGGCAATTAGCTGGTTGCTCCGTTGCATCATAAGATTACCACCACCTTTCAAATCCAGCGCTAAATTATCTGTTTCAGAAAACAATGTGTAGGATAGTAATGCCTCGGCATTGGTTTCGGTAAATGATATTTCATCCTCGCGATAGCTGCCAAATGGGACACCTTTGGTTGACGTTGCTCTTCGGTATTGACGTTGCTCATCTTTATTGTCAATACCAAAACGTATACGAATATTGAAATCTGTATTGAAATGATAAAGCGCATCAGCATTACCAATTAATCTACTTTCCTGAAAGGAATTGGTATTTTCATTCACAATAAACCAGGGATTGTTTCCCCATAATTCTTCCACATAGCTTTGTTGTTCGCCTTCCCGACCTTCTTTCCAATAATCTTTCAGTTCATTCATCTCAACCTGCCGCGGGAACCACAACCATGTGTACATAATTGAACTGCTTTCATCATATCCGGCATTGGGTACGTTATCGGATCCACTGTTCACATACATGGCATTACCGCGTAATTCCAACCGACCGTCAAATAATGTCTTACCCATTGTTGAGTACACTGTATTTCGCTCGAGATTTGTGTTTGGTACAATACCCCGTCGGTATAGATTTGTATAGGACAAACGGAAATCTGAATTACTCGTGGAATTACTGATAGCCACATTATTGGTTGTAACTACCCCGGTTTGAAAAAAGTCCCTTACATTGCCTTCTGCTGGTGTAAACGGAACCGGTTCGCCATTTGAATTCCATTGCTTGATAAGATCACCATTCATTCGGGGCCCCCAATTTTCTCCAAATGCATCATAATAATCACCGGTATAAGTGGTTCCGTCATTATAACTAAATTTTCCATATCCGCCAAAACCATACTCATTTTGATAATCAGGCAATTTAAGGGGTGTTTCTATTGATGTAGAGCTATTTAATTCCACACCCCAACCTTTGGTTGCTTTTCCTTTTTTGGTGGTAATAAGCACAACACCCTTGGCAGCACGAGAACCATATAATGCTGCAGCTGCCGGGCCTTTTAATATGGATACATTATCAATATCATGCGCATTTACAATTTGTGCCGCATTACCAAAATCGATGGTAGTAGATCCGTTTATCCCATCTCCCGGACTGTAGAGCCCATTGCTAATTGGTACACCATTTACAACAAACAATGCCTGATTTTGGCCTGTAAGAGAAGTTTCTCCTCGTATAATAATGTTTGATGATGAGGTAGGACCAGAAGAATTGTTGGTGATATGAACACCTGCAATTTTACCCGATAGGTTGTTGATCACATTGGTTGATTGTACAGCTGCAACTTCACGAGCATCAAGTTTTTGAACTGCATAGCCAAGTGCTTTTTCATCCCGCTCAATACCCAGTGCTGTAACCACCACTTCGGCAATTTCAGCTCCTTCACTAAGAGTAATATCAAGGTGTTTGGCATTTACAATGTTTAGCTCGGTCGATTCGTATCCGATATAGGAGACAACAATGGTCTCATCGTCAGATTCAACCTCCAGGCTAAATTCGCCATTAACATCCGTCACAGTACCTTTTAAGGTGTTTTTAACTTTAATATTAGCACCGATGAGAGGCGTTTTGTTTTCATCTACAACTTTGCCTGTTATGGTTCGACTTTCCTGTGTATAGGCAGTTTGCCAAACAAACAATAGTAGAAAGAGAATTGTTAACGGTTTACATTTCAGGTTTAATTTTCTCATAAATGTTATGTTTAATTAAAGAATTATTAAAACAATAAAATGTACAGACATTATATCTGTAATGGTGGTGTGTAATGACTTAATCCGGTAAGATACTGAATCGTATATCTATTTCGGAGGAATTAATTTGGAAGGAATGTTGATAAAAATCAATTTCCCTGCGTAAACACGAATGTTTATTGCTTGATATAATTTAGATACTTTGAACATCATTTGCGCACAAAGGTAGGATGTAGTCAGCCCAGACCCAAATAATATAAAAAATGTTTAATGTAATTATTTATTTATGAGCTAAATAGGATTCTTATTTATAATGAATTTACATACAAGGTTTTGCAACAGACCCAAAAATCGCAAGAAATGATTTAATAATCCCGATTCCTGTCAGGAAACGTTAAGTTATTTCCTTTTAAGCGGTTTCAGCAGATAATCCAGCCCGTTTAGCTTGATTTCGTATAGCGTAGCTAACTGCATACCTAGTTTTCCTTTCGGAAATCCTTTGCGTGCAAACCATTCCAAATAATAAACCGGTATATCGCATAGCAACACATCCTTGTATTTGCCATAAGGCATTTTAACGGAAACAAGTTCCTTTAATATTTCGGGGTCAATACCCTGATTCTCGAAATTCATACATTAAAAATCGGGTTTTTTCCGATATTGTTTCTTTTCAGATTGATGTTTTTTCTTTTCTATGCGCTTCTCCTTTGCGGCCTTGGTCGGTTTGGTTTTAATACGGGGCTTTTTAGGAGCCAGGGCAGTTTCTAAATGTCGGTAAAATTTTTCAATCACATTGTCCCGATTCCTGAATTGTGAACGTGTTTGTTCAGAAGTAATAATCAGCTCACCTTCATGGGTGATTTTATTCCCCAAATTTTCGATAAGTCTATTCTTTTCCGCTTGTGATAAACATTCTGATTCAAAAATATTAAACCGTAATTCCACTTTGGAATTTACTTTATTCACATGTTGTCCTCCGGCACCGCTGCTTCGTGCGGTATGAAAAGTCCATTCCTTTGAAAAATCACGGTTTCTTATTGGCTCCATAACTTTGCTATATGAGATGCTAAAATAAAAAAGCCCTCCGATAACGGAAGGCTTTTATCTATAAATTTGTATAATATCTATTTCTTGATGAACTTATGAATCTTTAATGTTTCTTCATCCTGTCCGATTAAATGTAACAGATACAACCCTTCTTTTAATTCGGTAACATCAATTTTCAATTGATTTGTTTCCAATACTTTATTACCGGCTACTGAAAATATTTCGATGGATGCAATTTTAAGGTTTGATTCAAGGAAAAGGATATTTTCAACCGGATTGGGATATATAAGAATATAATCGGTAAGGCTGTTATTAACGTCTGTACCTCCCATTATCTGAAGTTCCTGAGTTACATCCTCAGCTGCCTGATAATTCTCATTACCTGCCTGACTGGCTGTTATAGTTGTACTTCCTTTTCCAACAATAATAACGGTATTGCTATCAATGGTTGCAACCTCGGTATCTGAGCTTGAATAGCTTACTTCCAGTCCTGATGAAGCAGTTGCTGTCAGGGTGAAATCATCATCACCTACATTAACAGGGTCTAATGCCGCGAATGTAATGGTTTGTGTGGCTTTTGTTATAGCCAGCGTGCCATTGATATAGATGAAGCTATAATTGTCATCATAACCTCCTGCAACCACAATGTCAACATCGCCAACGGCTGTAGTTTGTGTAGCTGAAGTTGATAAATCAGGTAATGTATCCAGATCAGCCTCGGAATCGGCATTCACAAATCCTGCGTAAGACATTGATAGTTCAGGATTTTCATCTCCAAAGGATTTTGACTTATCCCCGGCTGTTACGGTAAGAACTGCTTTGCTTACGGTAAAGGACTGCTCAACATCAGGTGCGGCTATGTAATTATCACTTCCGGATTGAGAAGCTGTTATGGTAACATTACCCGCTCCTGTAATGGTTACTTCGTTTCCGTTAATAGTAGCCACATTGGTGTTGGAGCTACTAAAGGTAACATTCAGTCCTGAAGAAGCGGTAGCTGACAGAATGAATGCCGGATCACCATACGTTTTGTCAGAAAGTGCATTAAATGTAATGGTTTGTTCTTCTTTTCCAACGGTGAGTGTACCTTCAACATAAGTAAATTCATAGTTATCATCGGCAGCACCCATAATGGTAATAGTATACTCACCATTTCCTGATTCGATTGTTGCAGTTGTTGAAGCAGATGGTAATGCATCCAACACACTTTCATCATCATCATTAACAAAACCGCTATATGTAAAGGTTAACTCAGGATTAGGATTACCGTATTTACGGGCCTTATCATCCGCTGTTACGGTTAACATGGCTTTGGTAATGGTTAGTGTACCATTGTTATTGACAAAATCATAATTCTCATCTACACCACCAGCCAGATTGATTGGCTCAGTGCCCACCTGGCTATTTTCATCCGCGGGAGAAGTAGCTGTTGGTTCTGTATCAATAACTCCGGCATCATCGTCATTGACAAAGCCTGCATAAGAAACTGTAAATATCGGATTCATGTCACCATATGTCTTGATTTTGTCATCAGCCGTGGCTGTTAGCAAAGCTTTGTTAATAGTGAGCGAAGCATTGTTATAAACAAAATCATAGTTATTGTCTGAGCCTCCTGAAACTGATATAACAGAGGTTCCGGCCGGTGTAGAAGGAGTTGCTGTTGATTCAGCAACCGGTTCGGTATCAAGAACACTTGCATCATCGCTGTTTACAAATCCACTATAAACAAAGGTAAATGCAGGGTTTGCTTCACCATATGTTTTGGATTTGTCATCAGCTGTTACTGTTAGCGTTGCTTTATTGATTGTAATTGTACCGTTGACTGTTGTTATATCGTAATTATCATCACTACCACTTGTCAGGGTAATGTCGTAGTTACCGGCATCACTTGATGCAACTGCACTTGTTGATGCCATAGGTGGTGTATCAAGATCACCTTCTGTATCAGCATTTACAAAGCCACTGTAAGAAATGGATAATGCAGGATTGGCCTCTCCGTACGTTTTGCTTTGGTCATCAGCAGTAGCTGTAAGAGATGCTTTTGTAATGGTTAATTCACCTGGCACCGGATTAAATTCATAATTATTATCAGCACCGCCGCTTATAGTGATGGGGATGGTTCCAACCGGTGTTGTTTCATTTGCTGTTGATTCAGCTGTTGGTTCGGTGTCGATTACGCCGGCATCATCGCTGTTTACAAAACCACTGTAAACAAAAGTGAATACGGGGTTCGCATTGCCATAGGTTTTGGTTTGGTCATCAGCGGTTACCGTAAGCGTTGCCTTCTCAACGGTTAATGTTCCGTTGGCTGGCGTAATATCGTAATTATCGTCAGTTCCACCTGAGACAGTGATGTCATAAGTGCCTGCATCACTGGTAACCACTGCCTCAGATGAAGCCGTTGGTTCGGTATCGATAACACCTGCATCCTCACCATTAACAAAACCGTCGTAGGCGATTGTAAATATCGGATTTGCATCGCCATAAGTTTTGGTTTTATCCTCGGCGGTTGCTGTTAAAGTAGCTTTATTAATAGTTAATTCACCTTCTTCAAGAATAAAATTGTAATTATTGTCACTTCCTCCTGCTAACGTAATAACTGCAGTTCCGACAGGAGTTGTTTCGTTTGCCGTTGATCCTGCCGTTGGTTCTGTATCAATATCATCGGAGACATCATCGCCTATAAATCCTGTGTATGAAATAGTAAATACGGGATTTGCATCACCGTAGGTTTTGGACATGTCATCGGCAGTAGCGGTCAAATCTGCTTTATTAACGGTAAATGCACCATCTTCATAACTAAAACTATAATTGTTATCGCTGGCTCCTGACACAGTGATATCATAATTACCTGCTCCGGTTGTGGGACCAACACTTGTATTTGGTGTAGGCTGCGTATCAAGATCATTTACATCATCATCATTTTTAAATCCTGAATAAGCAATAGTTAAAGCCGGATTAGCCTCTCCGTATGTTTTCGATTTGTTTTCTGCTGTCACGGTAAGCATTGCTTTTGTAATACTCAATGTGCCGTCGAAATAGGAAAAATCATAGTTGTTGTCATTCCCCCCGGCCACGGTTATATCTTCATCGCCAACCGGTGTTGTTGCTATGGCCGTTGATGTCGCATCAGGAGGGTTGTCCAGATCCGATGCATCATCATCATTTTTGAAACCGCTGTATGAAACAGTAAATGCCGGATTGGGCTCGCCATATTCACGGCTTTTATCATCCGCAGTCGCTGAAAGAGTAGCTTTTGTAATGGTTAATGTACCGGTTCCAATACTGAAATCATAATTATCATCACTCCCCCCTGAACCCGTTATATCTTCTGTACCAACATCCGTAGTTTCATCAGCAACCGATGCACCTTCAGGCTCATCATCGATGTCGCCGGCATCATCGCTGCCTACAAATCCTGTGTAAGTAAATGTGAATACAGGATTCGCATCACCATACGTCTTTGTCTTATCTTCAGGTGTTGCCGTCAATGTTTTCTTTTCAACAATTAAATCCCGATCTACTTCCGGAGCGGCATAATAGTCATCATCTCCGGCCTGTGAAGCAGTAATAGTGGTTGTTCCTGCGCCAACTACGGTTATTGTATTACCTGAAACAGTGGCAACAGAAGGGTCTGAACTACTAAAAGACACAGATAATCCGGATGATGCTGATGCAGATATTGTATAATCAGCATCTCCATAAGTTTTATTGCTTAAAGCGCCAAAAGTGATTGTCTGATTTTGTTTCGGTGTACCACCAAATTCATAAGCACCAATATCTATTGTTCCGTTATGATACATACCACGCTGATCCCGGTCGGGAATAGAAACTGTGCCGTTGTCAGAACTATTTCCCGCATCAATGGCAACACTACCGATTGATAATGCAAGGGTTTGTGGGCCATATTTGGTTGAATTGTCGGCCAATGAACCGGCAATATTTAGATTTGATTGATCACCATCAATGTCACCGGTACCACCCAGGGTAGCTGAATTAAAGCTGGAACTTGCTGTATCGCCGGCAGTTACTGTTTCATAATATTCAACAAGGTTATAGCCATTGGTAGTTAATGTTCCATTATAATTACTTATATCCAGGTCATTGTAATTAGATCTGGTATTATTGGCGATAAGGTTGTTTTTTAATATAAGTTCCTTGTATGCAACCATTACTGCACCTGATGCACGATACCGGTCCCAGCCGGTTGTGGGATAGGCATCTACACCCTGTGTATTATTATTACCCACAATTGTATTATTTGTAAATACGGCATTGGCATAAAGACTATACCATGCTGCACCCCATTCATTTGTGGAGTTTTCCGTAAATGTACAATTGGTAACTTCATGGTAAACAGCATCATTCGTATGATTTATATGAATACCACCCACTCCTGATGCAGAATTATCATGAATGGTTGAATTGGTAAGCGTTAGTTTACCCATTGATTTGGGTGGTGTAGCATTACCCTGATATGCAATGGCACCTCCAAATTTATGGCAATCGTTATGCGAAATGGTGGATTTGTCAATGGTCAGATCACCGTATCCGTTCACAAAAATACCACCACCAGCTCCATTTATAGTTGAATGTATACGGTTTTCGGTAATTACACCACGGGTGATCGTTAAGTCACCATAAGCTTTTATACCTCCACCTCCATCACTGCCGGATGTTAATGAAAGGTTTCCATATCTTACAGTTAAGTCTTCCAATGTTAGCGAGGCAGTGCTATCTACTGTGAATACACGTTGATTAACAGTACCGTCAGCATAACTACTACCGGCCTGGATGAAAGTATTATAAACCCCCTCACCAATTATGGTGATAGCCTTGTCGATTTCAATACCAAATGTGTCAATACCTTCGCCCTGAAAAGTTCCGGAAATGTAGAGAACATCACCGCTTGAAACTTGCGATAACGCATGTGTTATAGTTTTCCATTCGTTGCCAGGTGAACCGTCACCGGAACCATCATCCCCTGATGAACTATCCACATAGTAATCTGCTGCTAAACTAAATGCACTTATACTTATGGTTAAAGCAACCAATAAAATAAATCGTAGTTTTGTTTTCATAATGGTTTTAATTTGGAGTAAGAATGAATGATTATTTATTCTCATAAGTTTGATAAAAGTATATTGTTATAGTTTTTCCCGGTCCTTTTACATTATCTAACTAACAAAGGTTATAAATCTTTTTTTAATTATCGAAAGCTTTTGACGAATCTATAAAGACTTTTGACTGAGACAAAAAAAATAAAATATATGAAAGCACATACACTTGTACAAGAATAATAATTTTAAGCTAATTTAAAAATGTTGTGAAGTATTTGGACCTTTTACAATAAACCGCAACCTGTTAAATTATTGTAACATACAGTTTAATAATATTTTACAATAGAATATACTGAATAGAATTTACTGGTAATTAAGCGGTGAATTTAAAACACTGAATAGTTATTATTTAGAAATGAAAATAAAATTTTATTCTTTACCAAATAATGTCGTGAATGAAGTATTAGAATATTTTATTCTTACCACATACACACCTATTGCCAGATTATGCACATATATAATGATTGATTCATTTTTGATGGTGTAATTATATTGAATGTTGTGTTTTTTACCATCAATACCAATTAATTCGATGATTATATCATCTTTAGAACTAATATTTAACCCGTTGAAAATTAGATATTTATTTGTTGGATTTGGATAGACACTGACGTTGAATGACCGGTTATGAAGGTGCGTTACAGTAGAATTCTCAATAATACCCTCTGCATTGACTGTACAATTATTGTCATCAGTTATTCTTACAATGTAACTACCATCAGACAGATTATTAATAACGGATGTTGTATCCCGATTTGACCATAAAAATGAATATGGTGGAACACCTCCTGACAGCGTCAGTTCAATACGCCCATCTGCAGCGTTTGATGATGTTACATGGGTAATGTTCATAGATACATCTATCTTCTCCGGTTCTTGAATATGAATGGTATCGATTAATCGACAGGCATGCTGATCAACAACTGTTACAAAATATTCACCGGATGATAAATTTGAAACAGTATTTGAAGTATCGCCATTTGACCAGTTATATGAATATGGAATTTGGCCACCCGATACCTGTACTTGTGCTTTACCGTCTTGATTTCCAAAACAAGAGATATCCGATTTCTGTGAAGAGATATTGTATCCGTTGCAATCCCATTTTCCCTGATTAACTTTTATCGATGCATTGCCTTCGCACCCATTGTCATCAGTAACTGTAACTGCATATATTCCGGGTGAAAGACTGTCAATAGACCGTTTGTTTTCTCCATTCGACCATTGAAATGTGTATGGGCCGGATCCGTTATATATTGTCAATGTAATATTTCCATCATTAAGTCCACGTAATGACTCATGATTTACAGAAACCGATATATCAAGTTCCGCCGGTTGATCAATTGTAATAGTGGCCTGTGCGGTGCAGTTGTTTGCATCAATTGCGGTTACCGTATAATTGCCGGCCTGTAAAGAACTGATTTGATTGCCAGTTCCGCCATTGGACCAATTATAGGTGGGCGTGCCCTGTCCGCCGGCCACCATGGCATGGGCTGTACCGTCATTCTCACCATAACAGGTAATATGTGTTGGATCGATGCTTACTGAAAAACCTGAGCAATCCGGTGAACCCACCGTAGATGATGCCGTAGCCTGACAACCCCTGTCATCGGTTACCGTTACCGAATAATTGCCGGGAGCCAGTCCGCCAATATCTTCGGAGGTAGCCCCGTTTGACCAGTTAAATGTATAGGGCATGGTTCCCCCGGAAACGGTCAGATCAACACTGCCATCATTCGCACCGACGGCCGATTCATCACTTGCCATTGCCGTGGCTGTGAGTGCTTCCGGTTCTGTTATGGTGGTGGTGGCCTGTGCGGTGCAGTTGTTTGCATCAATTGCGGTTACCGTATAATTGCCGGCCTGTAAAGAACTGATTTGATTGCCAGTTCCGCCATTGGACCAGTTCAAAGTATAGGGAGAACTACCACCGGATACGGAGGCGGAAATTAACCCATCTGAGTCTCCATTGCAGCTTACGTTTGTTTGCGTTAAATTTATTGAAGGTGAATTACAAGGTGTCAGGTAATCGTCCAACGCATCAAACCAGGTTTGAGCCATACGTGCTTCTCCGGCCGTATTGGGGTGTATATAATCATAGCAGTGAATATCTATATCCCAACCCGTATGGTGATCAACTAAAATAACCGGGGAAGTTACAGTACTTTTTGTTCCTGCAAAACCAACAAGCGCCTGATTGAGGGAAGTAATCTGCGTACCCCCATCATCAATCCATCCAATGGAAGGAATAATTTGGGCAAGAAATATGGTGATGTTTGCATTTTCATTTCTCAGTATATCAATGATCCCGCTAATGTCATCAACAGTGCCGGACGTAGACTGATCATCCCGTATATCATTGGTTCCTATGTGGATTAAGGCAATATCAGGTGTATCATAAAAGGTCAACCAATTAGCAATATTATCTTTAATTTCATCAGCACGCCAACCATAATGCCCTTCGTGATGATGATCAAAATTAGGGTCCGGATGAGAACCATTGATGGGTGAATCCTTCGATCCAACAAAATCAACATTGTAGCCGGCATTGTTCAAAAGGTTCCAAAGATCTCTGCGATAGCTGTTGGCACCGGGAGAACCGGCATCGCCCTGTGTAATGGAATTTCCGATGGGTACAATTTTAATTTGAGCAAGATTGTTTTCGTTTATTGCAAAAACAAAGAAAAGTACCCAACACAGGTAAGGGGCACTTTTAACAAAAAAGGCATACAGGGCAAATGGTGTGTTTTTAAGCATTTTTGTTTTGGATAACAGGATATTTTTATGCAAATATCCAAAAGCAATGACTGCGATTATCTATTTTTTGACAAACCCGGCATATTTGTTTATGAATGCATATTATCTGTTTGTTTTTAAAACATTCATTTTTTGTAATGCTTCATTATTCATGCAGTGCACATATATCTTAAAAATCGTTTATTGAAACACTAATGCTTTATAAACATTACGCTATATAGCTTTTCTTCGGTACTAATGCCTATCCAGTATACACCGGATGGTATATTGGCAACATCCAGAACGTACAACTGGTCTTCGACAGATTGGGATTTAATATTGACTGGGTAGTGCTTACCAAGCATATCAATAATATCCAATTCAAATTCATTTATTGGCGAATCGGCCAGTTGAATAAACAATTTATTTTTCACAGGATTGGGGTATACATCAATCTGTAATTTTTTAAATGCATAATCAACAGTTGTAGGAATATTAATTGTAGCTGAAACGGACTTCTGACAATTATGCTGATCGGATACGGTTACCTCATAAGTCCCCGGTTGAAGATTACTCAGGTCTTCACTGTCTTTACCTACAGACCAGGCGTATTGATAAGGAGCGCGACCTCCTTTTATCATCAAATCAATACTGCCATCATTGGCGTTTACAGCAGAAACGTTAGAGATATCCATCGTTATATCAAGTTCTTCCGGTTCGATAATTGATATAGATTCAGTTAATACACATCCAAATTTACCCGTAACAGTTACTGAATAGGTACCGGGACCAAGGCTATTCGCAGTATTTGTTAAATTCCCGTTTGACCATTGATATGCGTACGGAGGTTCTCCTCCAAAGGCTGTCGCCGTAGCACTTCCATCTGCTTTTCCGAAACAGGAAATATTGGTCCGATTAATTGAAATCGAATAATCGGAACAATCCGGATCACCCGGATTAATGGTAACAGAATCGATAAATGTGCAACCATTGATATCGGTTATGGTAAGGTCATAATTTCCAGGTTCCAGATTGGAAACAGATTGTAATGTCTCACCGTTCGTCCAGTTATATGAATAGGGTGCACCATCGCCATTTACAATTACCTCAACACTGCCATCATTTTCTCCACGAACAGATTCATGAGATGTGGAAAAGTTAATTTCAGGTGCTGTCGGCTGATCAACCTCAATTGATTGGTTTAGTACACATCCAAACAGGTCGCTTACAGTCACCGAATAGATTCCCGCCCCGATATTATTAATATCCGGAGAAGAATCACCCGTAGACCAATTATATTGATAAGGTGTTGCTCCGCCGCTAACATTCGCTGACACACTTCCATCCAATGCACCAGCGCAGGTTACATTTGATTTGGACAGGCTTAATAAAAAATCAGAACAATCGATATCTCCCGGGTTTATAGTTACTAATGCATTGGATGTACAGGCATTCAAATCAGAAACTGTAACTGAATATTGTCCGGGTTCCAGATTATTGATATCCTGAGATATTTCACCATTCGACCAGGTATATGTATAGGAGGGTGTTCCGCCGATTAGTGATATGTCAATCGCACCATCATTTTCACCCCGTATGGATTCATGTGTTATTGAAGTGGCTATATTAATATTATCAGGTTCTGTTATGGATATGCTTTTCGTCTGTGTACATCCCAGATTTCCTGTAACTGTCAAGCTGTAAGTCCCTTCATCCAGGTTATTAATCTGTTGTGTGTATGCACCTGTAGACCATGCATAGGAATAGGGTTCAACTGCTCCACTCACCACTGAGGTGATGTATCCATCTGCATGTCCGAAACAGGAAATATCAGTTTTATTTAATGTCATTGTAAAATCATCGCAGTCCAAATCTCCCTGGTTGACAGTAGCTGATTGTGTTTCAACGCAGCCATTATCATCAGTAACCGTAACCGCATAGGTTGCAGGAGATAAATTATTTATATTTTCTGTTGAAGCTCCGTTGGACCAGCTATATGAATAATTCGGTGTTCCACCAGAAACGGTCAGGTCAATACTACCATCACTTTCGCCCAGTGCCGATTCATTGGTAACAATTAATGAAAGATTCAATGGATCCGGTTCATTGATTGAAACAGATTGAATGTCTTCACAACCAAAGGTTCCGGTTACAGTAACCGTGTAATCACCACCTTCAAGACCGGTTATATCAGCCGTTGTTTCACCATTTGACCAATTATAGGTATAAGGTAATTCGCCACCCGATACAATGGCCGATGCACTTCCATTATTGTTGCCGAAACAAGTAATATCTGTTTTTGTTAAAGCAAGGCTAAAATCAGAGCAATCAGGTGCACCGGGATCAACGGTATAATTGTCCATATATGTACAACCATTATCATCAGTAATGGTAAGAGAGTAGGTAGCAGGTTCCAGATTCGTTAAATCCTGCGTTGTTTCTTCATTTGACCATTTGTAAGAATAGTGTGAAGTACCGCCGGATACGGAAAGATCAATCTCTCCATCATTCAAACCGCGCACCGATTCGTGACTGATCGTTGAACTTGCAGCTATCAGTGATGGTTCATTAACGGTAACCGTTTGAATGTCTTCGCAACCAAAAGTACCGGTTACAGTAACCGTATAGCTTCCTCCATCCAAATCAGTGATTGATTGGGTATTGGCTCCATTTGACCAATTGTATGCATAAGGTGATTCTCCACCCGTTACAATGGCAGAAGCTGTACCGTTGTCGTCTCCATTACATAAAACGTCGGTTTTATTCATTGAAATATTGAAATCCGCACAATCCGGATCACCAGGATCAACCGTATAACTGTCCATAAATGTACAGCCATTATCATCCGTAACTGTAACCGAATAGGTATTTGGGGCAAGGTTGTTTAAATCTTGTGTGCTTGAGCCATTTGACCAGTTGTAGGAATATGGGCTGGTTCCTCCTGAGACGTTTAGGTCAATGCTACCGTTATTAAGTCCACGTACTGATTCATTGGTAATTGATGGGGTTACTATAATTTGAGAGGGTTCCATTATTGAAAAATTAACTATTTCAGTGCAACCAACATTGTCTGTTACGGTAACAGCGTAATTATCAGCATTCAAACCTGTTATTTCATCTGTGTTTCCTCCATCTGACCATGCATAGTTAAAAGGCGATTGTCCACCAGATACATTGGCTCTAGCAGAACCATTGGTCAATCCATAACATTGCAAGTCATTTTTACTCACATTTACATTAAATCCTGAACAATCAGGAGAACTCACTGTGGCTGATCCATTTTCTACACAACCGCGACTATCAGTTACTTCCACGGAATACACAGCTGGTGATAAACCGGCAATATCTTCAGTGATCTCATCATTAGACCAATCATAAGTGTATACTGGTGACCCACCTGAAACAGTTAAATCTATACTTCCATCTCCCTGACCAACATATGATTCATCAGTAGGAGTGAGGCTTATACTTAATTCTGAAGGTTCGATTATAGTTGTTGAGGCTTGATCAATGCAACCTCTGTCATCAGTTACTGTCAAATTATAACTACCGGCGGACAAACCAGTTATTTGAGAAGATGAAGCTGTAGTTGACCAGCTATAATCATAAGGGCCAACCCCATTCGAAATATCCGATGAAGCTGTTCCGTCCGTTTCACCATAACATGAAATATCTGTTTTATTTATACCAACTGTAAAACTTGAACAGTCGGGTGAACCTACTACCGCAGATTCAGAGTCAATACAGCCATTTGCATCGGTAAGTGTGACGGTATAAGTATTAGGTTCTAAATTGTCAATATCTTCTGTTGTTTCAGTGTTGGACCAGTTGTAAGAATATGGGTTTGTACCTCCGGTGACTGTTAAATCTACCCTGCCATTTCCAGCACCAACGGGGTATTCATCATCAGCATCCAAAGATGCATTCAATAAACCCGGTTCATTTATTGTAACAGAAGCATTATCGGTACAATTATTATCATCTGAAACTGTTACAGAATAAGTTCCTTGCGATAGATTGGTGATCTGCGACGTTGAGCTACTGGTTGACCAGCTATATGAATATGGTGCTTGTCCATTCGAAATAACAGCTGTTGCTTCACCATCGTTGTTTCCATTACAAGTAATATCGTCTTTATTTATTGTAACATCAAAACCGATACATTCAGGCGTTCCATCAAAGTAATTGTCAATCGCATCAAACCATTTTTGGGCCATTTTTTCTTCCCCTGAATCATCGGGATGGTATTGGTCATGTAAATCTTCAGATGTACTAAAACCTGTGTTTTGGTCAACCAGAATCACTGGTGATTGAGCTGTATTTTTAACATCCACAACACCGGTTTGTAACATAGAATTCAGCGTGCTAATTGACGAATTCACACCACTATTTACAGAGGGAATAAGTTGGGCCAGAAAAACAACAATATCGGGATTGTCTTCTCTCAGTGTATCTATAACTTGTTTTAATTCATTGATTGTGCTCGAGTGAGACTGTCCCTGTAGTATATCATTGGTGCCCAGATGAACCAGAGCCACATCAGGATCATAGCTTTCCAGCCAGTATGTTAAATTGCTATCACCCCGACAATTATATTCGGTATCAGGCCCATTCAAAATTTCATCTGTTCGCCATCCCCAATGACCTTCATGATTAGGATCGAAGCTGAATCCACCACAATCCTTATTGGTTGACATGGAACCTACAAAATCAAAATTATACCCCGCATCGGTCAGCTTAGTAGCGAGGTTCTCTCGGTATGAGTCATGTCCGCCTGAACCTTGTGTTATAGAATTACCTATCGGAACTATTTTAATTTGTGCATTTGCCGGTATTAATACATACAGGCACAACACAGCAATTACAACAATTCTTATATTTAGCATACTTAAATGATAGCTTTGGGTTATCTTTCTGGTTTTCTTCATAACCGGGTTACGGGCTATAATTAATTTGTACAAAAATGCGAAAGCTTAAGGCAAGTTAATAGCTTTTTTGATCAATACACCTATTTTTTTTATGAATATATGGTTAATTTAATCTGCTGTAGAAAAGCGAATTGGAAAAAGCATGGGAATTGATTATTATTTCCCAATATTCATGAATTCTTACTGAACACTAATTGAATATTTTATTATATGCCGATCAGAATTTGCAACCAAATAATTAAATAGCCATTTATTGTTAAATCACACAGACCTATACTATTTAATGCCGGCATTTTCAACCATATGTATTCGGATTATGATTTGCGGTACTCATTTTTCAATACTTGAAAAATTACCGGTAATCCGATACCGATCTTATTCGAATTACAACAAATACGACTAGTTCATCATCTGATAAGCCTGTTCTCGTTGTTGTATGCGTTCGGCTTTTCCTGGCCTTTTCTTTTTGGGTTTGATGGCTGCTGATGTTGGTTGTTGTTTAGCATCCGTTTTTTTGGGTGCGTCGATCAGGGTTATGGCTTTGCCTGTTTTACCGGCTCTTCCGGTACGACCTATTCGGTGTACATAATCGTTGTAGTTTTTTGGTGCTTCGTAATTCACCACCAGGGCCACATCAGTCACATCTATCCCTCGTGCTAATACATCCGTAGCTACCAACACATTAACATGTCCTTTTTTGAACTTCCTCAATGCATGATCTCTGGCACTTTGTGATTTATCGCCATGAATTTCATCGGTGCGGATATTTTTATTGTTTAGTTTTTTATACACCTCACTCACCTTACGCTTGGTTTCGCAAAAAAGTATTACTTTCTGATAATCATTCTCGGTAATCAGGTTATAAAGCACATTGAATTTATTGCCTTGTGCAGGAACATGCAATACATCCTGTTCAATGTCATGCGTAACATAACTATGACTGTTCGCCGTTACTTTAACGGGTGCTTTGGTCATTTTATCGATGATCGATTGCTGGGTATTATCCATGGTAGCTGAAAAAAGCAATGTTTGCTGCTTGTTAATCAGTCGATCATTGATGTATTGAATATCCTTGACAAATCCCATATCAAGCATGCGGTCAAATTCATCTAAAACAAGTGTTTTGAACTTTTTCAACGGCAACAGGCCGCGGTTTACCATATCGATTAACCGACCCGGTGTACCAATCACAACATGATTGGTTTTATTCAGCATTTTAATGGATTTTTTCATATCCACACCACCTATCACCGAGGTAGTATACAAATTCAATCCTTTAGTCATTTTTCTAAACTCATCAAATATTTGTGTGGCCAATTCACGGGTAGGTGTAATGATTAATGCTTTCTGATTTTCCGGCTTTTGAATCAATTCCTGAATAATCGGAATAAGAAAGGCAGCCGTTTTTCCCGTTCCTGTTCCGGCAATTCCAATAAGGTCTTTACCTTCTAATATAGTTGGAATTGATTTATCCTGAATTTCAGTGGGATTGGTATATCCTCTTTGTGTTATTTGCTGAAGAAATGAATGATCCAATTTAAAATCGGCAAATGTATGTGTATTAACATATTTTTCTGGTGGTACTACCGAAAGGTTCTTATTTATATATTGGTTTACATCTATACTTGCTTTCTTTGAAAACTTTTTGGAACCATTTCTTTTTTGCGAATGGTTACGCGAATTAAAATTACGTTTTTGCATTTAATTATTTGTTATTCATTAATTTTTTGGAAATTGCCGAAAGCAAATTGCTGTCAAATGTGGAGGGATGTATTTCGATAATTAATTGAATTCTCTGGTTATTAATTGCCAATATCTGCTTTAAGCGCTGCGAAGGTATGATTAATTTATTTAGAAACCTACAAATCGGCTTTATATTATTAATTATTTAACACATCTTCTATCAGTTTACCGCTCAGCCGCAAAATTCCCACTTCCATTGATTTGATTTCATAGGTAAGATTTATCAACCGGTTTTGAACCTGTAGCAGCGCCAATTGTGTTTGGCGAAAGTCGTACCCGTTTATTGCGCCGGATTCCAATTGTTGTTGTGCAATTTGAATAGATTGTTCCGCCGCTTCCAGGCTTTCACGTGTTAATTCTAACTGATGGAATAGCGATTGATGCCGGTTGATCTGTTCCAACAGACGGGCTTTGATTTCCAATTCAATATCCTGCCTGTCTAAAGCGGTATTTTCCTCTTCAATTCGAGCATTTTGTACCTGAATATTATCACGGTTCCCGTTGTAAAGGTTGAATCGCACACGAACTCCAAATTGAGGGCCGAAATTACGACCTGATTCCACAAATCCCACTTCACTGGTTTGGCGTGAAAAGCTATAATTACCAAATAAACTAATCTCGGGATAGCGATCACCTGATTCAAGGCGAGTGTTTGCTTCTGCCAATAACTCGTGCAACCGGGCAGTTTGTAAATCTTTATTATGTGCCAGGGCCTGGTTAATCAAACTGTCTTTTGATGAAAGTTTTCGAAACAACAATACCGGTTGCTGTAAAGACAAATTAGCTTCCAATTCCCGGTTTACAATACGGTTTATACCAATTTCCAGGTTTTGCACCAGTGTTTTCTGATGTATCAACAGCGAAGAATCGTTATGATAATCAACCAATGCCTGATTATACAACAATGCATTACCAGATCCAAGCTGTCTTTTTTGTTTTTCAAGCTGTAACCGATAACCGGATACATCCATCGATTGGCGATAATTCTCAAGTATTTGTCTTTCTTTTAAGAACTGATAGTAGGCCCTGGTGACATCAGCGATGGTTTGTTCAATAAAGTATTTTGTTTCCTGAATGCTGAGTTGTTGCAAATACCCCAGTCGGTCTCGACGGGCAAACATCCTGAAACCATCAAAAACAAGCCAGTTTATTTCAATCATGGCATTCAGGGCGGTATTGCGCGCATTGGAACCACTGCGGGAATCACCTGTATAAAAATCCGATTGTGAGTTTTCAATCGACGTGCGATGCTCTCCGGTTAAATCAACCGATGGCAGAAAGCCTGCGTTGCCCAAGGTGTTGTTGTTAGCTGCTATTGTTTCCTGGTTTCTGTATAGCTGAATTTGATAATGCTCATTCAATGTGCGTTGCACCAGGTCTTCCAGACTAAATGTCTGCTGGCTCAATCCCATTCCCGGAATGAAACAAAAAATAATAACCAGGTTTTTAAGCGGATATATTTTCTTCTTTAATGACATTTCGTTTTGATTTACTTCCGATGTAACTGTATAATGACGGGATAACGAAGAGCGTTAACACCAATGAAAACAACAGTCCGCCAATAATGGCAATACCCATAGGGATACGGCTGTTAGATGCCTGACCCATAGTAACAGCCAGTGGCAGCGCGCCCAATACAGTTGCCATACTGGTCATTAGCACAGGGCGAAATCGTTCACTTGCGGCATTTACAATGGCCTCATTCATCGTTTGCCCTTCGTCTCTTTTCTGATTAATAAATTCAACAATCAATATCCCGTTCTTGGTTACGATTCCAACCAATACAATCATTCCAATCTGGCTAAAGATATTAAGCGTTTGTCCAAAAATAAACAATGCCATCATTGCACCAGCCAAAGCCAGCGGTACAGTAAACATAATGGTTAACGGGTCGCGAAAACTTTCAAACTGTCCGGATAATGTTAAATATATCAGAATTAATGCAAACAGGAATACCAGCAATATATTTCCGGAACTTTCACGGTAATCTTCTGATGTACCTGTAAGTGAAGTACTGAATGAATCATCCAGTACTTCATCGGCAATTTGTTCCATTATCTCAATGCCCTGCCCCAGTTTATAACCTTCGTTCAGCGAAGCAGAAACGGTGGCCGATGTGTATCGGTTATAACGTAATAATTGAGGTGGACGACTATCATCGGTTAAGGTAACGATATTGTCCAATGCTACCATTTGACCGGCAGCATTACGTACCTTCATATTTGTTAAATCGTGTGGTTCATCCCTGTTCTTGCGATCAGCACGGGCCACTACAAAATATTGTTTACCATCTTTTATAAAATATCCCATGCGTTGTTCGCTGAAGTAGGTCTGCAGTGTTTCGGCCACATCTCGAACGCTAATACCCATATCCTGCGCCTTATTACGATCGATATTTACGATGAGCTCCGGCTTGGTAAATTTCAGGTCGATATCAACAATGCCAAAAGCCGGATGGCTGCGGGCTTTTTCCAAAAAAGCAGGAATTACCTCTTTCAACCTTTCAAGGTTGGGTGCCTGCAGTACAAATTGCACGGGCAATGAGCTAAAACCGCCTGAACTAATGGTTGGTTCCTGCACCACATAAGTTTGCGCAAAATTATAGCTCCGTGCTTTCCGGCTTAATTCCTGTGCAATTTCCATTTGCGATTTTTCTCTTTCATCGGGCGGATAAAGAGCCAGCCACATAAAACCACGATTAATTGATACAGAAGAGCCAAATCCGGGTGAAGTAACCGATAATAAATATTCTTTTTCAGGAATGGTATCGGTTAACTGAATCAGTTTTTTCTGGTAATCATCCATCATTTCATAAGAGGTGCCTTCCAACGCTGTGGATACCAACCTTATTCGGCTTTTATCTTCCAACGGGGCCAATTCCGATTGCAATCCGGTATTAAATAACCATATCAATCCAAGAGTAACAGCGATAATAGGAAATACCAACCATCTACGGTGCATGAAGGATGTGAGCCAGCCTCTGTAATGGTTCATAAGATAATCGATGGGTTGTTTAAGGATTCGCAGAAAACTATATTCCCGCGTGGATTTGCTCAATACCCTGGAACACAGCATGGGTGTTAAGGATAATGATACAAAGGTTGAAATAATGACCGCACCGGCAACCACCATGGCAAATTCACGAAATAACCTGCCCGTTAACCCCTGCAGGAAAAATATTGGTAAAAACACGCACACCAGCGTAATGGTGGTGGCAATGATAGCAAAGAAAACCTGTCGGGAACCTTTAAAAGCTGCCTGAATGGGGGAGTAACCCTCTTCAATCCGTGAATATATATTTTCCATCATTACAATGGCATCGTCTACCACCAGCCCGGTTGCCAACAACATGCCTAACAACGACAATACATTGATTGAATAACCGGCAAAATACAGAAAGGCAAAAGTACCCGTTAGCGCAATAGGTATGGTTATTACAGGTATAATGGTAGTGCGGATACTCCGCAGGAAAATAAAAATCACAAAAAGCACTAAAATGAAAGCCACAACAATGGTTGATTGAACTTCTTGTATCGACTTACGAATGCTACGCGTTGTATCAAGACCAACGCCCAGTTTAATGTCAGGTGGCAGGTCTGGTTTTAATTGCTCAACCCTGCTGAAAGCATCATCCACAATTTCGATGTAATTGGCTCCCGGTTGTGGTTGAATGGCTACACCCACCATAGGTATACCCTGATTTCCGCGCAAAATGGATTTTTCATTGAGTGCGGCCAGCTCTGCCTGACCAATATCTTTTATGCGCACCAAAGTTTGACCGCGTTGGGCAACAATTAAATTATTAAATTCTTCGGCTGTATTAAGCCGGCCATAAGTTCGAATGGTCAGGTAACGACTGTTTCCCTCAACCTGTCCTGTTGGTAGTTCCAGGTTCTGATTATTCAGGGCCTGCCTTAGATCGGTGGGTGTGATCCGGTAAGCTTCCATTTTATCAGGGTTCAGCACAAGCCGCATGGCATATTCCTTTTCACCCCATAGATATACCTGGCTCACTCCTGAAATGGTTTGCATACGCTCGGCAAATACATTATCGGCAATTTCAGTGAGTTCAAGTAAGCTTCTTTTGTTGCTCTGCATTGTGATGGCCAGGATGGTTTGAGCATCGGCATCGGCTTTGGAAACGATGGGTGGATCGGCATCCGGAGGCAGGTTGCGCATACCTTGCGATACTTTATCACGTACATCATTGGCAGCATCATCAAGGTCCATGCCCAATTCAAACTCCACACGAATGCTGCTCCGGCCATTCGAGCTGGTTGAGCTAATGGTTTTAATTCCTGCTACCCGGTTTATTTGTTCCTCAAGAGGCTCGGTGATCTGAGCTTCCATAATTTCGGCATTAGCACCGGTATAATCCGTACGAACTGTAATAATAGGCGGGTCTACGCTTGGAAATTCGCGTACACCTAAGGATATGAAACCTACAATCCCAAAAATTACGATTACAATGGAAAAGACAGTTGCCAGTACCGGACGTTTGATACTCAGTTCGGATAATGTCATATTGAACCTTCTTCCTCTATTTTTTGAATGTTAACCTGAACCCCGTCTTCAACCTCCATCAAGCCGGTAACCAATACGGTATCTCCTGCTGATAATCCATTTAGTATTTCAACCTTGTCAGGAGTGCGGTTGCCGATTTTCACATCCTGCCGTTTGGCTTTGCCATTTTTAATTTTATAAACTACGTGTGCATTGAGTTCCGGTATCAATGATTCAGAAGGTATAAAAAGCGTACTATCACTTTCAATTAATGATACTATTACTTCAGCAAAATTACCGGCGATGAATGTGTGATTCGGATTATTCAGTAATGCACGTGCCTGGATGCTCCGGGAAGCCGTATTCAGCATCGGATCAATGGCATATATCCTGGCTCGGGCTGTATCCTGCCCTGTATTAGTCAATACCTGCACAATTTGCCCTTTTTGAAGATAAGAAGCATATTTGGCAGGAACATCAAAATCAACTTTTATCTTATCAGATTGTACCAATCGTGTAATGGTTTCGCCCTTATCAAGATAAGCCCCCAGGCTAAAATTGCGCATTCCCAGCTGTCCGCCAAAAGGTGCTTTTACTTCGGCCAGGTCAATGCTAACCTCCAATTCATCAATGCGGGCTTGCAGGTCTTGCTCAGTAGCCTGCAATTGGTCTACTTCTTCACGACTGGCTCCTTCTATTTCCAATAGTTTCTCCTTGCGGTTTAATTCCTTCCGCGCAGCTATTAATTGTGCATTCAGGCCTTTTAATTGTGCTTGCCAGGTCCGGTCATCAATTTGAATAATAACATCTCCTTTATTCACATATTCGCCTTCTTTAAAATAGATGGCCAACACATTTCCTTCAACTGGTGTTTTAACCGACACGCTTTCGAATGGAAGAAGATTCGCCGTGGATGTAATGGTTGACGTAAACCTGTCGGATTGAAGCACATAGCCATCTGCATTTAGTTTTTGGGTGCCATTAAAGGTTGAGGTGCTATTTTGCTGTTGACAGGCGGATATACCGAATACAAAAAAAAGTGCCAATGCACCGTATTTACAATTCATGTTACAAACTTTCAAATTACAATTAGCAAAAGTATTTATTCTTTGGAAACGCAAGTATAGGATTTTGTGAACAGATAAAAGTTTAACAGGGTGTTAAATTCCAATATATAGGAAAATCAACCAGTATAGAATTTACGGGGAAAAAGTACAAGGAAAATATTATGGAGCACTTAGCAGCGTACAATTGGCAAAGCGCCGCAACGATATGCAATTATCACCGATTAATAAAAGAAATGTGCTTTCAATACACCTTTTAATCTACTTTGTTATTATTTATCAACCTTCATCCCACAGCTCCTTTAATTCTAACAATTCCGCGACCACGTCCGTATAATCATTTTCATTCAATTTACTCAGGGGAATCAGGCTTCCGCCAATGGCAAAAGCATCGGCTCCATTATTCTTGTATTCAGTCACATTCTTTTTGTTAACTCCTCCGCAGGCCAATAATTTAACCTGGTCCAGTGGCCCTTTTAATTCTTTTATATAACCCGGGCCGAAATATTTTGCCGGAAATACTTTTACCATAGTTGCTCCCGTTCTCCAGGCTCTTAATACTTCGTTAGGGGTAAACGCCCCCGGAAAAAAGGGAATATCATTAGCCGCACAATATTCACAAATTTCTGTTTCAACCGTAGGCATTACAATAAACTCAGCCCCGGCTTTCAGGGCATCTTCCATCGATGTTAACGAAAGTACCGTACCAGCTCCTACTGATATGTGATCCGGCAGCTGTTGACGAAGACCAGAAATCAGGCTGGATGCACCTTCCGTGTTCATAGTTATCTCAACGGCCGGTATGTGGCTTTGCTTAATAACATTGGCTAAAAAAGGAATATGAACCTGTTGAATGCCTCTTATAATAGCAACAACAGGGTATTTATTAAAAGTTTCAATTGAAAACATAATAATCTCTTTTCATTTAGATTTAAAACAAATATAAATTAAGTTTCAATTGACCATTATTTATACCAAAAGAAATATGATTCATACCATTTTTCCTACTTTTAAAAAAAATAGGATAATATGACAACCGCAGAATTGACCCGTCATTTGATCAAATCGCAAAATGCGGAGTTGACCGAGTACCATATCTACAACAGATTGGCCGAAAGGGTTAAAAACAAACACAATAAATCGGTTTTGCAACAAATTGCTGAAGATGAAAAAAGGCATAGCGAATTTTGGGAGCAGTACACTTCGGTAAAAGGCAGTCCGAATAAAATACGTATATGGTGGTATTGCCTGCTTACACGCATATTCGGACTCACCTTTGGTATTCGTTTGCTTGAACAGGGTGAAAACAATGCCCAAAAAAATTATGATGTCATCCTGCAGGATTTGCCGGAAGCCCAAAAAATTATGAATGAGGAGGATGTTCACGAACAGCAACTTGTTGAATTGCTCAAAGAAAAACAATTAAATTACATCGGTTCCATTGTACTTGGGTTAAACGATGCACTGGTGGAATTAACCGGTGCACTGGCTGGTCTTACATTTGCGTTACAAAACACCCATTTAATTGCCATAGCAGGATTAATAACCGGAATTGCCGCTTCCTTATCAATGGCTGCATCCGAGTACCTGTCAAACAGAGCTGACGGTAATAATGACAAAGCAATTGCCAGCGCTATTTACACCGGTATAGCCTATATCAGTACCGTTGCTTTATTGGTTATCCCCTATTTTATTTTTAGTCATTTTCTGATGTGCTTTTTCATGACCTTGTCCATTGCCATTTTTATCATTTTTGTATTTAATTATTATATATCGGTTGCCAAAGGATTTTCATTTAAAAAGCGTTTTTTCGAAATGGCCGTCATTAGTTTAGGTGTAGCGGCCTTATCATTTGGTATAGGTGTATTGGTGCGTCAGACAATTGGTGTTGATATTGGTTAACACCCGGAGTAATTTTAACTTTGATATTTATTTAAAAGTTGAAATGTTCAAAAATGATATGCATATTGCAACAGAAAAAATTATTTGATGATGCAAAAAACAATTATTTCCGGCTTACTAATATTCGTATTGCTGCCCGCTTTTGTCATTGCCCAATCGGGTACGGTCCAGGAACAGTCTATGAACAGTTCCGTTCTTCACAGACCGGTTTCATATTCAGTTTACCAGCCGGATGCAACTGTATTTCATGCACCTTATCGATTGTTAATACTGCTGCATGGTCTAAACGGTGACCATGAAACATTTTTCGAGAACGGTCTGAAGGATCAACTCGATTCACTGCACAGCAAGCGTTTGATAGCCCCGCTGATTGTTGTTACACCACGCGGGTTCAACTCTTATTTTATCAACGCCTATAACGAACAAATGAACTGGGAACAAATGTTACTGGAGGAATTACTGCCCCATTTAAAACAACATTACCCGGTTGATGTCAACAATATCTTTACAGGAGGATTTTCCATGGGAGGCTACGGGGCTATAAACCTGCTCATGAAGTATCCTGACCAATTTCAGGGTTGTTTGGCAGTAAGCGCAGCCTTGAGAACTGATGTAAATGTTCGCGACATGGACATCAAAGAATACATGACTAAATATGGCAATGTTTTCGGACAACATCATAAACCCGAAAGCAGAATTACCGATCATTGGAAAGCCAATAATTTCTTTTACCAAATTGAACAGGCGGATATTCGTACCCTTCAGGATAAATCATGGTACATTTCCTGTGGTGATGATGATTACCTGAGTTCTGGTAATGCCCTGTTACACACCAAACTGAAGTCAAAACATATCGGGCATGAATTCAGAATGTTCAATGGCAGTCATAGCCTGGATTATTTTTTCAAAACATTCCAGGATGGATGCCTCATGCTTTTTAAGCGCCGTTAGCCATAAATGCTTTAATATTGTTGTATATTTTTTTGAGCAGCAGTTCCCTGGCTTCTCTACTGGCCCATGCAATATGTGGCGTGATCAGCAAATTTTCCTTGTTTTGTATTTGTAGCAACGGATTATCAGCATTTATCGGCTCATTTTCCAAAACATCCAGCGCAGCCCCGGCAATTATTTGCTCATCAATCGCCTTAGCCAGCGCTTTTTCATTAACTATCCCACCGCGTCCCAGATTTAATAGGTAAGCCGTAGATTTCATCATTTGAAGCTCGTTTTCTCCAATTAAATTCAAGGTTCTGTCATTTAACGGGCAGTGAATTGAAATAACATCGGAACTAACTAATAATTCCTGTAAATCAACCTGTTGAAAATCAGTATTGTTGTTTTTCCCGGAGGTGGAATAATAATTGACATTACTTCCAAACGTCCTGGCAACACCAGCCACGCTTTTACCTATGTCTCCCAAACCAATAATCCCGAAATTTTTACCATTCAATTCCCAATATTGCCTGAAATGATTCGTGAAAATAGGGCTTTGCGCATATTCGCCACTTTTTACATATTCATCGTAATAGGTTAATTGATGCAATAAATAAAATAACATCGCAAAGGTGGCCTGTGTTACACTTTGTGTTGAATAATCCTTAGTATTTCTCACCTCCACCCCTTTCTCCCGGGCATACTCAAGGTCTACATTGTTGGTGCCGGTAGCCGCTATGCATATCAATTTTAAGGACGGGCAGGCATCCAATACATTTTTGTCAATCAGCACTTTATTTGTAATTACAATATCAGCATTCTGCAATCTTTCTACGGTTTTGCCGGAAGGTGTATAATTATACATTTCAAGATCACCTAACTCTTTTAATAACATCATATTGTCTACTTCGCCCACTGTATCGGTATCCAAAAAAACTATCTTCATTTTGTATGTTTTTTAATATTCGTAAAATTAGTTGATTTATATCATTTATTTAATTAATTAATCTCACCCCATCAGGAATGTTTCAGGAGAATGAACGCTGTAAATTTGCCTCATGCCCCGGAATAATGATCAAATACTATGGCGATGAACAATGCCCCTAAAATATTACTGGTCACTGATGATACCGACTGGATTGACAACATTTACAATCATCTCACCCATTTGAATATTCAGATCAGTATTGCCGAGAATGTTGCTGAAGCAACGATTTATGTGAAAGATAAGGAATTTGCATTAGCATTGATCTATTCAAAGATAAAAATTCAGGACATTACCAATTTAAAGAACACCCTCTCATCAACAGAAAAAAATGCGTTGTTGCCTGTTTTAATAATTAAATCCTCCAACAGTCCTAAAAATCATGTATCGGAATATATTCAGGCGGGTGCGGTAGATGTGATTGATTATAAAATGATTGCCCATTTACTGGAAGCCAAAGTCAAATTATTTCTTGAATTATTCAACCAGCGTAAAGCCCTGGAAACAGAAATTGAACAACGAAAATTAACCGAAAGCAAGCTGCGAACCATCCAGTCAAGTTTAAGGGAAGCAAAAAACAAGGCAGAAGAATCCGATAATTTGAAATCGGCTTTTTTGGCAAACATGAGTCATGAAATCCGTACACCCATGAACGCCATTATTGGATTCAGTAATCTGCTGGCCAATGAAAACCTTACTGCCAAACAACGAAAACAATATGGTAATTATATAAACAACAGTTCAAATACTTTATTACGGCTTATAGACGATATTTTGGATATTGCCAAAATTGAAGCCGGGCAATTACACATTTCGTCTACTAATATTCATTTAAATAGTGTGTTTTGTGAGTTGTACAAGGTGTTCTTTGATGAATTGAAGAACCTCGAAAAGGACAATATTAATTTATCATTGAATATTCCTGGTGATAATTATTACGTACAAACAGATGAATTAAGATTGCGGCAGGTATTGACGAATTTATTAAGCAATGCCATAAAATTTACCCGAAACGGCGAAGTAACATTTGGCTTTTATACAGAGGGGGAACGCATAATTTTCTTTGTGCAGGACACGGGTGTTGGCATACCTAAGGATAAGCAGGATGTTATTTTCAAGCGGTTTGAGCGCATTGAAAATCATGATTTGCCTAATTCAACCGGTACCGGATTGGGGCTTTCAATATCGAAAAAAATTGTTGAAATGCTGGGTGGAGGAATGTGGTTAGAATCTGAGAATGGCAAAGGCAGTACATTTTATTTTGCAGTACCCCACAAGGAGATTAGCCAATCACAGGTAAACAAACCTTTACAATCGACTTACGATAATAACCAAAGTATTGACTGGAAAGATAAGCTGGTGCTTATAGCCGAAGATGAAATACTAAATTTCCAGTTTCTCAGAGAAACACTTCGTAAAACCGGCATACGGGTTATGTGGGCACGCGACGGTAAGGAAGCTATTGCCCTGGCGCGAAATAACGTACACCTGGATATTATTTTAATGGATATAAAAATGCCCAATGTAACCGGCTACGAAGCCATGGCAGCCATCAAAAAGATTTTACCAAATGTACCTATCATTGCTCAAACTGCATACGCCATGAGCGATGAAGAGGAAAACTGTCTGACAGCCGGATTTGATGGATATCTTGCAAAACCCATTAAATCACACAAATTATACGAAAAAATGGGGCAGTTGATTCTGAACAAGAAACATCATGAAGCAACAATGTGAGATATATACCAAAACATGTTTTCCAAAAAATCAACTAAGACCCAAATCACAAAAAACATATTCCAAACTTCCCTGAAAAATATGCACCATTTATACCATTGAATATTGGTAATTGATCATTATTTGTAATTTGTCAAAGGATCTTTGAAATTTATCCTGCTACACCTAAAAATCCACCTCAACCTGATTCCTCAATAAATCCTCCATATTCTCACGTTCGCGAATGAGATAATCACTGCCTTTATGAATCAGTACTTCTGCCGGCCGATAGCGGGAGTTATAATTCGAAGACATTTGAAAACAATAGGCACCGGTGTTTAAAAAGCACAAAACATCTCCTTCTGCTATTTCATTAATACGGCGGTTCCACCCAAAGGTATCGGTTTCACAAATGTAACCAACTACACTGTACACCCTGGAACGATTTTGCGGCCTGGATACATTTAGTATCTGGTGATACGAATCGTAAAACATAGGGCGTATCAGGTGATTCTGTCCTGTGTCTAATCCTGCAAAAACTGTTGCCGGTGTTTGTTTAATAACATTCACCCGGGCAAAAAAGTATCCTGCTTCACTCACCAAAAACTTACCCGGTTCAAAAATCAATGTGAGCTCATCACCATATTCACGGCAAAATGTTTTGAAGCGTTTGCTCACTTCTTTACCTAACTCTTCGATATTGGTAAATACATCATCAGGTTTATATTTCACTTTAAAACCACTGCCCAGGTCAATGTATTTGAGTCCTTTAAAATCCATCGCAGTGTTAAGCATGATCTCAATGCCCGATAGAAACACCTCGGTATCAAGAATATCAGAACCTGTATGCATGTGTAACCCTTCCAATTTAAGGTCATAGCTTTCAATAATTTGATGCACATGTGCCAATTGATAAATAGAAATACCAAATTTGGAATCGATATTTCCGGTTGATATTTTGCTGTTACCGCCACCTAAAATATGCGGATTGATTCGAATACCCAACGGAACGGTATTGCCATATTTGTCCCCAAATTGCTCAAGTATGCTTATGTTATCGATGTTAATGCGCACGCCATAACCAATGGCCTGGTCAATTTCGGCCAACGAAACACAATTGGGCGTATACAATATATTCTCCGGTTTAAACCCTGCTTTTAAACCCAGTTGTACTTCCTGTATTGAAACCGTATCAAGCCCTGTACCCAGTTGGTTAAAAAATTTAAGTACATTAATGTTGGTGAGTGCTTTGCAGGCATAATTAATCTGAAGATCAAGGCCTTTAAAAGATTTTTTTAAGGTATTATACTGCTCCTCCATTTTGGCTGTTTCGTAAACGTAAAGAGGAGTATCATACTTATTGCAAAGGTCCGAAACCTGAACACCATCAATTTGATAATTGCCGTTAACTAATTTCATTGCTTTATTATTAATTGCGTTTCTAAAAAAAATCCCCAATGAACGTTTGCGGACTTCATTGAGGATTGATAATTTTTTTGTTTACCTCTTACTATTTCCGCTTTGTTGGCGTTTGGTAACCTTTCTGTTTAGCCATTTCTTCCATGCGTTGTTGGAATTTCGACTTTTTCTTTGGCTTTGCTTTGCGGGCTTCCAGCTTTTTCTTGATGGCATCCTCATCAATAACCTGTTTAAAGATTGCATTTTGTCCAAAAGTAATCACATTAGCCAGGAAATAATAATACGTAAGCCCTGCCGAGAAATTATTAAGCACAAACAGCAGCATAAACGGCATAATATACATCATTGTTTTCATGCCCGGCATTTGTGACGATGAGGTCATTTGGCTATTTGTTTTAATGGAAATAAGCGTTGTTACGGTCATTAAAATGGTAAACAAACTAACATGATCGCCATAAAAAGGAATCTCAAACGGTAAATTTACAATGGAATCGTAGGTTGATAAATCATCCGCCCATAGAAAACTTTCCTGACGAAGTTCAATGGATGTCGGAAAAAATCTGAACATCGCAAAAAGTATTGGCATTTGCAACAACATTGGTAAACACCCTCCCATAGGACTAATACCTACTTTCCGATACAGCTCCATGGTTGCTTTCTGTCGTTCCATCGCTTTTTCCGCCGGGTATTTTTTATTAATCTCATCAACCTGTGGTTTTAAAACACGCATACGTGCCTGTGATAAATAGGAACGGAAAGTTAACGGAAATAAGGCTACTTTGATGATAATGGTCAGCAACAGTATGATGATACCATAATTACTGATGGAATTATTAAGCACATCGAAAATAGGAATAATAACAAATTTATTGATCCAACGGATGATCCCCCCTCCCATCTCAACCAGTTCGCTGAGTTGTAGTTTGTCATACTCCTTCAGAATTTTGTATTTATTAGGGCCAAAATAGAATTGAAATTCCTTTGCTTTGGTTTCAAAATGGTCATATTCAATGCCCAGTTCTGCCGTAAATCGCTTTAAATATTTACCTGACTCAAAATTACGGGCGGTGAGCAGTCCGTTTGTGAAACTTTCATTGGCAATAAACACGGAAGAGAAAAATTGATCTTTGAAACCAATCCATTTCAAACGGGTAGGTATATCTTCGGATAATTCTTCTTTTTTTGATCGTAAACCTATATCTTCAACGTCCTCTTCCTGATGATGCTTATAATAAATACTGGTCCACTGGCTTTCGTTATCTCTGCCTTTTTCAGATTTTGGCATGTACATATCCCATACCAAATCCAATGCAGTTAGATTTTGCGGTATCAACTCCCCCATATTCATGAATTGCATATCAAAATCAATCATATAGGAACCCGGAAATATGGTATAACTGTATTCGATATACCTGTTTTCACCAGCATATAACCTGAACCTTGCTGTTTGCTCGCGTTTGGATGCATTGTATGTGGACCGCAACGTATCCACCGGTGTAAAGAACAGATCGTTGGTGGCAATGGTACGGTTTTGTGAAAAAAACTGAAGTCCAAATACCGTAGAATCACCATCGAATAACACCAGCGGTTGTTGGTCATAGGTTTTGTAATTTTTTAACTCAACCGAAAAGGGTCGACCGCCTTTGTTCGATATTTCCAGCCTGAGAAGATCATTCTCGAGGGTAATAATCTGTTTTTCTCCGGCTCCGGACTGTGCAAATGCACCGTATTTCGATTGTAAATTTTTAATATTAGCAGACTCCCGGTCTTCACTTGCACCCTGAACCTTTTGCTCCTGCTGTTGTTGTTGTTCATCCTGTATAGCTTGTTGCTGTTCTAATTGTCTTACAATTTCCAGGGAATCTTGCTTTCGTTGGGCCTCCTTTAATTCCTCCTGGCTGGGTTTGGTAACAATACCCCAAACCACCAAAATGGCAGCAATTAAAACAAGACCCATGACTGAATTTCTGTCCATATTAAATTATTGGTATTTTTTATTTTATAGATGCTTTTACGAATTCTACAAACAGCGGATGTGGTTTCAGAACCGTACTGCTGTATTCAGGATGGAACTGTACACCCAGAAACCATTTATGTTCGGTGAGTTCCATTATCTCAACCAGATTGGTATCCGGATTTACACCCGTTGCAATCATACCGGCTTTTTCAAAAGGCTCCAGGTAATCATTGTTAAACTCATACCGATGACGGTGTCGTTCAATGGTATGATTTTTTCTATAGGCTTTCATGGCAATGGAGTTTTTCTTAATATCGCACGGATACCCGCCCAGTCGCATTGTACCGCCTTTATCAACAATATTTTTCTGTTCTTCCATTAAATCAATTACCGGATTGGGTGTTTTATGGGATATTTCTGTGCTGTGGGCATCTTCTATCCCGAGCACATTTCTGGCAAATTCGATGACGGCACATTGCATACCCAAACAAATTCCCAGAAACGGTATGTTGTTCTCCCTCGCATATTGCACTGCCAACAGCTTGCCATCAATACCCCTGCCCCCAAATCCCGGAGCTACTAAAATACCATCGTATTGTTGCAAGCATTTAACATAATTATCGCCCGTAATATCTTCTGAATGAATGCTATCCAGCTCCACGGCACAATCGTTCACTGCTCCGGCATGGATAAATGACTCATGAATTGATTTGTAAGCATCCGGCAATTCAACATATTTACCCACCAATGCAATTTTAATTTTATGCTTAGGGTCATGTAATTTTTTTAAAAATTCTTTCCACGGTAATAAATCCGGTTCAACCTTCGGTGGTAACGAGAGTTTGCGCAATACGGCAGCATCCAGTTTTTCCTCCTGCATGCGCAGGGGTACTTCATAAATGGTGGATACATCAATGGACTGAACAACCGAATCCAGGTCAACATTACAAAACAATGCTACTTTTTTGCGTATGTCAATGGCCAGGTCCTTCTCGGTGCGTAGAACGAGTACGTTTGGCTGAATACCGTTTTCCAGCAATTCCTTTACCGAATGCTGGGTAGGTTTGGTTTTCAATTCGCCCGATGCCGATAAATACGGAACCAATGTAAGATGAATCACCAATGAATTTTCACTTCCCAAATCGTAGCGCAATTGACGAACTGCTTCGATATAAGGCAACGACTCAATATCACCAACTGTTCCGCCAATCTCGGTAATAACCACGTCGAATTTATGTTTGGAACCTAACAGTTTAATACGTCGTTTAATTTCATCGGTAATATGCGGAATTACCTGCACGGTTTTACCCAGGTAATCACCCTTGCGTTCTTTTTCAATGACAGTCTGATAAATTCGTCCGGTGGTTACATTGTTGGCCTGCGAAGTAGGAATACCCAGGAACCGTTCGTAATGGCCCAAGTCAAGGTCTGTTTCGGCACCATCTTCTGTTACATAGCATTCTCCGTGCTCATAAGGATTTAATGTTCCCGGATCGACATTAATGTACGGATCCAATTTTTGAATGGTTACACTGTAACCTCTGGCCTGTAGTAATTTAGCCAGCGAAGCGGAAATAATACCTTTCCCTAACGATGATGTTACACCACCGGTAACGAATATGTATTTGGTTGTTGTCAATTATTAATTTTTTTTAAAGTCGCAAAGTAAGCAATTAATTTCCACACTTCTATTATTAATAATGCAAAACTTTGCATCGTCTGTTAACAGCGAATGGTGAATATTTCTGTATGAATAATCATGATTTGAGTCAGGTACTGAGTTGAAAGGTGTTATTATAAAAACTAAATGGCAGGAAATGAAAATTGCGCATCTATTATATGATTCGCCCTAATCTTCGGCCTTATCGATCATATCATCAATTTGACGAATCTTTTCTTCCAACACCTGAATTTTTTCTTTTCCCCGTTTGATTTTGTTTTCAAAATCTTTTCGCATCTCATTGGCACTGTCAGAAGAAGAAAAGAAGCCAATATTGTTTTCCCAGAGGGTGATATCATTCTCCAACTGTTTTAATTTATTGAAGAATTTCTCTCGCTCCTGCCTGAATTTTAATACCGGTCGGGGTTTGGCGGCTATATTATCGAGCTTGGCCTTGTATTTAATCAGGTTTTTGCGATCCTCGTTTACTTTCAGGTTATCGAAATGTTTATTCAGGGCAAGTCTGTATCGTTCCTGAATTTTATCTTTCTCTTTATAAGGTACAAAACCTATTTCAGACCATTGGCGCTGGAAGGTTTTTAAAGTGTTAATATTTTCCTGTACATCAGTGCCTGGCTCAAAATTTTCGATTTTATCAATGATCTCGTTTTTCTTTTTAAGATTTTCTTCGTATTCAGAATCGATATTACTGAAATGATCGGATTTACGATTAAAAAATTGATCACAGGCCGCCCTGAACCGTTTCCATATTTCTTCTGAATTTTTTCGCGGAACCGGACCAATTTCTTTCCATTTCTTCTGTAACCGGATCAATTCGTCGGTTGTGCGTTTCCAATCAGTACTGTCTTTGAGCGTTTCGGCCTGAACACATAAATCGGTTTTACGCTGCAGATTATCCAATTGTTCCTCCTTATTCTGCGCATAATATTCCCGTTTATTATCAAAAAACTTATCACAGGCCTCCCTGAATCGTTGGTAGATTTTGGTATTGTGTTTTTTAGGGGCAAAGCCAATGGTTTTCCATATCCGCTGTAGTTCGATGATCTCTTTCGATTTTACTTCCCAGTCCTTTTGCGATTCATATACCACATCAGCCATGGCTTCGGCCTTTTCACACAATTCGGTTTTCTTTTCGAGGTTGGCTTTCTGCTCTTTTTTCAGGTTCTCGAAATATTCGTGATGCTTTTTATTAATGGTTGAGGTGGCTTCCCTGAATCGTTCCCAAAGCTCTTTGCGGTTTTCTTTGGGAACCGGGCCAATCTCACGCCATTGATTATGATATTCCTGCAACTGCCTGAAGGCGGTAACAATATTAGGTTCTAACAATAGTTCTTCAGCCTGTTCGCATAGTTTTATCTTGGCTTCGAGATTTTTTTTGAAATCAAGATCCCTGAGTTCTTTATTAATCTTTATATAATCGTAAAACTTCTCAACATTATAATTGTAGCTCTCCCAAAGGTTTTTTAATTCCTGCTGTGGTACAATACCTGTTTCACGCCATTTACGCTGCAATTCACGAAATTCCTGAAACGTGTCATTGATTGATTCCTGGCTGTTTATCAGGTTTTTGATCCCTTCAATGATCTTATATTTTTCCTCCAGGTTGCGTTTTTTTATCTCATCCAGTTTATTGTTGTAATCAGCTTTTAATTGCTGGTATTTATTCAATTCTTGCCTGAATTCATTTTCTACAGCATCATCGGCCGGTTTAAAATCAGCCTCCTGATTACCGGCTCTGACAAATTCATCCTTTGCCTGCTCAATTTCCTCGTTATGCTTTTTGTAAAACAGGTTTCGAATGGAATTGATCTGATGATTCAAATGGATGATATCCCCCCGGGCATTCAATTTTTTGAATTCATTTAGTAATTCCTGCTTATTGTATTGGGAATAATCCGGCTCCTTCGGAGTATCAGGTTGCTGTTCCTGTACAGATTCATTACCTGGTTGATCAACCGATTCGGCAGCCGCATGCTCATCAGAAGTACTTTCATCGGAGGTGAATGGTTCCTCTGATTTTTCCTCTTTTTCCGAATGTTGTGATTCGTTATCATCCGAATCATCCGATTCCGCATTCAGGTCCTTTGGTTGAGATTTATCAGGACTTATTTCAGCGTTGTTGTTTTGCTCCGTATTTTCGGTGTCTTTTTCATTACCGAATTGTTCTTTACGAACAGAGTCATTGGTGTCATTCATAACGATGGTCTTAAAACCTTTTGTCCAAGGTACGAAAATAAGATTAAAGTGTCATGTATCAAAGTTTACATTTTGGAATTGATTTGCAATATTCATTCCTACTATATCCATGTCTCTGTTTTTTAAACAATAAGAATAGCGGTTGAGTTTAGTTTAATATTATTTTTACAAAAACTTTATATATGCGGTTAGATATTATTACGGTTTTACCTCAATTATTAGACAGCGCGATCAACTATTCAATTGTTAAACGAGCCAGGGAAAAAAATCTTGTTGAGATACATGTGCATAATTTACGCGACTACTCCACCAATAAGCATAAAAATGTAGATGATTACGCCTTTGGTGGTGAAGCCGGCATGGTAATGAGTATTGAACCAATAGATCGTGTTATACATAAACTGAAAAAGGAAAGAATGTACGATGAAGTTATCTTTACAACACCTGATGGCGAATTGTATAAACAGCAAACGGCAAACCGGTTTTCAACATTTAAAAATATTATTATTCTATGTGGCCATTACAAGGGAGTGGATCAACGTGTACGGGATCATTTGATTACACGTGAAATTTCAGTTGGTGATTATGTATTAACCGGTGGCGAGCTGGCTGCTTCGGTGATTATAGATAGTACGGTAAGGCTTATACCGGGTGTGATTTCCGATGAAACATCGGCGTTGTTTGATTCATTTCAGGATAATTTACTGTCTCCGCCGGTTTATACAAGACCTGCTGACTATAACGGCTGGAAAGTTCCTGACATACTTCTAAGCGGCCACAAAGCCAATATCGACCAATGGAAACATAACCAGGCCGTTGAGCTGACTCGTAAACGCAGGCCGGATTTAATGGAGTAAACAATTATTGAATTAATTTTAATGTAATCCTTTTAAATAATCTTATTACCACAAAGTTTGGCAGGCAATACCACTTTTTCATCTCCAACAAAAACGTGAAAACTCGCAGCGCTCACAATGTTTCTCTTCGGTGGTTTGTTTGAAGGGAATATCGGGATTGTAAATGTGTTGTAACAACTTATGTACATTTTCTTCAAACTCCCCGGCTACATCCTTATAATTTTGAACAGGTATACGCTGGTTATTCTGCGATTGAAAAACCTGACCGGAATACGCTGAACTATAGATATCACGAATAAATATTAAATGGGGTTCTACATTTTCTTTGCGCTTACCGGTATATAAATAACTGTACAAGAATACCTGAAAAACAGCAGCAGGCCTATTTTCATCCGAACGCCAAAATGTTTCTTCAATATCCTTAAATGTATTTTTCTTTTTTCCTGTTTTGTAATCAACAATTCGCAACCGCCCATTATTGGCATCAATCCGATCAATCTTGCCGCCTATTCTTACCTGAATAGCTTGGTCGGTAAATTCAACAGGCACCCATTTTTCATGATACCCTTCCAAGGATTCAATCGTAAACGGTGCATAATTTTTATCAATTTCCAGTATTTGCAGCACATATTTACGTATCACCGATTGTACAATGGTATTGTTTCCCTTTAGTTGTTGGTGTAGGTCTTCCTTGATGAAGGTTTCAGCCAGTGCTTTTTGGAGATAATCATCAATGCGCGCCGGACTTTTCAGTAATTGATCAATCGTGTCTGAAGTTATTTCATGTTGTTTCATATCACTATAAATCAATTCCATTGTATGGTGGAGAATATTCCCGAAAATCAACGCATCAATTTCTTCTGTAATTTCTTCTGCTTCTTTTAAACCCAACATATACCGGTAATAAAACTTGATGCTGCAATCCAAATAGGTATTCAATGCTGAAGGAGATAAGTATTTATTACCGGATTGTGTATACTGCATTAATTTTTCCTGTATCTCGGGTGTTTTTTTAATTGCTTTGAAATCACGGGTATTGATACCTATATAATTAGGAACATTTTTATCGACAGTATTATATTTCGGATTAAACTGTAACTGCCTGATAAATCGGGAGACCTCTCCTTTACTATTTGCCTGATCAGCATTGTAACAACAGGTTACATTGTTGGCACGGTGTATTAAACGATAAAAATAATAAGCATATATGGCATCCTGATGTTCGGGTGTGGGCAGGCCAAACGCCCGTCTTAAATTCTGCGGTATAAATGACGGAACATTGGATGGCTTGGGATAAATACCTTCATTTAAGGAAAGAATAATCAGATTATCGAAATCCAGCGCTCTTGTCTCCAATATTCCCATTACCTGTAAACCCGATAAGGGTTCGCCTACAAATGAAACTGTAGAGGATCGTATGATTTTCCGTAATAAGCGAAGAAATGTTTTGATCGTGAAGGTTGTACCTTCTTCTTTAACAATTGCATCCAATCGGTTTAATTGGGTATAAACAGCATACATCTGCTCGAGCTCAAATTTTGACAGGTCATTTTGGGCTTTTTCCGAAATTTCCTGCAGCAAAAACATTAATTTTTGACTGATGGTACCGCTGTCAGGTGCATCCAACAGAGCATAAAATGTGTGATGGTCTGATAAATATTGATGAGATACGTATTGAATATTTTTTTCGATCAAGGTGTTATGAAATTCCTGTGGAGATTTGAACAAATAATGGGCAAAAGGATGTGTAAGCAAGGGAATGAGTAATTGAAAATGAACTGATTTGTTTTGATTTCCCTGCACGTATCCCATAATCTGTAATACGTTTTCAAGTAATTTATAAAGCGATGTACCTCCCAAGGGATAACCCATCGTTACATTTATCTGATAGATTTGGGAGGGTATATTGTACAATACAGGAATTAGAAGCTGTTCATCAGCCAGCACAATGGCAGTGCGATCTGTTTTATGAGAAGATTCGAGAAGGGGTGCCAATAAACCGGGAATGATTTTGGTTTGCTCAAATTCACCGGTAGTACCAACAATTTGTATATGTTTATCATCAGACCGAAAAGTGTTGGTTGGCTTCTGAACATGAGCATTCGTAGGATACAACCTGATATTTTCACGCAAAAACCGTCCTGCTTCGTGGTAACTGTTGCCGATATAATCGGTGTCGTAATCCCAAAAAAACAATGCTTTGTTATGCCGTTTTAAATAATCGAACAATTTATGTTCCGATTTATTAAGTGCATTAAAACCGATAAAAACAAACTGTTTGTATGCATCTACAGGCAAGGTATTGTTGTCAATTTTTTCAACAACATTGCGATATATCATGCCTTCGTATCCCAACTTATTATCCTGTAAGGAGCGTTTTAATTCATCGTAAATACCTTTCAGCACTTCCCATACGGCAATAAATTCACGCTGATTATCAGATATTTTAGAGGTATTAAATGTGTTCCAGAACCGTTTTATCAATTCTAGCTGGTCGTTATCAAGATAAGTAAATGTATCTTCCATTTCCTTTAAGGAAGACAGATTCTGAAATAAATCATGGGCATTTACATGGTATTTATCTATATCATCAAAGTCAGATAATAGGGTCTCTCCCCAGAAATAAAATGAATCAAAGCTTTCGTTTGATTGTGTATACCTGCCATAGCATTTATACAATGTAAAAATAAGCTTCATCGGATCAATGAGTTGTAAATCCGACAAATCTTCCATCAGTCGATTGATGGTAGTATATTCAGGTGCCCAAATTGTTTTAACGATTTGTTGTTGTACATAACGTTCAAAAAAAACGCGGGCCCGTTTGCTCGGGAAAACAAGGCACAGTTCGTTCAACGAATTACCATATTTTTGCAGCAATGCATCGCATACTTCTTCCAGAAATGTTTTCATGGATTATTTGTTTTTTTCCATCCGGCGGGATATCCATAAATATGAACAATCTCAAGTTTATCTGACAATGAGATACTACCCGGATTCAGCCCCGGTTTGCCCTGCGGCACCGGATGATTCAATGATTGATAATATTGCTTCCAGGAAGGGAAATAAGCGGTATCACCGGGGGCTTTGAATGTCATCGGCCACAATTGAAACAACGGGGATTGCTGATTATCCTGATAAGCAAAGTAAACAAGCTCAGAGCAATAATAGGATGAATCGGTTATATCATAAATATTGTCATAAGGCCGGCCTATAAGGTTTCGTGCTTTTGTGAGTGCATGTGGTATAACCGAATGATACTCCTTATGAAGCCTGCCGACAAAAACTTTGGGATTTCCGGTTGTATCTGTACTGCGTTGCAAAAAACTGTCCAGGGATGTATACATAACCCCGGATGATACTGCTTCCAACACAATTACCTGACCATTCAAAGTATCCGCTATGCCAATATGCGATAAATCGGAGTTGTATTTTCCTTTTGTAACTGTTTCAATGGCATCGCACAGTTCACCGCAATCTATATCCTGAAATAACAGATCACCCGGTTGCATTACAAAAGTGCCGTTTTGTGCATGTGCATCAAAAATGCCAACAGCCCAAAAAATGCCAATAAGATATATGCCGATTTTATTCACTGGTAATACTTGCCTTGCCATGTGTCCTGTTGTTTGAGTTTGTTTTCAAAAAGTTGTGTTACCTGATCAGATCGCATAGCCCATCCTTTGTTTACCTGATAATCCGGTGATACCTCTCCCGCAATACGCTCCACTATTATGTCGGGGTTCAACCTTTCGATCATGGCCACCAATATATTAAGGTAGTCATGTAACGAAAATAAATGAAAATCTGTTGGATTAGCCAGGTAGTCAATCTCCATTTGACTTCCCTTTACAATTTGTAATTGATGAAATTTAACAGTATGCAATGGAAGTTTGGAGATTACTGATGCCGTATTCAACAGTTTTTCAGACCCTTCGCCGGGAAGGCCAATGATAAAATGAGCGCTTGTGCGAATACCCATTCCTGCTGTTTTTTCAACCATTATGCGCGCTATCTCATAATCATGGCCACGGTTGATCGTTTGCAATGTTTGGTTGTATACCGATTCAATGCCATATTCAAGCACTACATAATATTGACGGCTTAATTCAGCCAGGTAATTCAGTTTTTCTTCATCAACACAATCGGGTCGTGTTCCGATGATCAATCCAATTACACCAGGTTGAGATAAAGCCTCCCCGTACAGATTTTTTAATTCACTGAGCGGCTTATAGGTATTGCTGTAAGACTGGAAATAAGCTAAGAACTTTGAAGCATTACGGTATCGAATTCGATGAAACGATATTCCTTCCTGTATCTGTTCACTGATTGATTTAGAAGGTTGACAATAGGCCGGCTGAAAAGATTGGTTATTACAATATGTACAACCTCCGGTTGATACTTTTCCATCGCGATTAGGACAGGTAAATCCGGCATTTATGCTTAACTTTTGTACCCGCTCACCAAATTGCGACCTGAAATAATTAGAATACGCATTAAACCGCCTTGTATTTCCCCATTTATAGGTTGTGCTCTCTACCATAATGTTAACTGACCTCTTTCTGTAGTTTGTGCTTCTACTTTTTCTACCTTATCTAAATGATAGTACCATATATACCCTGTTGCAGGCTTTTCTTCCATTTCCTCCACCAGTTTTAAATAATGCTTAACCTGCTCAATATCGTTTGATGAAGGATTCTCTCCGAACTTATAATCAACAACCATCATACCATCCTCATTCCAAATAACCCGATCGGGTCGGTATTTTTCACCGTTTTTCAGGTAAATGGTTCTCTCGGTATAAATTTTTTGCCCCGGTGCAAACCATTCCTTTATCAGTTGGTTGCCATTAATTTTTTGCCCTATTTCACGAATATAAGCATCACGTTCGTGCTTACTGATTTTTCCTGTAAAATACTCCTCATTAACGGACTGTTCCACCTCATTGAGGTTATTAATACCCGAAAATATAGCATGCATTAGCTGACCGTAAGTCCTTACCTGATCCCGTCCGTCCTGTTTAAACGAATCAAAAAAGTCGTTACCCTGGAAGGCAATTTTTATCTTATCCTGCCAGGATTGAGATGTATAAAATTCAGAAAATTCATCCACACCATAATCAAGTACGCCATCAGATGATTGACTTCTAATATTTCCGCATGTGAAAACAGCAAATTCCTGATCACAGGTAATTTCATCCTGCCTGGTTAATGCCTGACAGCCACCGAATAATAAATGACCTATGTGGGATATTTTAGCACCTGCACTTTGCGATGCAGTAATTATCAATGCTTCACTAGCTCTGGTACAAGCAACATACAGCAAATTAAGGTTGTCGATGAATGTTTTTACCATTTCATGGTAATAGTCCTTAACAAAATAAGTTTGCTTCAAAGAGGATGCATACCTTATTGGCACCAGCGGCAGCTGATCAAATGGTTGCTGTTGGGTTTTACACCACTGTATCACATCATTACGTTTATGGTCAAGTGCCCAGTCGCAAAAAGGTATTAGCACTGTTTTAAACTCAAGCCCTTTGGCTTTGTGAATGGTTAAAACCTGTATGGCATCCTGACTTCCTGATGGGTTAACAGAAAGATTGCTTTTTTCGGCAGCCCAGTATTCCAAAAACAAATATATATCCGAGCCATACCGTTCCTGAAAAGCCAGAGACACATCCAATAAACGATTAAGATATAAACGGTCGTTAGCAATGTGGTACAGCTTAAAAATAGCAATAACCTGTTCAATAATTTCAAATAAGGTATATTGTTTTAATCCCGTGATTTTATTTAGTACATGTTTTGAAATAAATGTATGCAACGGATGACTATTGAAATTGATAGTTGTCAACGGATTTTTCAGGGTTGCCTTATCAGGATCATCACCAAGTAAATGATAATAATAGGCCAACTCAAAAGTATTGATGTCATCTTCAGGATAGACCAGGTAATGTAAAGTATCGATAATTAGGTTGACAGAATTGGAGTAATTAATAAGCAATGCTTCATTGGATACTACGGCTAAATTATACTTATCCGATTCCTGCGATTGTTCCAAAAGATATTGCACCACCTCTTTGGCCTGTTTCGATTTACGCACCAATATGGCAATATCACCCGCACGGTAACCGGTATCCTGTAATTTTTTTATATCAGCTACCATCTTTTCCAAAACCTGGTCTTCCTCCAGTTCATCGGTACAAATTTCTACATAGCCCGCATCAGGTTTGTGTTTGATTTGGCCGGCGGGTTCCTGGAATACTTCCTTATATACCGACCGGATCATATCATCCCAACCTTCAAGCCTTACTTCGTCATCAATTGGTGAATCTGTTTGATTATTATAATGTTCCTGTAATATGACCGGCAGCTGTTCAAATAATTTATTATTAAAATTTACAATATTGGGCAAACTGCGCCAGTTTTTGCCCAGGCTATATTCCTGAATCTGTTGAATAAAATCAGTCTTAACCTGTTTTTCAAATACTTCCCAATTGGTGTTGCGCCAGCGGTAAATGGATTGTTTGACATCACCTACCAAAAAATTCTTTTTATTTTCAGCCAGGCTATTGGCTAACAAGGGTTTAAAATTTTGATACTGAATTTCAGAGGTATCCTGAAATTCATCGATCATAAAATGATGGTAATAATTGCCCACTTTCTCGTAAATAAATGGCGTGTCATTATTACCGATAATGCCGTTTAAAAAAAATGCCGAATCGCTGATCAGGAATAGATCTTCGTCCCGGCAGTAATTCATTACTTCTTCCGACAGGTCATTGAGTATGCCCAGGGTATATAAATTTTCTGAAATTGTTTTGGCTGTGTAATATGCTGCTCCATGCCGAAATATAAAATCAACAATTTGTTGTAAATGGTCTAACAAATAACCTTTGACCAGTGAATCGATTTGTGCCTTTTTACCAGACGACTTGCTATACCATTTATCCGGGTCTTTCAAAGCATCACTCACCCGTTGCTTTATTTCAAAATCCTTATTTTGAATTTTAACAAAAAAACCGGCCACACCATTTTTTTTAAAGGAAAAATCATCAATCGATAAGCCCTGGTCTTCTATTCTTGTTACCGCCTCAGCACCCCATTTAGCCAGATTGGTTTCAAATTTTTTAATGATTGTCAACAGCTCGAACTGATATTTTTTAATAAAACCCGGTTCACTAATGATTTTTTGTAATTGCACGGATTTCAGCTTATAAGCCTCATTGAAAAGTTCCCTTCCCAGGCTTTTGATATTATCACGAATATTCCAGCTTTTACCCTCCAGTATTTTTTCACCGGCAAATTGGGTAAGCCAGTTTCTGAGATTTTCATCTTCATCCATTCGCAATAGCAAACGGTTTACTCCCGCTTCCAGCACCTCGCTGGTATTTAATTCAACACGGTAACCGGCATTTAATCCCATTTCGCGGGTAAAAGCCCGAATGAGTCGCTGAAAAAATGAATCGATGGTTTCAATGGAAAATTTGGAGTAGTCATGTAAAATTCTTTCCAGAATATGTTCGGCTTTCTGCCTTATTGCTTCCTCAGAACTATTTAAATCAGCCGATAATATACCGGCATAAGGCGTGGGTTCCATTTTTGCCAACCTGTTCAGCTCCTTTAAAATGCGGTCTTTCATTTCGTATGTGGCCTTGTTGGTAAAAGTAACAGCAAGGATATTACGATATACGTCCGGTTTTATAAACAACAACTTTAAATATTCCAGGGTAAGTTTAAATGTTTTTCCTGAACCTGCTGATGCCTTTACGACAGATAAATGAGCCATGGATGAATTGCTTTAATAACAAAGGTAATTAATTCAAAAATAAACATGCAGATAATAATTTTCATTATATTGGTAATTCTTATAACAACCTTATTAGCCAAAATGACTGTTAAGAATAAGCATACACTGCGACCCGAAAAATGGGTGGATAATTACAGCGATTACCTGTATCAATACGCCAAAGTTCGGATTAATGATGATGAGACAGCGATGGACCTTGTTCAGGACACCTTTTTATCTGCCTTAAAGGCGAGGGATAACTTTGAAGGTAGAAGCTCCGAAAAAACATGGCTGGTAGCCATCCTCAAAAGAAAAATAATTGATGTGTACCGAAAGAAATCCACTGACAAAGAAGCCCCTGTATTGGATCATTTCAGAGAAGAAGGTGATAACAAAGGTGCATGGAAACCCGATCATTTACCGCAGTTAATTGATCTGGATGAAGCCGGAAAAATGGACTCCCGTGAGTTTATGCAAATTCTTCAACAATGCATCGAACGGTTACCGGATAAATGGGCGGCTACATTTACATTGCGGATAATGGAAGAACTGGAAACCGAAGAAGTGTGTAAGGAACTGAATTTAACTGCGTCTAACCTTTGGGTGATACTGCACAGGGCACGCGTAAAAATGCGCGAATGCCTTGAAAAATATTGGATAAAATAATTATAGCGCTACTTAGAATGAAAAAATTTTTTCTGAAAATTCTCATGAAAAGCATGAGCTCACACATGATATCATGTGAACATGCATCATACCTGAGCTCAAAAAAGCAACATGAAAAACTGACCATTTGGGAGCATATTTCATTGCGTATGCATCATGTAATGTGCGTATTTTGTAAAATGTATGAAAAAGAGCTACAACTCATTTCACATAAAATAGCAGAATATCTGAAAATCGAGAAAAAAGATATGCACCCGCAAGTTAAAATTCCGGAACAACGCAAACAAAAAATGACTGAAATGGTGAATGAAAATTTAAAGCCAATTAATCGATAAAATAATGTAAGAATATCAAAGTTGTTTCGTCTACGCAAGTGAACTAATCAAAATAATTTGTTTCACAAAAAATTGAAAGACCATGAAAATTGAAAAAAAACAACTTAAGCTATTTACACTAATGGCAGGTTTACTAATTGCCGGCGCCTTTGCATTTTTTATTGTACAGGCTAATGGATTAAACATTTCGGAAATTCAAAAAGAAACAACTGAAATTGCTGAATTATCTAAAGGTACATCAACCGAAACAGCCAGCTTTGCCAGCATTGCTAAATGTGATGACGGAGGTAAATGCGGTGAAGGTAAATGTGGCGACGGCGACAAAAAAAGCGATGCCGATAAAGAAAAATGTGGTGAAGGTAAATGTGGCGATGGAGACAGTAAGAAAAAGTCCGATAAAAAATGCGGAGAAGGTAAATGTGGTGAAGGCGACAGTGATAAAAAATCGGATAAGGAGAAGTGCGGAGAAGGTAAATGCGGTAAGTAATCCGTTATTCCTGGAATGCTGTTCGTAATGTTATCCGGACAGCATTTTTTTATTTACACCGTTTATCATTTTTAATCCGGCTATTATAATATGCCGTTTTAGTTAATAGAATTTGCCTTCTGCACACCCTTTTCTTCTCCCGCTATTCGGGACAGTCTCTAAAGGGATCAGCGTGCAGGCCTTCAGGGACTTTAGGGGTGAGCAAGGGGTTCCGTTTATAAAATACCTTGAACTTGATGACATTGATTCATGTACTGCAAAATATTGTAACTTGATGCAATAATTAATTTAAACCAACCAAACTATGAAAAAACTATATCGAAATTACGTACAGGTTGTCAGTAAGTTATCTGATTTAGCACTATTATTACTACGTTTAACCCTTGCTTATGGATTTTACAATCCGGCTATGCGCAAACTGGGAAATTTGGAAGGCATTGCTTCCTGGTTTGAAAGTATGAATTATCCACTCCCTACATTGAATGCCTATTTGGCCACAGCAACCGAATCATTGGGTGTTATCTTATTATTGCTGGGACTGGGAACCCGAATTATTTCCATACCGCTGATCATTGTTATGTTCGTGGCTATATTCACGGTACATATCGGAAATGGGTTTGCAGCCGGCGACAATGGATTTGAGATTCCATTGTATTACCTGATCATGTTATTCACATTAATCGTATTTGGAGCGGGAAAAATAAGCATCGATTATTTGATCGATAAGAAAAAATAATCCGACATTATTATTTATTGTAAATGAGTCATCTACAATAATGCTTAATTTTTTTTCCTGTATCAAGGGTTACTATTGAAATGCCTATTGTATAAAATCAATAGTAACAAGTAACCTGGTTTTAAGGTAACCCTTGTAAATCCCACTCCATAAGCAACTGAAAAGCCATCTGCAGTTATTCCCCCATCTTAAGGCAGGTGGCTTTCTTTTTATACCCCCTTTAATAAATCATTCCGGCCTTACAACAATTTTTTATGAATGTTATTTAGAAGTATTCTATATTAAGACAGGTTTTCTTTTAAGTACTATTTAATTATTTAAATTAAATTTATAATAATTATTTTTGCAGGGTTAAAAAAAAGATGTGTTCATCAAATGAACCCTTCACCAATAATGTAAATTGATTAAAGGCCAAAAGACTAAAGTACATGAAAAGGCTGGGAGAAAGAATTAAAAGAAAGAGAGAAGGATTACAAATGCATTTAAGTGATTTGGCAAAACAAGTTGGTATCAGCGTCAGCGCCTTATCGCAGATCGAAAACGCCAAGGCTTTTCCATCCATTTTTAGTTTAAAAGCTATTGCAGATAGTTTACATTGCACAGTTGGTGAGTTAATCGGTGAGTTCGAAACCCTCTCACAAAATCCAAAAATCAAGGCCGAAGAAAGAAAATTTGTCAAACAAAATAACAGCGGTACTAAACTATATTTACTATCCCATCATGATCCGTATAAACAAATGGAAACCTATGCGATGATTTTAAACCGGGGATCGGGGGCAGAAGACCTTATGATTCAGCATCCGGGACAGGAATTCGTTTATGTTACTGAAGGTCAGGTAAAAATTCAGTTAGATGAAAAAGCATACTTTTTAGTTCAGGGTGATAGTTTTTATTTTAACTCAAATGTTCCGCATACCCTTACAAACGATTGGGAGAATAAATCAATGGTATTATGGATTATAACCCCGCATATATAATTTTTAAGAATAATATAAAAAATCAACTGTAATACTTTATTTTTATCAGAAATTTTAAGGATTGCGGTAATTATTAATAACAGCAAACTAGTTTTAGAAGATGAGAGATTTATTAAAAGAATTGAAAGCAAAAAGCATTTCCCTGCCGGATAATGTTGTGAATTTATTAGAAAACTGTAAAAGTTATACCGTTTTTGATACCACCGATGAGCTGGCTATTGCATCCACTAATGGGTTGGATAATAACCAATTCGAGGTGAAGTACGATGTTCCGGGTAAGGGAG